>CALFBF010000127.1 GCA_937949965.1 uncultured Roseibacillus sp.
CCTCGAAATCGGTTTTGAAAAATCCGGGGACGACTTTGTTCAAGTCACCCTGAATGGCCCGGCCGAAATCACCTTCACCGGTGAAATCGAAATTTAGCTTCTCCCCCTCGCAAACAGCCCCTTTTTCTGCTACCCTTTTCCCTAACAAGCGGGATCGCGAAATCAAGTTGACCTCAAGTTCCCTGTCTCCACACGAAGATGAAACTCTTTCTCCGCCTCTTCGTCCCCATGCTTTTGAGCATCGGCTCGACGCTCTCTGCTGCACCCATGAATGACGTCGGCAAGGCGCTCACCATCATGCTGGGAGATACCCACTTTGAAGCTTTTCGCTTCGACGATCAACTCAACCTGCGCATCCTCAATCTCTATCTCGATACCCTTGATCCGGAAAAACTCTACTTCACGCAAGAGGACGTTAACGAGTTCACCAATCAATACACCGGGAAATCCCCCGACGCTTTCGACATCCTCCTTCTGCGCGCACGCGGGATGCAACCGGCTCGCGATATCTACGGCCGCTTCGCCACCCGGGTAGTGGAGAGAACTGAGTTCATTGAAACTCTAACAGACAAGGCCGCCTTTGACTTCGAGAGCGACATTCTCGTCCCACGCTCACGTAAGAATGCACCTTGGCCTGATGATGCCTTTGCGGCTCAACGTATCTGGCGTCTCCGCATCGCAGACGAATTGCTCACCGAAGAACTCCTCCAACAAGAACTCATCGAGAGGGAAAAGAAACGCTGGGCGCAAAGAATTGCCGAGGAGTTTTCCAGACCCGTTGACCCAGCCAACCCCGATCCCCTCGTAGAAGAAGGCATCGCAGAAAACGAAGAAAAACCAGCGAACGAGAACGAGGCGAAAGTCGGCCCCCTCGCACCCGCTGTCGCTCAAAACAAGCCCTCACCCCAAGCGGAAGAAGAAGCCGAGAAAGAAGAGCCTATTCCACCAGAAATCGAAATCATCTCCCCTCTCCAAAGGCTCAATATCGAAAAACCCCGCGAAGTGCTTAAGACTCGTTACCTGCGCTTTAAGGAAACAGTCCAGACTGCAACTGACGAAGAAATTGCCGATTACTTTTTTAGCGCCGTAGCGCAGGCACATGACCCCCACTCCGACTACCTCAGCGAACGTGAGAACGAACGCTTTGATCAAGAGCTGCGTAATCAACTAACAGGTATTGGGGCCGAACTTGCTTCCGAGCCAGACGGAGCCACGCGCGTCACCGGTATCCTCGTTAACGGGCCGGCCCATCGTCAAGGTCAACTCCAGCCAGATGACCGCATCGTGGCCATCGATCCTCTCAATGACAATAACGTCATCGATATCACTTACCTTCCCATTGAACGAGTGGTGCAACTCATTTTGGGGCGAAAGGATACCTTCGTTAAACTCATCATTGAAAATCGAACCGTGAATGATTTTGAAAGGCGGCCAGTCATCATCAAACGAGGCACGATTGAACTAAAAGACGCCGCTGCTTCTGCAGAAGTCATCAATCTCACCCAAGAGAATGGAAAATCCATTCGACTCGGTTGGATTACCATTCCTAGCTTTTATCTCGACTTTGAAGACGCCGATCCAAGTGTCTACAATGATGTCAAAAAACTCCTTTCGCGTCTCAAACGTGAAAACGTCGAAGGCATTGCAATCGATTTGCGTAACAATTTAGGAGGTTCTCTCGCAGAGGTCCCCCGGTTAGCTGGCCTTTTTTTATCACGAGGACCCGTTGTGCAAGCCAAGGATCAAAAGGGTCTCATCGAAGTCCTCTCTTCCACTCCTCTCCGGCCCGAATACGAAGGCCCCTTGATGGTAGTTACCAACCGGAACAGCGTCTCCTCTAGCGAAATCTTCGCCGCAGCGCTGCAAGACTATCGCCGCGCAATCATCGTGGGCGAATCTTCCACTTTTGGCAAAGGAACGGTACAGGAAAAAATGGGCGTCGCCGCCTTCCTTCGCTTCATGCAAGATCCACGTAACGCGGGTGACCTAAAAACAACCGTTCAGAAATTTTACCGAGTCACTGGTAGTTCGACTCAATTACGCGGTGTCGTACCCGACATTATTCTCCCCTCCATTAGGGACAATAGTGGTATCGGAGAACGCTTCCTCCCCAATGCTCTTCCGCACGATAATATTCCTGCTGCCCGCAGTTTCCGTCCCCTGCCGGTTGAAAACGAATTGCTAAACCAAGTCACAACTCGAAGCCGCGACCGAGTTGGCAATTCTCCCGATTTCGCCGAGCTTCGTGACAATTTAAAAAGGCTCAAGAAAGATCAACACCGCAACGCAGTCACCCTCAACCGAGAGAAGCGCATCGCGGAAGCTCAAAAAATACGCGAAGAAACAATCACTCGTATTCAAACACAACGAGAACGCTTCGCCGAAACAGAGAAGAGAGATCAGCAACGTCTTCGCATCCTACGTCTTAACCTCGAAGATCTCGAACGTTCTCAGCTAGAACTCGTTGATCGAGAAAATGACTCCCAAGCCCACATCCTACGTAAAAAGAAAAAGGAGAACAGCCCTCTAACAGCACCAGGGTGGCCTAGTGGACTTGATCCGGTAAAACGAGAATCCATCGCTATCCTCGAAGACTTCATCTCTCTCCGAAGAGTCAAAGCCGAAGAAAAACAGCGTAAAAAAGAAGAAGCTACACGCAAACTCCTCAAAAAAGCATTCCTAAAAGAAGAGGAAGAACTTCCCGTGGAATAGTAGTGCTGACTGCTAAGCTACCGGAACGAGGATGGCGTCCTCCATTCCGTGAATTTTTTTCTTATCGGCGGGCACAATCGTCGCCAAGCACCCACCCAGCATCACCTGATCATTGGCCAAGAAATAATACGGACAAAGGCGAGCTCTCCCCTTCATGATGCGAACCTGCCCCGACTCATCATAGTAAGGATGCTCAATGAGCTTAGCCTCCCGGAACTGCTGCATCATCCAAGGTTGTTGCGTAAAGTCGGCAACTGCATCAGTCACTAATTGTTGCCAGTGCTCCCTAGATTCATCATGTCCAATATGAACTCCGCGACTCCCCCAAGCGAGTTCGTTAAAACCCGAAATTTTCAGCACGAGACGGCGCTCACGTTGACTGAGGGTACCCACTTCCTCCCATCCATTCACATCCAGCTTCGGCAAGGCCGCATGAGGAGGCAAAGGAGTGGGATCTAACACCCAACCCATCGGGGTCCATTTCTTGAGCTGAGCAAAGTGCTTCCCGCGTAACTCCTGTTCCCAAATTTTCTTCAGCCCCGGAGTGTGCAGTAATGCCAACCAGATCTTCTCTTCAAATAACGGTTTGATTGGCGGAGTGAGGTTCTCCTTACCCTTCGACTCAGAAAGATTAGGGATCGACTCCCAATCGAAGAGCTCAAAGAAACGATACCCTCCCGTCCCATCCCACTCTTCTGCTCGTTTGACTTCCACTCCAGACAACTGATTCGCCAGCCAGCGCATTTCAGGCCGGTAATCACCTGATTCGTCCGAAATCCATAACGATGTTTCTGGAGCTGGCAAAATAGCGCGCAAACCTTGCAAAATCCCATCAGCACCGCCCATCACCTCCGGATATACACTACCTAACCAAGCAGTGAGCCCCATCCCTCCGGGCACGGAATCAAGCTCGGTGATAGCAAACCCCTCTTCGGTCAGCAACAAGTCTGGCCGAATCACGCGAGGTACCTCCTCCGCCTGCTCACCGCCCCGCTGCCACTCTCTCATCCACTCTGGCTTGTTATTGTCTAACAACTCAGCCACCCAAGGAGCGATCCGTCCTTTAACACTACGTCGATAAATGCGGTCTTGAGCTTCTTGAAAAGCCGCCAGCGTTGGTCCCATTCGCTCTAGCTCACGACGTTCGCGATTCTCCAGAACCAATGGCTCGGGTGAAAAGTACCAACTCTTGCCCGCAAAGAGACCATCAGAGGGGAAAGCAGCTTGGAGAGCAGATAGTGATATCATGAGTCAGACAATCTGGAGAAAGCTGTGACTGGCACCGGAACCCGTCCAGCGCGAAGTTGGGGAAAAACTAACCACCTCTCACCCGTTTCTCCCAACATTAACTGAGAGCCCGCAATCCCTCTCGAATCAGATCATCCACTGAGGCTGTCGGATTAGCTTTGCGAACTCCGCCTACCGCTTTACGAGCTTCCGCCTGTTTGTAGCCCAAGGCAATAAGAGCTAACTCCGCATCACGTGAAACATCGTTACTACTACCTGCCTCTTCCGCATCCCAACTCTCGACCACGCCAACCTTATCCTTGAGTTCGAGAATGATGCGCTCGGCCGTTTTTTTTCCTAAACCTTTGATTCGCGATAATTCAGCAGAGTCCTCTTGCACAACATGCCTCTTAAACTCCTCCACCGGCATACCTGACAGAATAGCCATCGCAATCGAAGGCCCAATTCCACTCACTCGCTCGATCAAAAGTAGAAACAAATCTCTCTCCTCATCAGTGGCAAATCCAAAAAGTTTTTGAATATTTTCCCTTACATACATATAAGTTTTTAAGAAAACTTCAGAACCTTTGAACGGATTGAGCTTATCGAATGTCGAAATCGGCACATGCACCAAATAACCTACTCCGCCACAACCAATCACCAAACGGTTGGGCAAGGCCTCCCAAACTTCTCCCTTCAAAGCTGCAATCATTTAAGAAGACTAAATCACTTCTTGGCGCCGCTCCAAGGGGGAAACCAGTGCATGACAACGATTCACTGAAATTAACTAAATAAAACTTAATTATTAACTTGACTAAGTAATTATAAAAATTATGGTGGGCGGCTTTTTTCAGTCGCTTTTGCCAAAAAAATTAACTATATTATCACTCCACTATGGCAACTACGAAAAGAACACGCTTCTCCCGTCGACTTCCAGACCACGTCACTGACGAACTTGTCACTGTACTCTCTGCCGAGAAGAAATTTTTTGGATTCAATGAGCTCTTCGAAAAAGTATTTGATCGTCTAAAAGCGCGCAATGCCGTTAGCGGCGGCGAAGAAATGCTGCGTCTCCGTGCATACGAAAAATTACAAAATCTTGTAACCCGCGGCCTCGTCGAAAAAGACGGAAAAGAGTATAAAGGTCTCGACAAGGTCATGGACGCTCACAGCGACAACCTCGCTAACCAGCAGGCCTAGAAAAGCTAACCAAAGGCAGGACGCAAGTTCTCCATTTTCCTGCTGGAGATTTCTCCGTAATCTTTTAAGAAAAACCCGTGCTGTAATAGCGCGGGTTTTTTATTTACCTTCTACCATACTTCTCATGCTTATTGATTTCCTTCCTGTCTTCTTACAAATCCTTCTCGCGGTAGGCTTTGCTGGTGTTGCGCTCACGATGAGCCTCTACCTCGGCAAGCGTGGCAAAGCAGAAGGTGTTAAGAACGAGGCTTACGAGTGTGGAATGTTACCCGTTGGTGATGGAGCTCCTCGCTTTTCTGTTAAGTTCTATCTCGTGGCAATGCTCTTTGTAATTTTCGATATTGAAGCAGTCTTCAGTTACGTATGGGCAGTGGTTTTCACCGATCTTATCAACGAAGGACACACCCAAGTCCTCTGGTCCATGCTCGCCTTTTTGGGAGTGCTGACCTTGGCCTATATCTATGCGCTCAAAAAAGGAGCCCTGAGCTGGAAATCCTAGTCCGCATCACCTCACCAAGGGCTTGCGGAAGCGGTTACGGTTTTGATCTCTTTTTGGGCGGACCTCACCCTCTTTCTGTTGTCGCTCTTCTTGTTCGAATTCTTGCAAGGCTAAGTTCAGAATTTTTCCTGTGCGTTGAGCATCATGTCTCGCAATTTCTCCCTGAGGAGAGCCCTGGGCATTTTCAACAATGCGTAAATGGCCCTCCACGATCTCCTTGAGACCAGGCAAAGTTTTTTTACTAATTTCACGTATTAGAAGGCGTTGACTCTCCGCGAGAATTCGTTCTTCCCGCGCAATGGTAGGTGACCGTGCCCACTCTGCGCGTAATTCCCCGACTCTCTTCTTCCACTCAGGATTCCCTTGTACAGAAGGGCGTTCCTCAAAAGCCAACAACTCCCACCAACGCTCGAATTCGTTTCTCCGCTCACTGATAGCAGTTAACTCTTTGATAAAGTCTTTTTCTTCAGGTTTTTCCCCAACCTGTAACGCCAACCACTCGCGCAAGCCCATCGCTTCTCCCGAAGGCAAATTATGCCCAAGATCATGCCAGGTTTCCAGGATCGGCTTCGCCCCTCGTTGGCGGTAATAAAGGACCGCGCGAAGTCCAAAGGGGTAATTTCCATCTTGGCGTCCCACCCCAATGAAAACAGGTTTCCCATCGAGGCGTTTTTGAGGGTTTGGGACCTCATATTGATGCCCTGCACCCAGAATGATCGCTCCGGCAAGGCTGGGCTCCTGTTGCAATAGAAGGCCGCTCAACCAGCCTCCCTTGCTAAAACCACTCACAAAGATTCGCTTAGGATCTAATCGTGCTCTCTTGATCAGTTCCTCTCGAACCGTTCGCAAAACACGGATTTCTTCAGCCATCCCCTCAGGGGTCAACTGAAAAGGACCTCTTTGTGCGTAGCCCATGCCTACCACAATCCAATCCGTAGCGCTTGCAAAGGTTCTGAGGTAGCTCGTATTCGGACGTCCGTTCGTGCCATGGTAAAAAAACACCGCCGGATAACGCCTCTCCTCATTCAGATTTTTCGGAAGAACCACTAAGATTTCATCCTCCACTCCTTTCACCTCTAAACTGAAGCCTTCTGCCTGAGCAATGGCAGTCATGAACAGAAAGAGCAGAACTAACATCCTTCCAAAAGAACAGTTACTTCTCTCTCCTTTAATCATCACACACTTTCATCGCATCTGAGTAAACCTGCAAAAAAATTCCCCGTGAATCACGGATACTTTGAGAAAAGGTGACTCAAAAAGTCTGCCCTGACGGATATCTCAAGTCGAAATTTCTTGACCCAATGCTCGAAAACGCCTTTTCTCCCCGCCCCGCACAACACGGGAAATTTTATGTCTAGAGTTTGTAGCATCCGAGGTTCGAAGGTTCGCGTTGGTCGTAAGATCCACCGTTCTGGTTTGGCAAAGAAGAAGGGCGGAATCGGACGCCACGTGACTCAGGTCAACAAACGCCTGGTTACTCCCAACCTCCACACCAAGCGTATTTGGGTTCCAGAGCTCGATAAACACGTTAAGGTTAAGCTCACTGCCAAAGCTCTTCGCACAATCAATAAGAACGGTGCTTATGTCACCTTGAAGAAGGCAGGCCTGATCTAAGCTTTCTTTTCTTTAACTAAACCTTTCCTGAAAGGCGATCTTCTCAAAGGTCGTCTTTTTTCGTATACATCATGGTAGCTCAGACCAAGTCTAGTCTTCCAAACCTTCACCACATTTACGGCAAAACTTCGCATCAGGGAGATGTCCGTTAGAGCCGCATCCAGGGCAGGCGTCATTGAGGTCTTCTTCTCGTTCCCGCGCATTAGCAACCTCGCTGACAAAGATTCCGGTCGGCACCGCAATCACCGCAAAGCCCGATAAGGATGTTACTACCGTTAAGCACTTCCCCAATATCGTGACTGGAGTGACATCTCCGTAGCCTAAGGTCGTCATCGTCACTACCGCCCAATAGATCCCGGTGGGAATGCTATTAATGCCACCACCCTGCCCTTTCTCGAACAGATACGCTAAGGTCCCCATAATGGCTGCAAAGATAGCCATCGCCATTAGGAAAACGGTAATTTTGGCCCGACTGGCGTAGATTGATCGCACCAATAAATTCGCACCTCGGACGTGGTGAACCATCTTAAGGATCCGGAACATCCGTAGCAGCCGGAGAATCCGAATCACAAGCAAGGACTGCACCCCAGCTCCAGGTAGTAACAGAGTGAGATAGGTCGGCAGACAGGAAAGAAAATCCACGATTCCGAAAAAGCTAAAAGCGTATCGCAAGGGCTTTCGCACAACCCAAAGTCGCAGCACATATTCGATGGTGAAGAGAATGGTGAAAATCCACTCTAGAACGAGAAAGAGCTGACCATACTGACTCTTGATGCTCTCCACGCTCTCCAACATCACCACCACGACACTGGCGAGAATCAGCCAAAGAAGAACGACATCAAACCTCTTTCCCCAGAAGGTATCGGCCTCAAAGATCACCTCCCAAATCTTCTCTTTTGCGGAACGAGAGTCTTCCTCTGGTTCTGGGCTCGACGGTGAATCCTTCATCTCTTCCTTCAACGACCTAAGAGACCCTGAGTCTCCTCGAGAGATAATTTCTCGTAATCATCTTTGTCGATAACGAGAGGATCACGATAGACCCTGCGGCGGATATCAGTCTGGGCATCACTGACGCGCGAGAAACGACGTCCATCTTGCTCACGAGCACTCCCACTGCGAAACTCTTCCGTGCCGAAGCGCTGTCCTTGCGCACGCGCGGTATTCGTAGATTCACGAGCCTGCTTCTGCACAAACCACTCCTCATTGTCCCACCGGTTTTGAGTCCGGTTAAACTTAGCGGGATCAAAGTCCTTACTTCCGCGCCAATTCTTCTTTGAGTAACGGTCTACCTTGAATTCTTTCTTCCCCTGCTGCCCTCCAATAGAGGTGAGCTGAGTGCCTTCGAAAGAACTGCGTTTAGATTCCTTCTGCACTCGTCCCTCCTCATCGACGACGACATCTTTGC
>CALFBF010000128.1 GCA_937949965.1 uncultured Roseibacillus sp.
GGCATGGCACCCAAATCCGTCCGCGCGAGTGGGTGACAGATTGACAGGAAAGATGGAGGTGATAGAAGAAAGTGAAAGCGCGCTGAGTCGGACGGATTTGGTGCACATCAACGTTCGACTAAAATGGAGCCGTTGCATTTGGTAGTCACCCTTTATGTGGGGCTTGTTGCTATGACAGCGTTAGCGATTTTGACGATTCGACGGTCCCGTATACCCGAATCCGGCAAAGGTATTTCAATCTGGGTGATAGTTTACAACGGGATTGCATTGGCTTTAACAATTCCCTTCTTTCTTCACACGGGTTCGGCAAGTATACGTCCGATGGGTTGGAGCTTGGTGATGTGTGCGGTCACGATTATCGGATTGGTCTCGCTTTTTCGAACTTGCTTAAGAATCGAGACGACGGAGTTTAGGTGGGTTAGCTTCTTCGCTATTCCATTTGTTGCAGCGACGCCATTTATTTCAGCAGGATTTCTCATTCAACGGGCAGGGGATTACGCCGGGTTCGTTCTCAGTGACTAGCCCTATATGGTCGAACAAGGCGCCGCTGCCAAACCCGACCGCGCTGGCGAGTTGGCAATTGACAGCATATTTGTAGGCTGTAGAACTAGTGAAAGCTCGCTGAACGGTCGGTTTGGCAGGGCTGGAACGTTCGACAGAAATGCACTCTCTACCGTGCCCTTACTGCAAATATGAGATTCCCATAACATGGGGGGCTGCGCAAATATTTTTCTGTAAAAGTGGCTACTGACTTTTTCTGGAGGCTGATTTTTTGAGGTGAGATTGTTAGGTACTGGTTTTTATTGAGAGGTCTTGAGGTAGGCTTTTCCGGTCTCCCAGGTCTCGGATATTTCGATGAGAACGGCAGTGACTAGCCGAAGAAGCGAAGACTCATTGGGGAAAAGACCGACTACACGAGTGCGGCGCTTGATTTGACTGTTGAGGGTTTCGCAGGCGTTTGAAGTACGAGTTTTTTTACGGTGAGCTTCGGGGAGAGAGAAGATGGTGAAGCCTTCGGGGATGTTGGTTTCGGCCCACTCCGCGAGCTTGGGTTGGGTCTCTGAGTAAGTTGTGATGAAGGTTGCAAGGCGGGCTTCAGCGTGTGCGCGGTCGTCGGCGTTGAAGATGGCTCTGATGTCGGCGGCAACTTTGCTTTTGAGTTCTTGTTTGGTGATGTATTGTTGAGCGTTTTGCTGAAGGTGGAACTGGCAACGCTGCCATGGAGTGGCGCTGAGAGTTCCTTTGAGGGCGGCCTGGAGTCCGGTGTGTGCGTCGGAGGTGATGAGGTCAGGGATACCGATGCCGCGTTCGCGAATGCTATTGAGGAAGTTGCGCCAATGCACCTCGGCTTCGGAGAGGGCGCAGGAGACGCCGAGGACCATGCGTTTGCCGTTGTCTCGACGGACTCCAATGGCGATGAGGGTGGCGCAATCCCTTACCACGCCATCGATACGAACTTTATAGTAGGTGGCGTCGATGATGAGGTAGCGGATTTCGGGGAGCGCTCGGGTGCGCCATTTTTCGAACTCTGTGTCGAGTTCACCAGTGAGTTTTGAGACCTGAGCAGAGGAGACCTCAAAGCCACAAAGCGTCTCCATGATTTTGGAGACTCGACGAGTGCTGACACCCTCAACATACATGGTGGCGATGGCGGACTTGAGGGCACGGTCACTGCGGGAGCCTTGTTCGAGCAAGGAGGTTCGAAAGGGTTGGGAGCTGTCGCGGATTTGTGGGACGGCGAGCTGGAGTTTGCCCATGGCAGTCTGGAAGGAGCGGGGTTTGAAACCGTTGGCGTATCCGTCACGGTCCTGAACATTACGCTCGTTGGGATTGGCTCCGATGTGTTCGATACGTTCGAGGAGCATGGCGGCATTGATGAGGAGTTCGCAGATTTTGGGGACAGCGTTTTCGAGGCCGTCTTGGAGAAGGATGTTGATGAGATCGGGATGCGGACTATTTTGACTGTGTTCGTTCATGGCTTGTGCTGTTTTGGTTCGTGCCTTCAGCATTAAGTCGTGGACGAGCACTTGCAACCCAGGGGTGGGAGGAGCGCATCGCCACAGAGGCCGACGATTCCGCTACGCTCCATCGTCGGCCTCTGTGGCGGGACTAATGGTGTTTCGGAGTTACAGACAAATATTTACACTACCCTTGTTCCTGCTCTAGTTTCGCCCGAAAACGAGCATTAGAAATTGGAATGAACATCAGATAAAATAGACCTAAAAGGAAACCTTGCAGCAGTATGACCCCCAGAACCAATCCCGGAAATTGCGCCACAAAATCTCGGAACCAATCAATATCAAAAAAACGTTCGATTTCAGTAATCAACTCAGTCTGCATCGCTACAAAACCCAAAAAAGGAGGCAACAAGAAGAGAAAGAGAATCCATAAGAGAACCTTCGTAGAACTACTCCAAGGCAATCGAGGTTTAAAAAAACTATCCCCACAATCTAGGCAAATCAGTCGTTCCTTCTCAAAAGCAGCGAGACACAAAAGCGGAAAAAACCAACCCATGAGAAAGAGTGCGCATCCCGTACCGTCGAACTCTCCTTGCCGATCTTCAATTGTATTTGTGGAACCACAGTAAGGACATTTCAGTTTCAACGAAAAATAAGGTGTTGTTGTTACAATCTTAAAAAGAAATCTGAAAAGAGCGATTATACTTCTTGCTTATATTTCTATGCAGCAACCGTCCAGATTCGAATCGTATCTTCCGCTACCGCCACACTTGTCGCTTGGTTCTCGCGACTTCCTGGCCTACCTTTTCTTTCATGAAAACCCTCGCCGTTATTCTTCTCTTTCTTGGCTTCGGTCAACTTGTGGGAAACGCCCAGCAGTCACACGTAATTCTCTGCGGCGGGCCGGCTCTTCGTAGTTGGGAAGATCTTCGGGTAGGACCCGATCAGCATGATCGCTGGTGGGCCAACTTTGTGCGCGCTTCTACAATGCGCATGGATGAGCTGCGAACTGCTTACGGACCAAGCGCAAACATTGTCTGGATGGTCCACAAACCTGGTTACGTGACCCGCGGTCGGGAAGACGGCAAACCCTACACCACCTGGATTACCGAACAGGCGACCAAGCGGGATGCGAACTTGATTTGGCTAAACTCAGGCGCTGATTTTTTCCGAAATCTCAACGCCTTGCCCCGTGGCTCGGTGATCAACTTCGACTTCTTTGGTCATTCTAACAAACACTGTTTCTTGCTCGATTACAGCAACGAGATTATGGCTTCGTGTAAGGCGTGGATTCACGAGTCTGATCTGAGCCGGATGCGTGCTTCGGTTTTTAATCGTAATGCGGTCTGCCAGTCCTGGGGCTGTCATACTGGTGAGTCGATGTCTGCTTTCTGGCATCGGGCGACCGGAATCACCCTAATCGGAGCGAAAGGAAAAACGGATTACACCGCGCTCAGCTCTGGTCGTCTTCCGACCGTGAATGGCTCTTGGATTCGATAACACACGACTGCGAGTTGCACTTTCCTCCCCAACCCCTTATCGCCCTTTCTCCACTTTTCCCAAGAAATCATGGCTGACAAAAACGCAATCACTCCCACTCGTAACGAAGACTTTCCCGAATGGTATCAACAAGTCATTCGCGGTGCGGACATGGCCGAAAACTCCGAGACCCGCGGCTGCATGGTGATTAAACCTTGGGGATATGGAATCTGGGAGCTTATCCAGAGTGACCTCGATGCTCGCTTCAAGTCTACGGGACACGAAAACGCTTACTTCCCCCTCCTCATTCCGCTCGCTTATTTGGAAAAAGAAGCCGAGCACGCCGAGGGTTTTGCGACCGAGTGCGCAGTCGTCACTCATCATCGTCTTGAGGCCGAAAAAGATCCTGAAACTGGAAAAACCAAGATGGTTCCTGCTGGGAAATTGACTGAACCCTACGTCATTCGCCCCACCTCCGAGACCATCATCGGGGCCGCCTTCGCCCGTTGGGTAGAGAGCTACCGCGACCTTCCTCTCCTCATCAACCAATGGGCCAATGTGATGCGTTGGGAAATGCGTCCTCGCCTCTTCCTGCGTACCGCCGAGTTCCTTTGGCAAGAGGGACACACCGCACACGAAACCGCCACCGAAGCAGTCACCGAGACGAGCACGATCCATCAACTCTACGCCGACTTCCTGCGCGACATGTTAGCGATTCCGGTAGTCATGGGTGAGAAGACCGAAGCAGAGCGCTTCCCCGGTGCTGAAATGACCCTCACCGTGGAAGCCATGGTGCAGGATAAGAAAGCGATTCAAGCGGGAACCTCCCACTTCATGGGACAAAATTTTTCCAAGGCGCAGGACATCAGTTTCGTTGACCGCGAGAACCAGAAGCAGTTCGCCTATACAACCTCTTGGGGAGTTTCCACCCGCCTCATTGGAACGCTCATCATGGCTCACTCCGATGACGATGGCCTCGTGCTACCTCCTCGGGTAGCTCCCAAGCAGATCGTTATCATTCCCGTCACGCCCAAAGAAGATACCCGCCAAGCGATCATCGATTCCTGTAATGCCTTGGCCGAGACCCTTTCTTCACAAACTTTCCACGGCCAAAAACTACGCGTTCACGTTGATGATCGTGACATGGGTGGTGGCCAGAAAAAATGGGAGTGGGTTAAAAAGGGAGTCCCTCTTCGGATCGAAATTGGTCCCCGTGATTTGGAAGGCCAAAAGGTTTGCCTCCAAAGACGCGACCAACCAGTGCGAGACAAGAGCTTCATTGATCGCGAAGAATTCCTACGCGAAGTGCAAAGCCAGCTCGATGCCACTCACCAGACTTTATTGGAACGGGCTACTAAGCTTCGAGAAGAAGCTACCGAGCAATGCCATGAATTAAGTGCATTTGAGAATCACTGGAGTTCTCAAGAAAACCCTGGCTGGCTGCTGACCCCATGGGCTGGAAGCCGTGAACAGGAAGAAGAGCTTTCCAAGAAGCACAAGATTTCAATCCGCTGTATTCCTCTGCAAGAACAAGAAGAAGCGACTGCTCCCTGTATCCTCACCGGAGAAGTCACCAACCAATGGGCTCTCTGGGGACGTAGCTACTAAATAAAAATGCTCAGCGTGAGTTTACGCTGAGCTGTCACCCTACAGAGATGAACACGCAATACCAAATCGAAGCGTGGGAACATCGCCTCCTATTAGAATCAGGCATCTCAGAGATTCATGAAGTGATCTCTTGGGCTGACAGTTACATTTCTACAGTAGGTTATCACGATACGATTGCTGATATTTCAATCGGGAAAGCTTCAGAAAAAGACGTTCTTGCTAAACTCACAGAAATCAGTCTGACAGTAGATGATTGGGAGGGCTTACGCAAAGCCTCCTCACGATTGGTTCATTACCTCGAATTAAATCCTAACTCCACCGGAGTTATCACCCGCTTGCTCGAAAACATTTGGATTTCTTCCGGTTACTCTGAACCAAAAGATTTCTCCTTTGTGGTATGCTGTCACGATAACTTTCTAATCATCCGAGATAGCAAAATGAGTTCCTTGTCAACTTTCCGCAGAAGATTGCTAAAATCTCTTACAAAGCTTACTAGCAAAGCACCTAATTCTGACCGATAATTTGGAATATGGCCTCAGGAGAGATGGCTACAACCACTTTACTTACAATATAAAATCATTATGGCAGGAGTGCTGATTGCAAAGAACGATTCTTCTAACCAAAAGTCTTAATTTACCATGTCTGAGCCAACCCGTAAAATGTCCTTCTACGAACGGGCGCGCTCCCTTCCTCATCAGCACTACTATCGTGTTTCGCTCTTTTTCGGGTGTTTGCTTTGTCTGAACCTCTTGGCGGTTCTCACCACTCTGGTGGGCTTCGCTTTCAATGGTTCACAGTTCAATGCCTTTTTACTGATTGGACTCTGTTTCACAGTGGTGATTTTTTGGCTGCTCGGTTTTCTAACACGCAAGAGAGCGAGCTGCCCTCTCTGCAAAGGCACTCCTTTTTTAGATACCCGCGCTTCCAAACACGTCAAGGCGGTTCGCTTTTGGCCTCTCAACTATGGCACAACGAATATGATCCGTGCCTTTGTCACTCGACGGATGCGCTGCCACTTTTGCGGCACGCCCTACGATATGCTGAAGACGAATACCACCTTGAAACGATAGCGTTGGATATCCGCGCGACACTTGATTCTTAGTTCATTCGTTTCTACAATCCTTTGTAGCCATGCTTCGCCTTCTCTTATTCTTCTCGATGTTGTCTTTCCTCTCGGGTGACACCTTTGAAGAAGCCCCAGTCCTCTACTCGAAGACTGAAGCGGATACGCCCCTCACTCGCTTGTTCCAAAAAATCGAATCTGGCGAGACCTCTTTTCGAGGTGAGAGTGACAAGGAGATTCTGATGCAAGTTCTCGCCGCCTTAGAGATTCCCGTCGAGTCACAGGTCCTCGTCTTTTCTAAAACCAGCGCACAGAACTCGCGCATTAGCCCGTGGACGCCGCGCGCAATTTACTTCTCTGACAACGCCTACGTCGGCTGGGTGCAAGGAGGGAACATCGAGACCGTGACCTTCGACAAAAACCTGGGTGCGATCTTCCACATTATCGATCTCAACCGTCGCCAAAAAGGAGAACTCCCCGAGCTCCGTCGCGATCGAGGCTGTCTGAGCTGCCACGCGAGCTCGGTCACCCACGGCGCACCTGGGCTGCTCGTGCGCTCGGTCTATCCCGATGAATCCGGACGACCTCTCTTTGATCGAGGCTCCTTTAATACCACCCACCACAGTCCCATCCGCGAACGCTGGGGAGGTTGGTATGTCACCGGTCAAGCCGGTCCAGCAGGACACCTTGGCAACTTCACCTTTAACGAAAACAACACTCGCAGTTCCCTGACCCGTAGCCGCCCCGTTACAGACCTCACCCCTTTCTTCAACGCCAAACCTTACCCCGGAGGTGGCAGTAGCGATGCCGTGGCCCTGATGATTCTCGAACATCAAATCACGGTTCACAATGTCCTCCTCAGTGGCCACCTCGCCACCCGCCGCTTTCTTCATCAAAATGAGGCTATTCGCAAAGCCACTGGTGAACCAACCGATAGCCCGCTCTCCGAAACCTATCGCCACGCTCTCGACCACTACGGCGACAAGGTCGTCAAAGCGCTCCTCTTCGAAGGTGAATTCGAACTCGTCGACGAGGGGGTAGAAGGTTCGGAAGCGTTCCAAAAAGCGTTTGCCAGCAAAGCTCTCCGCAACAAGCGTCGGCGTTCGCTACGGGACCTCAGGCTCTACGAAAGACTCTTCAAATACCGCTGCAGCTACCTCATCTACGGTGATGTCTTTCGCGATCTTCACCCTCTGCTCCGAAAAGATATTCTGCAGAAACTTAAAGGCATCCTTACCAACCCTGAAGACCACCCCGACTACGGCTACCTCTCCAACTCTGAGCGGAAACACATTCTCGACATCCTTTCCGAAACCTTTCCTGGTTGGGATGACATCTCGCTCTGATTACTAACTTTTCTCGCTCCCTCTTCGGAGAATTTTTCGAAATCAACTATTTCAAAAAGTCCTGTGCCATGGCATCTCCTCGCGCCACATGGCACACAAAATCTCAGTCCTCCCCGGCGATGGCATTGGCCCCGAAGTCATGGACCAAGCTCTCCGCGTCCTCGATGCTGTTTCCAAAAAGTTCTCTCTCGAAGTCTCCGCTACTACTCACCTCGTAGGTGGCGCTGCGATTGACGACTCTGGCACCCCTCTCCCCGCTGATACGCTCGCAGCTTGTGAAGCTTCCGATGCTATTCTCTTTGGCTCTGTCGGTGGCCCTAAGTGGGAAAACCTTCCCCCTGACATCCAGCCTGAGCGTGGTGCTCTCCTCCCTCTCCGCAAGCACTTCGGCCTCTTCGCTAACTTGCGTCCAGGAGTCTGTTTGCCAGAACTGATCGACGCCTCTCCAGTAAAGAACGAACTCATCAAGGATGGCTTCGACGTGCTTTGCGTGCGCGAGCTTACCGGCGGCATCTACTTTGGCGCTCCCAAAGGCCGTGAAGAGCGCGAAGGTGAAGAGGCAGCAATCGACACCATGGTCTACCGTCGTTCCGAAATCGAACGCATTGCACACGTGGCCTTCAAGGCGGCGCAAGGTCGCGACAAGCGCCTGACCTCAGTCGACAAGGCCAACGTCCTCGCCGTTTCTGTCCTTTGGCGCGAAGTCATCGAGGAAGTCGCCAAGGAATATCCTGACGTGACTCTCGACCATCTCTACGTCGACAACGCCGCGATGCAGCTCATTCGCCGCGCACCAGACTTCGACGTCATCGTGACTGGCAACCTCTTCGGCGATATCCTCTCTGACGAAATGGCCATGATTTCCGGTTCTCTCGGGATGCTTCCATCAGCCTCTTTGGCAGAAGTCAATGACAAGGGACTCAGCTTCGGGATGTATGAGCCCTCCGGTGGTTCTGCTCCTGATATTGCCGGCCAAGGCATTGCCAACCCCATCGCTCAGATTCTTTCTCTCGCAATGCTTCTACGTTACTCCTTGGGAGCAGCTGATGCAGCGAATGCGATCGACCAAGCAGTAGCAAAGACCATTGCTGACGGTTACCGTACGGGTGACATCTTCAGCAAAGCTGAGGGTGAACAACTCGCGAATACAGCCCAGATCACCGACGCCATCCTCGAACGGATGTAAGGCGGAAAGGCCAACGTCCTCTCAGACGATCAACGAAAACAGCAGCTCCAAAGGAGCGTCCAGATACCAGCATAGCCCGTAGCGTAGCACAGGGCTATGACCTATCAGGAAATAGCGAAAAGGTCTGAAAGACCGGTGGATGCATCTCCAGAAATAGGACTTCAGAAGAAAAACCAGCAAGCATATCCAAGGGGTTCATTATCACTGGGGCCTAGAAGCATCCTGCGGTCTTTCAGACCTCTTGATTGATGCTCATCATTCCATCAATAGCCCTGCGGACTATTCTGGTATCAATTCGCTCCTTCAGAGCTGAGCTGCACTCACTTACCACTTCGGAGCACATCTACAGCGAAGCTGAGGGAGAACAACTCGCAAACACCGCGCAAATAACCGACGCCATCCTCGAACGAATGTAAGGCGAAAGGCCAACGTCCTCTCAGACGATCAACGAAAACAGCAGCTCCAAAGGAGCGTCCAGATACCAGCACAGAAGTGGTCCCGCCAAACGGAGCCACTGGCATATTGATGAAAAGAGCTGGTTGTTGAGGGGCAAAGCCCCGAAAACAAACCAGAAAAATGAGTAAAAGAAAACGAAGACACCTCACCGCCGAGTTTAAGGCGCGAGTGGC
>CALFBF010000129.1 GCA_937949965.1 uncultured Roseibacillus sp.
TTCGCAGACTGGAGCATTGAGGAGTTCCTTGGATGGGACACTCCATTCGACGGTGGCTCGAAGGTATTTTTCTTCGAGTCTGATGGTGGCGAAAAATTCGAGCTAGTGATCGCCAATCCTAGCTATTGGACGAACAAAGACAAAAAGGAGCGCAGACAAGTTTTTATCATTATTCATAAGAATCAATTTTACCGTATTGAACCCAAAAGTGATGAGCAGAATAATATGATTAATAAGCTCACTGACGCTGCCAATCGGCTACGAGGAGAGGGTAAGAAAGATCCCGAGTTACTGAGAACTTTAGCAGACCGGCTAAAGTCCCGAAAACCAGTCTTCAAAATTAAAAACTAACAATAGAAAGCAGCCAACCATTGACTTCGTAGTCTTTTCCGCTTGGCAGGATAATTTACAAGTTGATCTACTGTCGACGATCAGCGCTATGCTTACTTTAACATTTTAAAAAATGCCCCGAACCATATTAGCAACGATTTTGTTCATCGACGCGATTCTCAGTAGTTGTGAAAAACCGGCAGCTCACGTTCCGGCGAACGAATCTCTGACGAAAGAAGAGCGCAAAGACGTTCCTGCAACTTTTAGTGCCGCGCTCGATGCGTTGGATGAGATGACGACAGAGGATGAGAAACAAGCATACCGAAATGACGAGGTCGACATGGGACTTGTTCATAAACAGGTGGGAATGCGTTAAAGGAACGATTGGGGGCTTTGGAGTGGTTCGGAGCTCAAAGACTATTTCTCTGAGAGAGGAATCGCACACGCCGATTGGATTTCCTCAGCTATTTTCGAGGCGTGGATCGAGCGGCTGAAGACTGGTTCGTTCGATGAAGACGCCATCATCGCAAAGTATGAAAAGATAGAAAGTGAATGGAGAGAATGGTCGGGGAGCCCTGATTCACACATCCAATCCGAAGATGATGGGTCCGATCCGTTTGGAATACAACCAGCAGAAAGAGGTTCCGGTGGATAACCTGCTACCACGTCCCGGATCGAACGAGGTTAAGCTTAAGGGGCGTGTTGTGCCGTCATTCTGGAGGAACTAAATTTTCCGCTGAAAAAGAGTGCTTCTACCAAACTACGATAGAGCTGAAATCGTCCAAGAGAAGATCGTCGATTACGCGCTCAATCCCGACCACCCAGTGGGAAAGCATAAGGCTGGAATCTTTAAGTCGGTTCTCAAAATTGACATCTGTATATATTCGAACGAAGGTTTTGAGGCAGTGAAGATTGAACTTCTAGACGTTGTGGCGGTTCTAAAGTCGTTTCCCAATCACAATTTAGTTAAAGGAACTGTTGGGACTGTCGTTGGGATCTTGGATGACAATCACTTGGAGGTAGAATTCTCCGACAAGACAGGTGAAGCTTACGCTTCATTCGCAGTGAACCACACGGACTTAATGGTGCTCAGATATGAGCCACTCGCAGTATAAGCGGAGAACAGAATCGGTTAGATGACGGGTTCTAACCCTAACCTTCTCTACAGTCAGCCGCCCTTTCACAATTTCTTCTGCTGAGTTTCATTCACATCTGTGTGGCTCGTGAACGAACTTTCAACCTCCTCCAAGACCTGCTGTGTTAGTCGTTCGCTGTAGGCGGTGAGCTTCCAGTGGGTTGGGCACCAGCCCTTCAGAAAACGATGAAAATCGACCCAGGCATAACGGTAGAGGTGAGTCCACTCCGTAACGAGAGCTTTACAATCGATGGCCGAATCGCGACGAGTGAGGGCCTCTGTTAGAAATTGAAAATAAAGCTGAAGTAACTCCCGCTCCCCCTCTGCCACCGCTTCTTCACTGAGACAACTTCCCAAGAAATAGGCGACATCTTTCATCCCGCATCCCGCTCCTACGTATTGAAAATCGAGAGCGGCCACTTGCTCACTGTTAGAACCAAAACAGAAGTTGGCTAACTTGGCATCGCCGTGGACGAGAGTCTGATAACGAGCATTTGCTAAGGCTTGATCGATGAGCGGAGCCGCTTTGACCAAGCGTTCATCGGTGAGAGCGGCGAGTTCATCAGGACGAGTTGCCAAGTGCCAATACGTTCCGGTCTCCCATAAATCGGAACTATCGACCTCTCGCTCGGTTGAGTCCGCCAAGAAGGTGGCGTGAAACTCGGCCAACCACTGGAGGCAAAGCTTGAGCTCGGACATCGTGACCTCGGTAAGGCGCAAGGGATAACCGGCCACGTCTAGATCCTCTAACACCAAGAGGATTTCAGCCCCTTCTCGCGTATGAGCTAGGAGACGTGGGATGCGGCATCCCGAATGACAACGGCGACCTTGGTGTTGATAAAAGTAGGCCTCGACCTCGTAAGAGCGGAGCTTACGTTGGTGAGAGCGATCTGTATTCCACCCCCGTGGATGGTTGGTCGTGTCTGGTGGCTTAATGTGCTTCGTGATCACGCTACTCGCCGAACCACCCTGAAGACCTAAACGAGTAATTTTCCCATAACCGCTCCAAAGCTCTTGCAACACCTGGCTAGTAATCAGCGCGGAAGCCTCCGTAGCCCGTCGGACAGTCGGGTGTAAAGATGGAATCATCATTCGTCTGCGACGTGGAAATCGTTCCTCAAAAAACACCCGCCGAACATAGCTCCACTAGTCTTTGAATTCGCGAATCTTGAGATTCCGGAAAGAAACCTTATTACCATGATCTTGCAGCATGAGCCGCCCTTCTGGAGCAAGGCCAAAGCCTTCCACGGCACGATATTTGCTCTCGTCTAAGCACTGCTGCCACTCTGCTGACGGAATCTCAATTCGCATCACTTCCGCCCCATTGAGAGAGTGAGTGATCACTCCTTGGTGAACCTTGATGCACCCCTTGTTCCACTCGCCGGCAGGCTTCAATACCTCCTTCGTGTCTGCGGCCTTCAAATCATATAAGCCCGCGGTCAACGCCTTCGGTCCCCGTTCTGCTGCCTTATGCTTATCATCATCCAGAATCTGATATTCTAACCCCTGCCACTTACCATCGAGATGAGCGAGACGGTATTTCACCCCAGAATTCCCTTCCTCGGAAATCTTCCATTCAAAGGAGAATTCGAAACTCGTATAACTCTTTTCCGAAAAAAGCGGGCCTGCGCCATCCTGCTTGCGAGTCAAAACTCCCTCTGAAGCAACCCATTTCCCTTCTTCTACAGCCTGCCCTTTCCCACGTGTCCAACCAGCAAGGGTCTCGCCATCAAAGAGAGAGCTCCACTGCTCTGCGGAAGCCACCAGCGAACTCGCTACCAACACGAGCGACAGTTTTCCAAACCCTAGTAATGCTTTCATGAGAGGATAATACCCGCTCAGCCTGTTCAATTTTGCAACTAAGTCTGCTCAATCCTGCCGTCCCTCAGCAAGCTAAAGTAGGTCTGTTATTCTCGTGCCTGTTGCTTTTAAACAAACGAACGACTTTAAACAATTTTAGAGAATTTATTTAAAAATTAGTTGTTTAGAGACCTGAATTTTTATAAACGATGCATGTCCCCACATTTTATTCCCTAAAAAAAGCACCACTTTTTCTTATGTTCACCGCCTCTCCCGGGTTATTCGTGACTCGTTTCCACTTATCTCTGCTCCTACTCCTGCTACACACTCAATATTCTCACGCTGAATTGGCCGCGCCACAAAATCGAGTCACCAGTCATTCCGAACAAATTATTACGTCACGCTTAGTAGCGAACTCTAGTAGCAGTTCTAACACCGTCTCCTTCCAAGACAGTTCCAGTCGTCTACCCGACTCCAGCTCCTACAGTGGAGTGGCCATGGCGGTGGTAGATATGAATCAAGATGGTCGTGACGATATTGTCCGACTCCGCAGAGCACGAGACCTCTTCATCGATTATCAACAGTCTGACGGGAGCTTCGAAGCACTGGCTCTCGGGACACCGAGCTCGACTAATCAATGGGGAATGGCCATAGGAGATACCGACAACAACGGTTTTCCAGACATCATTTCAGGTGGTTACTTCGACGGTCTCTACTACTGGCAGGCCAATACAAATGGTTCCTCCTACACGCAGAGCGAGCTTGATGGCCCCTCAATTTTCTTACAATCGATTAGCTTTGCCGATATTGATAACGATGGCGCTCTCGATCTTTTCCCGCTTCACGACCTTGGCTCCAATCCTCCTTACCGTAACAATGGCAGCGGCCAACTCATCCACGATCCTAGCCTGTTAGACACTGCTACTTCGCCTGTCAGTGATAATTCTGGGAACTACGGGATCGTGTGGTGCGACTACGATGGCGATGGCGATAGCGACCTCTATATCTCGAAATGTCGTATCGGTGTCAATAGTAGCAGCGACGTGCGCCGGATCAACCAGCTCTTCCGCAACAACGGTGACGGAAGCTTTTCTGAAGTAGCAGCACTAGCAGGGCTCGCCGATGGGTCGCAATCATGGACCGCAGATTTCGCGGATTATGATAACGACGGTGACTTCGATTGTTTCATCGGCAATCACCTAGCCCCTAGCAGGCTCATGCGTAATAATGGTGACGGCACCTTTACCGACGTTTCGCTCCTGAGCGAACTAGCAGTCGACTTCAATGTCATCCAAGCTATCTTTCGAGACTTCAATAATGACGGCTGGGTCGATCTCCTTGTGACTGGAACCGAGCATGCCCTGTGGGTGAATGATCGCGATGGCACCTTTAGCGAAATCCCCAATCCTTTCTCTGCGAATGCGATCGAATCTGCCGCGGTAGGCGACCTCAATCAGGACGGCTTCACCGATATTTACGCAGGCTACGCGCAGATCTACAATACGCCGCGCTCCTCTCGACCCGACCGACTATTCCTGTCGGAAAATAATGGCAATGGCTTCCTAGCGTTAACCTTGGAAGGTCAGTCTAGCAACCGCCTCGCCTCCGGTGCGGTCTTGGAGTTACACGGTCCTTGGGGAATCCAGATGCGTGAAGTGCGCTCTGGAGAAGGATACGGGATCACGAATTCGTTCACGCAAATCTTTGGCATGGGCAGTGCCCCTGCAGCCGATCGTCTGGTGGTGCGCTGGCCCTCGGGCACGGTGGACACTGTCTTCAACCCCGCAGCTGGAGACTTCCTCACCCTCAGAGAAGGAGAGACTCTCTCGGTGAATACCGGACCCAACCTGAGCGCCATTAGTAATCAAAACAACGAGACTGGCGAAACGATCTCACTTTCTATTCGCGCTGATGATCCGGATGGTGACCCGCTCACTTATACCGCAAGCGGGCTCCCTCCAGGGATCTCCATCTCGGCAAGCATGGGAACGCTCACCGGCTCCCCATCCAGCGCAGGGAACTACTCGGTAAGCATCCAAGTCAGCGATGGCCGACTCAGTGCCAGCAGAAGCTTTGCCTGGACCATAACCACCAACACCACTCCCTCAGCACTCGCCTTTGGAGGTAGCCTCCCTACACTCCCAGCCCGTATCGAGAGCGAGAACTATGACACCGGAGGGAGTAATGTCTCTTACTACGATCTCGACAGTAATAACATCGGAGGTAGCTATCGGAACGATGGTGTCGATCTCGAAGACTCCCTGGATAACGGAGGAACGCCTAGTATTGGTTGGACCGAAGAAGGAGAATGGCTCCATTACTCTATCGCGCTCACTCCGGGAAGCTATGACCTCATTGCCCGTGCCGCAAGCGCCTTTGATGAACCGGGCTCCTTGCGGGTGCTTCTCGATGGCCTAGAGCTGGGGGTCATCGATATTGCAGGCACCGGAGACTGGTATAACTGGCAAAACTTTACTCTCTCTAACATTACGATTACTGGGAATGGCCCGGCCCTTCTTCGACTCGAAATACGAGGGGCCTCCTTCAACCTCAATTGGGTCGAATTCGTTAACACAGGAACCTCAGCCAACACGGGTGACCAAGCTCCCTTTGGAACCGGCAATTCCAATCTCCCCGGACGCATTCAGGCAGAGCACTTCGACCATGGGCCTAGCGGGGATTCCTTCTTCGATCTCGACCCCGAGAATATTGGAGGAATTTTCCGCACCACCAGTGTCGATCTTTTGGATTCGCAAGACCTTGATAATACCCCTGCGGTGGGTTGGATAGAAAACCGTGAATGGCTGGAATACACCATTCAAGCAACCCCCGGCAGCTATGACTTCGAGGCCCGCGTTGCGAGCGCAGCTAACCTACCCGGAGCAATTCGTGTTCTGTTAGACAATAAAGAATTGGGGATCCTCCCCATCCCTACTACGGGAGGATGGGACCAATGGCTCACGGTAACGCTGCCGGCGCTCACCATTAATGGTCAAGGTAGTGCGGTCCTGCGACTCGAATTCATGGGAGGGCCCTTTCAATTAAACTGGTTTGAATTCCGAACGAATTCCACGGGGGGAGGTAATCCGTTGAGTGGTCAAAGGCCCTTCTTTGCACAAGCTCTTTCCCTACCAGGTCGAATCGAAGCCGAAAACTACGATCAAGGCGGAGCTGGCGTTGCTTACCAAGATAACGAGGAGGAAAATCTAACTGGATTCTATCGCAGCGAAGGAGTGGACATCGAACCCTCACAAGACATCGATCAATCATCGAGTCTCGGCTGGTTCGACAACGCTGAATGGCTGGAATACACCGTAGAACCAGAACCCGGAACCTACACCATTAGCGCTCGGGTTGCGGCGGGAGCAGCTAATCCGGGAGACCTTCGCCTTGTCTTAGATGGGCGACTCTTAACAACCTTTAGCACGCCAGATATTGGAGGTCCCAATCTTTGGACAACACTCACCGCGACTGGAATCACCATTCCTTCAGGAGGATTACAGGTTCTCCAAGTGGAAGCCGTCGGCGATAGCACGAACTTGAACTGGATCGAATTCACCCGAACAGACAGCCCAGCTAATCAAGATTCGACAGAACTCATCGAACGAGCTTTTGGACAAGCAGAAGGAGCTACTCTCGCTCAGAGCAAACCTCAACTCAATCGAATCGGAACCGAAGTCGCTCCAGCGCTCTCCTTCCTCACCCGTCTAGGCGGATCTCTAACAGAAACAGGATATCGCACCAACGACTTTCACTACCGTCCTCGGGGCTCACGAAACCTTCAGAACTGGGAACTCCCACTCATCAAAGTGGATAACCCTCCTAATCTACCCATGCCACCGGCAGGTTACAAATACCTCAGTTATCGTCTCTTAGATGAAGACGAGTCGCGCGCATTTCTCCGTATTGAAGTGACAGTTCCTTAGACTCTAGATCTGCTAGATCTGCTTCCGAAGAGGGTGTCGCCGCACATGGAGCTAGGAGAAAAAATCCGATTAGTCTTTCTTACCCAGCTAAGCCAGTAGCCACGTGCAAAGAGGAGAACCGTCCCCACGCTCTCCTCAGCATCACTTGATGCTTCACGCTCGATCGACAAGTACTCCCCCAGAGGCCCGGCTCGGATTCGCGTGGTCTCCTTGACCGTGCCTTACAAGTGGCAGTGGAGACTATCTGTTAGCCCTCCTTCAAGCTGGCGAGATAGTCGATAAGGGAGTTAAACTGCACAACGGTGAGAGTAGAACCCAACCCGGCTGGCATCATGGATTGTTCTTGCTCGACACGGCTTGCAACCTGACTGCTATCGAGAGTTACAACGACCCCGCCAATATTGCGGACATCAATCTGACCATCCTCCTCGCGAGTGATAAATCCGACATGCACCGTGCCATCCTGCATGGTAATGAGTTGAGTACGGAAGCCCTGAGCCACAGTCGCAGCTGGGGCCAAAATAGATTCAATAAGGTAATCACGAGTAAACTTACTTCCCGCCGAACCGAGATACGGTCCCTTTTGGACTTCATCAAGGCTGACCGCGTGACAGCTCGCACACGCTTGTTGGGTATACAGTTTTTCCCCTAATGCGAGGTCTCCTTTCCCGGCCAAAGCAATCACTTCTGCGGTCACTTCGCTTGCATCCAAAGTTGCGATTAGTGCTCCCTTAGACTCTTCCGCAGTTTCGGAGATAGCCTTTTGAGCAGCTTGCGCAGCTTCAATGAGGGCAGTGTTATCTCCGTTGAGAGCATTTTCAATCGGACCTTCAAAGCCTGGCAGTTTCATTTCTGCAAGGGCATGGAAATAACCTAAGGCCCGAGGGTTATCGAGTGCGTAAGCTTTCGCATCCTTCGCGTATCTTACTTTAATAAGAGGGCTCCGTGAGAAGTTGAGAATTGCTTGCCAAGCAATTTTGCTAATGCTCGGTTCTTCTTTTTGACCTAGTTTGCGAAGTTCGCTCAATCGCAGAACCAATGCCGGAGAATTAATAAACTCATTAATTTCACGCTCTGCAATCTCACTCAGCGACTCTTCCGCAGACCAGTCTGCGAGCACTACTAATCGTTCGCGCAAGGCAGCATTATTAGTGGAACGAGCAATAGCACGATAAGCAGCCAAGCGCTGCTCCCACTTGCGCTCACTATCGAGAGCTGCTTGACGAAGGATAGTCAACTGTTCCGGATTAGGAGACGCCGATCCAAGGGCCATTAAAACTGGGTCAAGCCCCCCTAAATCCATCTGTGTGACGTCCAATCGATTAACAGCCATCAATGCAAGAGCCTTCTCAGTATCAGTCTCCGTAAGACCTTTGAAGGTCTTCTCTAGGAGTTTGATAATGCGGTCACTCTCTTCCCAACGAGCGAGCTTGAAGTATGGCCCCCGGTCATCGGGCCGAGTGCTCCACCAAGCTTTCTGATCCCAAGCATCTTCGCGATGAACTAACCGTGAGAGCACATCTAGCAATTGTAAAATCAAGTCTGTATCCCCCTCTGCTTGCTGCAAGGCCTGCTCAAGCCCAGACACAGCACTAGCCGTAGACATCTGCTTAAGAGCAGCAAGAGCAATACCGCGAGTCTCCGGGACAGTCAGCGCAGTTAGACAGGCTTGCTCTGCTTGTAAAAAAGCAAGCACTCGCACTGCGGTATGCGGGAAACGGTAATCCTGCCCATCGGCGAGTTCGCCTTTTTTATTAAAGCTCTCCGCAGCGGCAGTAATTAGAACTGGAGCAAGTTCCTTGAGCCCACTTCGCTCAACGGCAATAGCAGCTTGCAGACGGACCCTTGGATTTTTATCTGTTAGTAAGTTCTCCCATTGCTTGAGTGAGAGCTGAAATGCTTGGTCGCGGTAATCACCGAGCGCACGAATTGCAAACTCACGAAGCTCAGTATTTTCTAACAAAGAAACCAAATCTGCATTCGCTTGAACTCCAAAAATTTGCTTATATGCAAAAATAGCCGCTACTTTTCCATAAAGTGGGTTCTCACCCAAAACAAGGGAAAGTAGATCTTTCGCAAGTCCATCACTAGCACCTCTACGCACCAAAATCTGTTGTGCTTCTAACCGCCTCACCGCACTGCGGTGAGCCAACTGAGCGACGAGCTCACTCTCGGTCTGGGAATTCAAATCTGGCCACGGTTCAGCCTCATAACCAGTCGGAACAATACGATGTATTAAACCGACCTTCACTCCCTCTCCGGCATACACGAAACGACCATCACGCCAGTCAGCAGTATAAAGACGAGATTCCCCATCAACATCGATATCAACCGCTCGTTTTAACGTCATCCACTCTTCTTGCTTTGCTTCGAAGGTGGCTTCGAAAGGCTTGAGTTCGTGGTGATAGATTTTCCCAGTAGTCCAATCACAGGTAAAAAGTTGATCCCCAAAGCCGGCCGGAAAACCAGGCTCGTGCAGATAGAGAGCACCTGTTCCGCTTCCTCCTCCAAGGTCCAAAAGAGGTTTTACGGCCTCGTCAGTGAAGTTTTTGTAGAGACGAGGATATCCATGGTCTGCCAGATTAGTGTGATGGTGAACCCGTATATTCCAGCCCTTACCATCATTGGTGTTATCCCTTACGAAGTGATCCAGATACGGACTGATCGCCACATCACATTGATTGCGGGTGTGGTAGGAATACACTTCCAAACCAGTCCCATCAGGTCGCACCCGTGCGACCCCACCTCCGTGCAAAGTCACCTTGCGACCATCAGTTCCCGTCGAGGAACTCATCCCAAAGTCACCCACTGCAATGTAGAGCCAGCCGTCAATCCCCATTCTTACACCATTAGTAGTATGGTCGCCACCACGGGTCTCTTGCATACTCGCTCCTAGGCCATCGACTAGTTGCTTTGATTCATCGGCGACTCCGTCACCGTCTTCATCCCAAAAGACACTCAGATAAGGAGGATGAATGAGATAAAACTTGCCATCTATCATCTGCCCGCCTCGCGGCGATCCCACCTCGGGGATATAATCCCAGAATTTCTCCGCCTTGCCGTCACCATCCTCATCACGACAGGCAATCACCTTCCCTGAATAGTCGCGACCAAGCGAACCATCACGATCAATTGAGACATAAATCGTTCCATCAGGACTCGCTGCAAGTGCAGAAGGATACTCAATGTCAAAGGGTTCTGCAAAAACAGACATCTCAAAACCATCAGCTAAAACCTCTCCAGACAAAATTGGTGGCGCAGACCACAAAGAGAATTGCATCGACAAAGCAACGTTCGTTAAGAAAAATTTCGTCAGAAGGTGTTGGTTTTTCATCAAAAAGCGGTCGCTTGATACGTATACAAAAAATCTTGTCTATCAAACCACTTTTCAGCTTCTGGACTTCATTGCACGCTCTCCCGCGATGAGAAAAGCTTTTCTTCTAGGAGCGGGACTTGGAACCCGCCTTCAACCCATGACTCAAACGGTTCCTAAGCCATTGGTCCCCGTCTTTCACCGTCCCCTTGCTACTCATGCCCTCGATCACCTCCACTCTGCAGGAATTCGCGAAGTGGCAATCAATACCCACCACTTGCACGAAGAATGGCAGCGCACTTTCCCAGATGGAACTTACCGTGATATTCAGCTCCATTTTTTCCACGAACCGATTCTCCTCGAAACTGGAGGTGGCGTTAAAAACATTGCCTCCTTTGTTCAAGACGAGCCTATCCTCGTTTATAATGGCGATATTCTCACCAATATTGCCATTGATGAACTAATTGCTCAGCACGAACAGGCTGAGCACGTAGCCACGCTCGCAGTTCGTTCCCAAGGCTCCGCCCCTCACCTCGCTGTCCAAGACGGATTAGTGCGGGATATCCGAAAAAAATTGGACGTAGCCGAGGGCACTCACCAGTTCACTGGGCTCTACTGCATTAGCCCGGAAATATTGGAACTCATTCCCGCTCGAGAAAAAGTCTCCATCATTCCTACCTTCCTCGAACTCGCTGCGCAAGGAAAGCTAGCCTCCTTTGATGCTGATAAAGGCCATTGGTTAGATCTCGGGACAAGAGACGCTTACCTAGAAACACACGGTATTGGGGCAGAACTAGAAACCAATGATGGCCTCCCGCGCATTCACGAAGAAGCTACCATTGCATCAAATGCACACATCAAAAATTCCTGGATTGGTCCAGGTTGTCACGTAGGTGCAGACGCAACTATCGAGGACTCTCTCCTATGGCCGGGGACGAAGGTGGGAGCCAATGCCAAGCTCACTCAGTGTATCGTCCACACAAGCCAAGAGATACAAGGAGAGCACCAGGGCGCTGACCTTTAGCTATTCGCTACTAAAGCAACCCTATTTAATCAACTCGATGCCGTCTTGATCGGCATAGATTACAGAAAGGTTTCCTAGGCTCTTTAACTGTCCGCGCACTTCCACGGGCTCAGCAACAAGGGGTAATACTTCCTCGTTAATCGCTTGCCCTTTGTCCCCCATCAGGAGGATGTAATTCGCTTCTCCCTTTGCATTTCGCAGCAGAAGAACAGGCGGCACTCCCCCAGCGATACAGTTAATGGCACAAGCGCGATGAGCCTTGAGGTGACCGGGGTTCATCATTCCAAGATAGCACTTCGAATCAACGATTTCTCCTCGAAGAGTCACCGAGCCCTCTTCTAACAATTCTGGAACTTGCGCATTAGAATGAGTCTTGGACTCGCTGACACTACTTGGCTCTGCTTCGACAAGTTCCTTCCCCTCACGGGTAATCAAACGTCCTTGGAGTTCGACATGCTTGAGATGAAACTTGGATGCCACCTTCTCATCAAAACCAAACTTAAGCGGACGGGCTAAAAGCCGCACCGCATTGTCGTCACCGACTAGCATCGGCACGGGTTCTTTCACCAAGATACCAGAGAAGGTCTCCAAGTCCGCATTCCAGACTGCATCCTGAGCCACCGTCTGCTGCCACGCTGCAACCAACGCCGAAGCGGCCAACCCCATCACGGTCCCCACAATCACGAGTTTCTTCACAAAACGTCCTGTTTTTTCAGGAGCTTTACCCTGCCAACCGATAAAAAATTCTTCACTCATCGCAACATTGTTTTCCTTTTGCAGGCTCTACCTTCACCCCAGTTCCACGAGGCTCTTCGCTGACCCATACTTCTTCCCCTTTAAGCTTCACTTCAAAAACCGGAATCTTTTCGGTGAAAGGAGGCGGAGAAGTGCCGTCCTCCATCTTATATTGATAACCATGCCAAGGACAGGTCAAACAACCATCGAGAAATTTGCCTTCTGTTAGAGGACCATTCTGATGTTGGCACACCCCCGAAACTGCAGAAACCTTGTTCCCCTCGTGTAGCACCACTGCTACTCGTTCTCCGCCAACGGTGAACCCAGAAGGCTTGTTTTCTACCAAATCGGATAAGAGACACACTTTCACAAAGCCGTCTCCGCTCTCCCCCTTGAACTCTTGATCGAGATCTCGTTGCTTAAAGCCAGCCCCAAGATGAAGTCCCCCAACCGTGACTAGCCCCAAGGCCATCACAGCGGCATAGCCCCAGTGAGTCTCCGCCTGCAGCACCCCGAAAGCGACATGAACGATGAGGAGGAGATAGGCCAGATAGACCAGCATATGCAGAGTCTTCCAAACCGGCGCGGTAAGATTCGCGAGCCAAAAATCATGACTCGTCGCAGCCATCATGAACAGGATGAACAAAGCAAAGAATCCAAAGGCTTGAAACGGGAAAGAACCCATTGTTAGACCCGCATCGGTTGTGAATATCGACACAATAGGATTCAAGCTCCCGAGTGCATGATAATAAAGCGTCGCTAAAACTCCGTGCACAAAGGCGAGCCAGAACATCGTGACTCCAAGATGGCGACGATTGTAGAGCAAAGGCACCCAACGCTTATCCAAACGAGCCATTGGACCCACAATCAAGATGAAGTGAAGCAAGGCCAAGGCGGCGGTAGAAGTCGCCCGCATCGCCAAAATGGTGGTATCGAAACTGGGATTAAAAGCTAAACCTACTGCGAAAAAAACGACTAAAAAAGCCAGAACCACGCCAGCTAGGATGCGGTCGAATTTTTTCTTGAAGGCATTCCAGCCTACTGCTTTGTATGCGACACTCACGGCGTTTCTCCTTTCTCAACAGCACTTGGCAGCTCATCCATAATCGGCATTTGCACCCGTTGGGTGAAAGCGATGAAAAGCGCAAAAATAGCGATTGGGAACAATAGAACCCAAATCCAACGATGACGAATGCGGTGTTTCCTCTGCATCTCTGTTAGCTTCTACGGTGATTCGATCTTTCCTCAGGTGGCCCTTGCTTCCGCAACCAACGCTTCAATAAATAGGGCCAGAACAAGACTACTCCGGGGAAAACCATAAACTTAAAACCTCGGCTTCCCTCTACTGCGGCGGGGTCAATGACCTGCACTCCTTTTACTAAAAAAGGCAGCGCAAAAATGATCCCTAACAAGAAGTAGACCCCTAATAAACTCACCAGAATCTCGACCATAATATTATTCCTTAATCATTCTCTACCGGTTGACACCGTGCCCCACCTGCAGCACGACAGACGGCCTTCGCAATGAGAGGCGCGACTGTCCGATCCATAGGCGAAGGGAGGATCCTCTCCGCCACTGGATCCTTAACCGTTCCCGCAAGAGCATAGGCCGCCGCAATCTTCATCGCAGGTGAGATCGTTGTCGCACCTGCATCGAGCGCTCCTCGGAAGATGCCTGGAAAAGCGAGGACGTTATTAACCTGATTTGGGAAATCACTGCGACCCGTACCAACTACCATCGCGCCACCTTCACGAGCAGCATCGGGCATGATCTCTGGTTCTGGATTCGCCATCGCAAGCACGATGGCCTTCTCATTCATGCGCGCAATATCCTCAGACTTGAGGAGACCGCCGACACTAACGCCCACGAACACATCTGCGCCTTCTAACAAATCGTAGATAGAGCCGGCCTTTCCTTCTGGATTAGTGAACGCGAGGAGATTTTTCTTCACCGCATTGAGGTCATCTCTCCCAGCGTGAATCGCACCTTTGGAATCGCACATAACAACCTCTTTCACCGAAAGACAAGTTTCCTCATCTTGACCCACACACCGGAGCAGACGCGCAATGGCCGTTCCTGCAGCTCCCACCCCGTTGACGACCACGCGTAGATCTGACAACTCCTTTCCTACTACCTGAGCTGCATTAATGAGTGCGGCAAGGAGGACAATGGCAGTGCCATGTTGGTCGTCATGGAAGACTGGGATCCCTAAATCTTGCAAGGCGTCCTCAATTTCAAAGCAACGCGGGGCACTGATATCTTCCAAATTCACCCCTCCAAAAACAGGAGCAACTCGTCGCACAGTCTCGATAATCTCAGCGGTATCTTGCGTGTCCAAAGTCAACGGCCAAGCATCAATGTTACCAAACTCCTTAAAGAGAAGAGCCTTCCCCTCCATTACCGGAATCGCAGCCAAGGGCCCAATATTCCCCAGACCAAGCACCGCAGAGCCATCAGAAATAATGGCGACAGAATTGCGCTTAATCGTTAGGTCAAAAGCCTTGTTCTCATCTTCCGCAATAGCCAAACAAGGCTTGGCCACGCCAGGGGTATAGGCGATCGAAAGGTCGTCTTGCCCCTCCAGAGGCATCTTGCCTGTCACCGCGATCTTACCACGCAATTGCTCGTGGATAATGAGGGAGCGTTCTCCGAAATCAGTCATGGGAATTTTCCTTTCTATAGTTTCTAACAGCCTGAACCGCTCTCACCGAAGCTTCTAGGAAAAGCTCTGGTAGCGCGGGGTGAATGTGCATGGTCTCAGTCACTTCACGAATATCGTTCTTAACCCTCATTAAGGGTAGAATTTCATGAATGACGGTTGAAGCATCAGGACCAACGAGATGACATCCCAGAATGCGGTAGTCCTCTGGACTTACTAACAGCTTGGTGCGCGGATAGTCGAGACGGGTCGACATCGCACGCGCACTGGAGAGCCAGTCCGTTACGACTTTGACATAAGGAGTCTCGTTCGCTTGTAGTTCTTTCTCAGTAGCTCCCACTCCAGCCACCTCTGGATCGGTGAAGACTGCGTGAGGCACCATCCCGTATGCGATTGCTCCTTGTTCGCCCTTTAACAAACGCTGACGGAGGTAGTGCACGTCATAGCTGGCTACATGCTGGAGCTGGTAACGACCGGCAATATCCCCTGCGGCATAGACCCCAGGGACATTGGTTTGGAGACAATCATCGACGATCAAAAAGCCGCGCTTATCGAGCTTCAGATCCGTGTTTTCAATTCCTAGATCATCGCTGTTAGGCACCCGACCAATGGCGAAGAGCACTTGGTCCGAAGAGTGTACTTCGGTAGCACCGTCCTTGGCCGTCAGCTCCATTTCATAACCTGATTCTGTCTTCGCTAACTTCGTAATCGAAGTTCCGAAACTGGTCGGAACATGCTGCGTAAACTCGCGCTGAAAAATCGCGCCAATTTCTTCGTCTTCAGCGGGAAGAAGGCGCTCTCCACGCACCAGGAGACGAGTCTCAATTCCGACAGCTTCAAAGAAGTTCGCGAGTTCACAAGCAATGAATCCACCGCCTACAATCGTAATTGATTTGGGGACCTGACCTCGCAAAGGAAAGAGATTTTCATTCGTCCAAACCCCTTCATAGGGAGTCGGACGAGGCTTCGCCCCTACCCCAACTACAATCGTTTCTCCTGTAAGCTGCTCCCCATTGACCTCTATCGTTTTGTTAGAAACAAAGCGACCGTGCCCACGATAGAGATCCACCCCGTCGAGACGGCTCTCATACCTTGGGTCAACTCCTTGTACCCATTCCCCGACCTCGGTAAAAATACGTTCCAAATCAATTTCCTCGATAGAGGCCTTGATGAAGTGTCGCTCCGCCTCCCGGATACGTCGTGCCGTCTCGGCATATCCAATCAAAAGCTTGGATGGCACACAACCTGTATTGGGGCAAGTTCCTCCTAACCGATCTCGCTCAATCAAAGCTACGGTTTTTCCCGCTTTGGCAGCAGCAACGGCAAGCCCGCTCGCTCGTCCTCCGCCGAGGATAATTAAATCGTAATTTTTCATACTCTCTCCTTAAACTTGATGCTCTGGACTCGCCCAACCAGTACGGCAGCCAGCACTCCAAGCCTTGGGACTATTGCCATGAGCTGGGATCCCTCCCGCATCTTTCAACATCCGGGCCATATGGAGAGTATTCCATACTAGGAAAGTTGTATTTCGGTTCGTAAACTCATTCTCAGGGCCTCCCGACCCTTCATCTAGATAGGAAGGTCCTGGTCCGGCTTCTCCCATCCAGCCAGCATCGGGCTGGGGCGGAATGGTATAACCGATGTGAGAGAGGGAGAAGAGAATGTTCATCGCGCAGTGCTTCACCCCGTCTTCGTTCCCCGTAATCAAACACGCGCCGACATCACCGTATGGTCGGTTCTGCTCCTTCTCGTTGAGCATACCGGTATAACCATACATGCGCTCAAAGACACGGTTACAAATCGAGGTTTTTTCTCCTAACCAAACCGAAGTGCAGACAATGAGAATATCTGTTTCGTCGATCTCTTTCTGGATGAGAGGCCATTCATCCTTATCCCACTCTGGAGTCTGCGACATGTCCTGCCCCAAGCCCGCTGCAATCTCATAATCCACCGGACGAATGATTTTCGTCGCCACCCCATTGGCCTCATAAATCCCCTGTGCTACCTTAATCAATCCCTCGGTATGAGAACGACGCGGTGTTCTCTCCAGAGTGCAGTTCAAGAAGAGAACCTTCAAATCATCGTATTTTGCAGGGGCACTGGAACCGCACTGCAGGGCTTTCATTTTTTCGAGTTGCTCAGACATACTAAAGAATAAGTTTCATATTCAGAAACGGACAGGCGCTCCCTTAATTCATTGGGAAATAAGACCAAGAAAGTCGTCTCTTATTTGAGGTGCAGGCATTGCATTTATTGCAAGGATTTCAAAGAAAATCATTCCTTAAATAGATTTTTGTCCTGCGGAGACCGTTTACCCCTGCAGAGCAATCAGACGCAAGACCTCTTGCCGAGTAGAAGCATTCTCGCGGAAGAGACCACGCATAGAAGAAGTAACGGTCTGGCTGCCAGGTTTCTTAATCCCCCGCATCGACATACATAAGTGTTCGGCTTCGAGAACAACTGCGACCCCTTGTGGATCTAACTTCTCCTCGATCGCGTCCGCAATTTGTCCCGTGAGACGCTCCTGAACTTGGGGACGTTTAGCATAGCCATCGACGAGACGCGCAAGCTTTGACAACCCCGTGATCCGCCCCTTTTTTTTCGGTAAATAGCCCACATGAGCCTTACCGAAAAAAGGAACGAGATGATGCTCACAGATCGAGTAGAAGGCAATATCTCGCACCACAATGATCTCATCATGATCGACCTCAAAAGTCTTGCTAAGGTGTTCTGCCGGGTCTTCTTGCAATCCTCCACAGACTTCTCCGAAATAACGAGCCACGCGCACCGGAGTTTCCGCGAGTCCATCACGACTAGGGTCCTCCCCAATCGCGACCAATATTTCCCGCACTGCGGCTGCGATTCTCTCTTGATCTACTTGGTTCGCTATTATCTGCCCCTTGTTCACTAACCAAGTCCTTACCTTGAAGAGCGAATAGGGTCAAAGTTTTACCTTGCGCCCGACGTCCCTTGCTATCGAATAGAGAGGCTATGTCAGCTCAAGATAATATCGACAAATCAAAGGCTCAGCTCACCGAACTGGGAATCACCGTAAATGACGCCCTTCTCGAAAAGATCGTGAAGGGATTTGGGATCGCGAACCAAAGTCTCGATGCCTCCCTCGTCTCGGCTTCCGACAAAAGTGAGCTCGATACCTTGAAGAAAGGCTTCATGACCAAGAAGCTCGGGCTCGACGACGACGCAGCAAAAGATGCCGCCGTTACCTCAGTAATGGAGAAGATGAAACCCTTCAAACAAAAGCGCCGAGGTGCTGTTTGCTACCTTCTCACTACAGACTTAGGTAAGGAAAGTAACTTCATCTAGGTCAGCATAGAAGAAATTCTCTTGGCCTAAAATTGAAAAAGCGAAGCTCCTAATAGAGCTTCGCTTTTTTGTTAGAACGGACTCCGAAATGGTGAGCGATTACTGCTCACACACCCCAGATCCTCATCTTTAATCTTCTTGTGCTTCGGTAGAGTTCGTTGCGTCATCCTCGCCTCCTTCTTCAGAAGGAGAGTCTTCGTTATCAGGACTACCATCAGCATCGGGCACAACCCGGGCAATGCCTTGCAGTTGTTCCCCTTCTTTCAAGGTCAATAACTTCACACCCTGCGCACTACGACCAGTTTCGCGGACTTGATCTACCTTAATCCGGATACTGAGGCCTCCGTTCGTCATTAGCATGAGTTCGTCCTCGGGCTTAACGGCTAACGCACCTACTACTGGTCCCGTTTTTTCAGTAACCTTCATGGTGATGATTCCCTTACCCCCTCGGGACTGCACTCGGTATTCCTCGTAGGTCGTTCTCTTCCCAAGACCATTCTCGCTGGCAACGAGGAGAGTGGCTTCGGGATCAACAATCGCCAAGCCAACAACATAATCTCCCGTGACAGGTTTGATCCCAGCCACTCCTGCGGCGTTGCGCCCCATGCTTCGCGATTGGGTTTCGTCGAAGCGGAGACTTAAGCCATTGCGAGTGACCAGCACCACTTCATCGCCACCACTTGTTAGACGGACGCCGATGAGCTCATTGTTCTCCTCCAGTTTGATGGCAATGATGCCGTCTTTACGGAAATTACGGAAATCATAGAGCGCGGTCTTCTTGACCTTACCCGAACGAGTAGCGAAGAAGACGAAGCCACCATCTTCGGCAAAAGTCTCGTCTTCTCCTCGCTCATTGAGCTTGCGCTCCACACGAAGCACTGTCGCGATCTTTTCCTCAGCCTGTAGGTTGAGGACATTCTTGATACTACGCCCCTTGGCCGCACGGCTTCCTTCCGGGATATCATAGACTCGTTCGACATAAGCTCGTCCCGTATTGGTGAAGAACATGAGGTAG
>CALFBF010000130.1 GCA_937949965.1 uncultured Roseibacillus sp.
TTGAAAACGAAGTCCGCGCTCATGTGGAAGTCCGAGTTGAACTGGTGTCCGACGCGAACTTGGTAAGCGACTGCTTCGCTCCATCCAGCGACGAACTCATCGTCTTCTTCCGTGGAGTAAACACCGATGAGACCATCCCAGTCGCCTGCTTCCCACTTCAGTTTAGCACCCGTGGGACGGAAGCTGCCGAAGACTTTGTTAGAAATACCAGCACGCTCAACCGTGAGGAGTTGCTTAGAAGAGGTCACCGCTTCGTGTGAGATCGCGAACTTGTGGCGACCGTAGCTCAAGTGAAGCTTATCGAACTGGTCGAGTCCGAAGGCTTTCTTGATGTCGAACCCGATGAGAGCTTCATCGAAGTTCTGGTATTCGAAGACATCGAGGTCTCCACCAGTTTCACGATCATCGTCAGAGATGTTGATGCGAGCGAGAACGTCGAAGTATTGGAAGATTTTTGCTTTGGCTCCAATCCGGAAACGACGGAGCTCATCAAAGTCTTCGCTGAAGTTACTATTGTTGGTGTCCTGCCCATCAATATAAGCAGCTTGATAGTGGAAACGACCGAATACACTGAACTCCTGCACGATGGGGTTTTCAGAGTTCTTGTAGAGCTTTCCAATCGACTTGAGTGCATCGCACCAACCTGCATGACTGTCGTGTTCTTCAACGACTGGGTTGGTGTCGGCAGGGAAGTGGACGAAATCTTCGCCAGCGAAGGCGGTGCCGCTCAAACTGAGGGCTAACACGCCAAAGGATTTGATATTGTTTAGCAATTGCATGGTCTGTTTTTTTAAGACAGTTCGAAGACGATGGAACACCGCGTTCGAGAGTGCCGTGTAAGGCTTGTGTGACGAAATCGCCACACGAGAGGGCTTATTACAGACGCCAGACGAGAACAAGCGCAGATTAATGTGACGATTCTGTCACAGAAAAGGTGGCGCATGTCAGAGCGATGTGGGCATCTTGTCGCTGCGTTTGAGACGGTTATCGCCGTTCTCAATCCCCAACTGAGTAAAACTATGAAAGTGAAAACTGTAATCGCAACCCTTGCGGCCGGAGTCTTCTTCGGTGGCGCAGCGATGGGTCAGACTAAGATCGTAATCAAAGGTTCGGACACTCTTGGAGCCAAGATGGTTCCTCAATTGACTGCGGTCTACAAGGCTATGGGCAAGGCAGTTGACTTCGAAATCGCTGCTGAAGGTTCTTCCACCGCATTCACTTCTCTTCTAGAAGGCACTGCGGATGTCGGAATGAGCTCTCGTGGTGCTAAGGAAGGCGAGAAGGACTCCTTCACTGCGAAAGGTAAGGAACTTATCGAGCACGTTGCCGGAATCGATATGATTGCCGTTGTGGTGAACGAAGGTAATTCCGTTAAGGAACTGACCAAGAAACAGATCGAAGGTATTTTCACAGGAGAAATTACCGATTGGAGTGAGTTGGGCGGCAAGAAAGGTGCTATCTCAGTTTACACCCGTAACACTTCTTCTGGAACTTACAAAAGTTTCCAAGAACTGGCTATGAACAAGCGCGACTACGGTTCTTCCACCCAGAAGATGGCTGGTAACGAAGCGATTGCTTCCGAAGTAGGCAAAAATCCCAATGGAATCGGTTACGTGGGTCTTGCTTATTCTGAGAACGACGGTCTCGTGTCAGTGACTGTTGACGGAAAAGGTCTTGATAGTCCAACGGAGTATCCTCTTTCTCGTAATCTTTATTACTACACCGTGGGCGATCCTCAGGGTGAAGTGGCTAAGTTCCTCACTTGGGCCAAGAGCGATGAGGTGGCTCACAAGGTTATCGAAAAAGTGGGTTTCGTAGCGGCTAAGTAAACTAACTGAGTTCAGGTACTTTTTTTAGAGCGCATCTCACTGTAACGAGATGCGCTTTTTTTGTGTGCGCCCAGTAGGGCTCGTTGGCTAGGGGGCAACTCTGCTGTTTACTCGATGATAGTAACTTCGTTACGATGGCAGTATCATGTTCCATAAAAGTTCTTTCAGAATAGAACTGACGTTGCCTAACCCACTCGCTAACACTCTTATCAGTGATGCCGGAGCATTGGGAATTTTGGTTTTTGGGAGGGCTCATCGCAGTCGTCTTCCTCTGCTTCGTTAAGGAGTGGTTATCGGTAGAGATCGTTGCTCTACTGGGTCTCTTTTTGTGTCTCGGAGTAGGGATTCTTCCTCTGGAGCAAGCGCTCTCTGTCTTTGGGCATCCTGCACCCTTGGCTATTGGTTGCATGTTTATCGTCAGTGCTGCTCTGGAACGAACGGGTGTCATCGAGTCCTTGGGTGATTGGTTTGAAGACCTTGCCGGCAAGACGGAGAAGACGATGCTTCTCTGGTTGATTCTAGTGGTGGCTTTGTTGTCTGGTTTCGTAAACAACACGCCTGTGGTGGTGGTGTTCATGCCCATCATTCTCGGGATTTGCCGTCGCAAGGATTGGAAGGCGTCACGTTTCCTAATTCCCCTCAGTTATGCTGCTATTGTCGGGGGCACGGTGACCATTATCGGGACTTCGACTAATCTGATTGCAGCCGGGATTGCAGAAGATAGCGGTCTGGATACTTTTAGTATGTTCGAGGTCAGCAAGCTGGGGGTGATTTTTTGTCTCATCACAGCAGTTTACCTCATGACCTTAGGTCGGAAGTTGCTTCCAGACCGGACTACCTTGGCTTCTCTTATTGATACCGAGAGCACTCGCGAATTCATCACCCACGCCTATCTCAGCAAAGGCTCTCCTCTTGTTGGTAAGGAGTTCGGCGAGACTCCTTTTGCCAAGATTAAGAAGCTGCGTCTCATCGAGGTGCGTCGTAATGGTCTCCGAGTGAGAGTGCCCTTAAAGGAGATCCGCTTTCGCGAAAGTGATGAACTGTTTTTCAAAGGCAGTCCTGACGGTGTCCTCGATGTGGCCAAGACCGATGGGGTGGAGTTGACCAACGATCGTGAGTTCGGCCTTGAAGGGATTCAGACCGAATCCGCAATGTTGATGGAAGGTATTTTAGGACCAGATTCGACTCTTGTAGGAAAGTCTCTTTCGGAGATTAAGTTCCGCCAGCAGTTTGGGGTTATCATTGTAGCGGTTCACCGTCGGGGTAAGAATTTGCAGGAGAAGTTTGAAGATACCAAGTTAGCCTTTGGTGATACGCTGCTGGTGCAGGGTTCGGCTGAGAAAATGCGCCGACTGTTCGAGGAGCGAGATTTCATCAACTTAAGTGCACCCACTACCGAGGACTTTCGCAAAGAAAAGGCACCTTGGGCCATCGGAGCCTTACTCGTTTTCGTGCTGTTAGGGGCTTTGGGTGGCTTTGGAGTGATTGATAAGATTCCCACCGTGCAACTCGCCTTGGGGGCGGTTCTGTTCGTTCTCGTCACGGGTTGTCTGGAACCAAAAGAAGCCTATGAGGCGATCGACTGGCGTATTATCTTCCTCATTATGGGCATGCTCGGGATCGGTCTCGCTATGATCGAATCTGGGTTGTTAGTGGCGATTGCGAATCAAGTGGAAGCGGTCTGCGGTGGTCTCGATCCACGTATTATGCTTGCTCTGATTTATCTCCTAGCGGCAATTCTAACAGAGCTGGTGAGTAATCAGGCGGTCGCGGTCCTGTTGACTCCGCTGGCCGTGCAGCTCGGGGTGCAGATGGGGATTGAGCCGCGCGCACTCGTGGTAGCAGTGATGTTCGGTGCTTCTGCCAGCTTCTCGACCCCGATTGGTTACCAGACCAATACTTACGTCTTTGGCGCCGGGGGATATCGCTTTGGCGATTTCTTCCGTGCAGGATTCCCGTTGGCGATTATTTTGTGGATTACGGCTAGCCTTTTGATTCCTCTCCTCTGGGGGATTTAGTGAGCTTAGACTAGCGTTCGTCTTACCGTTCGCTGTTTTCGAGACGGGCACCGATTTGGAAAACAAGGTCGTCGCGAAGGTGCGGAGCCATGACTTGCACTCCAATGGGAAGTTGCGTGTCGTCACCCGAGTCCACGCTGCCACAAGGCACCGAAATCGCGGGCAGTCCTGCTAGGTTCGCTGAGATGGTGTAGACATCGGCGAGGTAGTCCTGCAGCGGATCGTTGTCGGCCTCATGTAGCTTACGCGGAGGAGTGGGAGTGGTCGGGGTGAGAATCGCGTCTACTTGCTCAAAGGCCTGCGAGAACTCTCGCTGGATGAGAGTTCTCACTTTCTGCGCTCGCGTGTAGTAGGCGTCGTAGTAGCCGGAGGAAAGGACGTAGGTTCCTAACAGGATGCGTCGCTTCACTTCTGGGCCGAACCCTTCTTCCCGGGACTTGCGGTAGGTGTCGATGATGCCGTCGGCTTGACTACTGCGTTGACCGTAGCGAATACCGTCAAAGCGAGAGAGGTTCGAGGAAGCTTCTGCTGGGGCTAGGATGTAGTAGGTCGCGACCGCGGCCTCGGTGGAGGGAAGATCAATTTCCACCAGTTCCGCTCCTTCTCTTTCGAGTTTGGCTGCCGCAGCTCGCACCAGTTCTTCGATTGCAGGGTCTAGGCCTTCTGCGAAGTATTGCTTGGGCAGTCCAATCTTAAGCCCAGCTACGCCTTTGGTGAGTGACTGAGAATAGTCAGGCACCGGGACATCGAGGGAAGTGGAATCCAGGGGGTCGTGCCCTGCGATGATTTGGAGGAGAGTTGCTGCGTCCTCTACGCTGTTTGTGAGAGGGCCGATTTGGTCAAGCGAGGAGGCAAAGGCGACTAGGCCGTAGCGAGAGACGCGACCGTAAGAAGGCTTCATCCCCACAATACCGCAATGTGCAGCTGGTTGACGAATCGAGCCCCCGGTGTCCGAGCCCAGCGAGGCGAGAGCCATTCCCGAGGCTACGACTGCAGCCGAACCACCAGAAGAGCCGCCCGGAATGCGGTTAGAGTCGTGTGGATTGACGGTGTTGGCGAGAGCGGAGTTCTCCGTCGCCGATCCCATCGCGAATTCATCCATATTTGCTCGACCCATGACAATGGCACCTGCTTCGCGGAGCTTGCGCGTTACGGTGGCATCGTAGGGCGCGGTGTAACCGTTTTGGAGAAATTTGGATCCACAGGTGCAGGGCTCGCCGAGGGCGTTGATGTTATCTTTGAGAACGATGGGAAGACCTCCGAGAGGTTTAGAGAGGTCAGCTTCCGCGGCGTCAGTTCTCGCTTTGTCAGCTTGATAGGAGATGAGAGCTCCGGTCGTCGGGTTCTGCTCGTCAAAACGGGCGAGGTGCTCATTGACAAGAGTGAGGGCATCGAGATCGCCGGCGAGCAGAGCGGTGCGAGCTTGCGTAAGGGTGTTCATGGAAAAGAAAGGGAAGGAAAAGGGTCTTAGGAAGCGTCGACGACTTTAGGCACGCGGATTTGTTCTTGCGCGGATTCAGGCGCGTTCTGGAGCACTGCTTCGGGAGCGAGCCCAGGGCGGCTTTCGTCGGCGCGCAAGACGTCGTAGACCGGAGTAGGGTGTGCCGTGGGTTCTACTCCCTCAACGTCAAGCGTAGAGAGGGTGTCGATATGCTTGAGGATGGGAGTGAGCTGGTTCTCGAAGGTTGCGAGTTCGTCTGCAGAGAGATCCAGTCGAGCGAGCTCGGCAATGCGTTTGAGAGCAATTTGTTGGTCGGGCACGCGGGTTTCTAGCGCCTCAGTGCGGGATTGGAAATCCTTTTTGAGAGTCAGCTTTGGCAACCTTTCGTTGTGCCGGAGTTAATCTTTGGAAGATTTAGGATCAAGCGCGTCACGTAATCCGTCTCCGAGGAAGTTGAAGGCAAATAGGGTAAGCGAGAAGAGGATGGCTGGAATCGCTAGAATCGTAGGGTAGGTTTCTAGAAAATTAGCGCCTTCCTTAATCAAAATTCCCCAAGAGGAGTTCGGAGGTTCAATCCCAAGTCCAATGAAGGAGAGGGTAGCTTCGTAAAGAATGAAGCTCGGAATGGTCAAGGTGGCATAAATGATCACTGGTCCTAGCATGTTGGGGAGGATGTGTCGGAAGAGAATGCGGCGATGGGGTAGCCCAAGCGAACGAGCAGCCTCCACGAACTCCTGACGCCGTAATGAAGCTGCTGCGGTACGCACAATGCGCCCCATGGTGAGCCAACCAAAGGCCGCAATCGCGAGCACAAGTGGAGTGAGATTGGAGAAGCGCAGCACGAAATCGCTGCTCATGTTCCAATTCGCAACTAGCCACTCTGCAAGCTTATCGGTGCGAACGGCAATCAACTCACGAAAGAGAATCACAATGATGAGGAAGGGCATCGCAAGGAGGCCATCGACAATTCGCATCATCGTTGCTTCCACCTTACCACCCACGTATCCCGCGATGCCGCCGTAGGTAATGCCGATTGTCACGGTGAGCACGGTGGCGAGGATGGCAACGAGAAGGGAAATCTGCCCGCCCTCCAGCACTCGCATTAGCATATCACGGCCTAATTGGTCAGTCCCGAGAAGATTCGCGGCGCTGGGTTTGGCAAATTGGTTAGAGAGGTCCTGCGCATTGGCATCCAGTCCGTTCGCAGAGAGGATGGGGGTAACGATGAAGCAGGCAATGAGGATGAGGGTGACAAGGATGCCTCCCAGCATCGCTAACTTATTTGTACGAAGCCGAACGAAAGCATCAGACCAAAGACTGCTGCCTTTCTCGACAACAGCAGCGGTCGATTGGGAGGGGGCTTGGACGGTGGCGGACATGGTCTGTTAGGCGTTGCGGAGCTTGGGATCCATGAAGATGAGGGCGAGGTCGGAGAGGAGATTCGCGATGCCCATCAAAATGCCGTAGAATAGCACGAGGGCGAGCACGAGATTGTAGTCTTTGGAAGTGATGCCCGTAACAAAGTGTTGTCCCATACCGGGAATGAGGAAGATGTTCTCGACTACAAAAGACCCGGTGATGATGGCGGCAAAAGCAGGGCCAAGATAAGTGACCGCTGGCATCAACGCAGGCCGGAGGGCGTGTTTGCGAATGATTTGGAGAGAAGGCACTCCCTTGGCTCTTGCGGTGCGAATGTAGTCTTGTGAAAGGACATCTAACATCCCGCCTCGGGTAAGACGTGCGAGGTAGGCGGCCACTCCAAAGGATAGCGTGATCGCAGGGAGAATGATGTCTGAGGGACGTGACCAGCCAGCGACATTGAGCCACTGCAGCGGTTTAGCGAAGTTGATTTGAAAAAGAGGTCCCAGCACAAAAGCCACTACGCAAATACCTGCCATCGCAACAATCATAGCGAGGTAATCGAGAGAACGGTTGTGATTGAGGGCGGCAATGATTCCTAAAGGGATGCCAATCAGCATCCCAAACACGAGCGAACTGAGCCCTAACAGAACGGAAACAGGGAAGGACTGCGCAATCATATCTGAGACCTTGCGCCCTTTCATTGATAGGGAATCACCAAAGTCTCCCTGCAAGAGAATATTGCCCCAGTAGCGGCCATATTGAATCGGGAGAGGTTGATCGAGACCGTAGTAAGCCTCCAAGGCTGCCTGCTCCTCTGGAGAAGTCGCTTTGTCGCTGACGAAGGGATTACCCGGGATGGCCCGCACCGCAAAGAAGGTGAAGGTCACCAAGAGAAAGACCACAACAATGGTCTGAATCAGGCGGGAGAGGATCGTTTTCAACATGGCGGCGAACGAAGAAGGTGAGTTAATAGAAAAGAACGAGTCCTATCCTTCTAAACACCCTCACGTTTTCTCTTGCTCACTTCGGAAAGTCAAGGGACCGCGCAGGCATGGTGACTTCAGTCGCGATTGAGTGCGGCCAATCTCTGCAAGACCGGAGGGTGCGAATGGTGGAGAAAGACCTCTAACGGGTGTGGCGTGAGGTTGGAGAGATTATTCCGTGAAAGCTTTTTCAAAGCCATCGAGAGATGTTCCGGGGTGCCTTGTACGGTCTTAGCGTAATCATCAGCTTCAAACTCGTGCTTCCGCGACAGCATGCTCAATCCAATAGAGATGAGTCGCGAGAAGGGTTTGAAGAGAATGAAGAAAATCACCAAGCCGACATAAATCGAAATTTGCTCAACGCGGAAGGCCTCAAAAAGAATCTGTGCAAAGGCCGAATCAGGTGAAGTGACCAGCCCGAGGAGAAAGAAGATGAGCGCAGTCTGCACCACTGAGAGCACGATCCGCTGGATGATGTGTTTTTTCTTGAAGTGCCCAATCTCGTGCGCGAGCACTCCCACCAGTTCTTCCGTTGATTGGCTTTCAATTAAGGTGTCGTAGAGTGCGATTTTCTTCAATTTACCAAAACCCGTGAAAAAGGCGTTTGATTTCGTCGAGCGCTTAGAGCCATCGATGACGAAGAGACCGACGAGCGGGAAATCACACTTCTTGGCCATGGCCTCAATCGCTGACTTGAGCTCGCCGTCTTCCATCGGAGTGAATTTATTGAAGAGGGGAAGAATGAGGCTCGGCGCAAGGAAGGTCAGCAGCAGAGAGAGCACCGTTACTGCTGCCCAAGCATAGATCCACGCATTGGGGACGGTTTGGAAAAGCCAGAGAATGAGCGCAATCAGGGGAATCCCAAGTAGGGCTCCGAGAATTAAGCTCTTGATCTGGTCACCTGCAAAGGTCGCTGGCGTGGTCTTATTGAAGCCGTATTTCTCTTCATGGACAAAAGTGTGGTAAATGTCAAAAGGCAGTGAAAGCAGGGTGGAGGCTAAGAAAAGTGAGCCCATGTAAAAAAGGCCAGTGACAATTTCGCCAAAACCAAAAGAACGCACCCAGCTGTCAAGCCAGCCAAAACCACCCGCAAACCAGAAGGCGAGAAGAATAGCTAAGGAGACGATGGAGGAGATGATTCCAAACTTAGCACCATCCCGTTCGTAGGCTTGGGATTTGGCATACTTTTCCTGATCCCAAACGTCGGCGAATTCCGTCGGTAGTTCGGGTCTCAGATTTTTCAGAGTCAAAAGCGTTGCTACAAAGTCGAGCTTCCAGAGCAGGAAAAGCGCGATGACGATGAGCATGGCGAGCGTTGTGGCGGTCATGATGAGAGAAGACAACTCATCATAGATCATAGGCAGAGGCAACTGGAGTTCGTGATTGTTTCGCGGAAAGACCGCTGGCTGAACCCTCATTTCAGAGCCTTCTTATGGCATTTGTAGAGCCAAAAAAATCGACCTCGGTGAAAAGGTCGATTGAGTTGCGTTACTAATAAACAGCGCTAGCGGCTGTCTCTTGTGAGCAAGGAAAGTTTATGCAGAGGCTTTAGCCGCCTTGCGAGCTTTGCGAATAATACTATTCACAGTTTCTGAAGGTTGCGCACCGTTACCGAGCCATTTGTCAACCTTCTCAAGGTCGACAGTGTAGTTGACGCCCTCTTCCATAGGATTGTAGGTGCCAAGTTGCTCGATAGGACGGCCGTCACGACGAGTGCGGCTGTCGACGGCTACGATCTTGTAGTAAGGACGGTCCTTCGTCCCTTTGCGAGTCAATCTGAGTGCTACCATATCAATTCTTTTGTGGGCGGCGGAACGTGGGGGAAGTGGTAACTTTTGCCAAGAGAAAAAAGCGAAATCAGTTAATTATTACGGTGTCATCTCTCTAGAAGGCCTTTTTTGCGAGCTAAGGGTGCCTCCGAGTAACCTGTTTTTAGGGAAAATTGGGGAGCGTTTTCTTGGAATGAGATTATCGGAGGTTTCCCTAAAAGTTCTCCTTTGATGGTCTGTTTTATTGTAAAGGATGATTTACTTTTAATTACTCCTTGTTGAAACAAAAGAGGAGCCACTCGAAAGTGGCTCCTCTTTAAATTTGGTATTCCCAACACTCGGTGTGTGCGTGAGTCCGGTCGACCAATTGATTAATAAAACGCTTACTAAGCCGCTTTCTTAGCTTTTTCTTCTAGAGCCTGCTTAGCAGCCTCACAGAAGGTGTTGAAGCTCTCGATGTCGTTCACGGCTAGGTCAGCGAGAATCTTGCGATCCACCGCGATTTCAGCAGCGTTAAGTCCTTCGATGAAGCGGGAGTAGGTCAACCCTTGGGCACGGGAACCAGCATTAATACGCTGAATCCAGAGACGGCGGAATTGGCCCTTACGTTTCTTGCGGTCGCGATACTCATACTGACGTGCCTTGTAGACAGCGTCTTTGGCATAGCGAAACAGTTTGGAGCGGAAGCCGCGGAAGCCCTTCGCGCGCAATAATACGCGTTTCCGGCGTTTCCGGGAAGCTGGTCCATTTGTAGCTCTTGGCATTTGTTTTCTTCTACTTGAATAAACGGTTGTTTGTTTTTGTTCGTCCCCGGCCGTCTCGTTTATTCGGTTTCTGCATTCCAGAAACAGGCGGCGCGAGGGATTCTATCAGTTTTGGTGTTACCCGAAGGGTAGGTTCTCGCGAATGGCTTTGAGATTAGTCTCATCAGCCAAGACAGCTTTGCCGAGTGAACGCTTACGCTTACGAGATTTCTTCGTAAGAATGTGGCGCTTACCTTGCTTGCGGCGCAAGACCTTGCCCGTGCCAGTCACTTTGAATCTCTTCGCGACTGCCTTGCGGGTTTTGGCTTTACCAGATGTTCTTGCCATGGGGCGGCGGAGGCTAGGGACTTGCCCCCAAATATCAAGGCGATTCTCAGCTCAAAACGTCTTTTTTCGCTCTGATGACGCAAGTATTTAAGTTTCAGAAAAAGAGAAGGGGAATTCGGCTCTTCTTTTGAATCGAATTTAGCTTGTTTGTGCTAGAACAATAAAGATAAATGTATTACTTAGGATGCGGTAAAAGAGGAGTGTCAGAAAAAAGTGTCAAAGTCGTTCCGAAGCTCGTCTATTGGCTGAGTTATCCCCTGGTTTTTCCTATTGGCGGATTTATACTGTTTGCGGTTGTTGGAGGAGTCGTTGCTGAAATTCTCGGGTTCGAGCTTATTAAGCCCGTTATATTGACGGGGTTCGTGACGACTTCGTTGCTTACGTGTTGGGGGATTTTCAAAGATTTTCAAAGAATGTTTTTTGAGTTAGATACTCATTTTCTCACGGTAGGAAGAGGACCGAAGCAGGTTCGAGTAGCGATTGATGAGATCGAAGCAGTGATGTTAGGGCTGCCAAATGATGTTCCTTGGTGGATGAAGACACGTGTCTTACGTGAGACAGTTAACACGATGCGAACTCATTCTCTCGTTTTGCGACTGAAGGGGAATAGGGTTCTTCCGCTAGTGAACGGGATTCGACTTCTGAAGAATGGAGAAGAGTTTCTAAACGCATTGTTACGAGAAAATCAGCAGAAAGTTCGAGGGAGTGATTCTTATACGGTTGCCGAAACAAAAAGTCTACGGGTGCCGAGGTGGAACGTTATTCTTAAAGTTGAAAAAGAGACGATTACAAAAACCTATGCGTAAAATTCTTTTTCTTTGCTCTCAGAATAAGCTGCGCAGCCCCACTGCGGAGACCATCTTCTCCGAGACTCCTGGTATTGAGGTGGATTCCGCAGGACTTAATAACGGTGCGGTAGTGCTGCTTTCGGATGAGCAGATCGAGTGGGCGGATGTTATTCTTGTAATGGAGAAGATTCATCGCGATCGCCTCAACCGAAAGTTCGGTCACTGTCTCGCTGGTAAACGAATTGCAGTGCTCAATATCCCCGATGACTATGAATACATGGACGAAGATTTGATCCCGCTCCTCCGTTCCCGTTGCCAGCCCTATTTCCCATAAATGAGTTGTGGAGATACGAGCAGAGAGAGTTTTTTGCACAAACGAACAGGCACGATTGAGGGTTGATGTCGGGGGTGAAGAAGACAGGATTGTGAAGTCGTGCGCGCGGAGGATGAACTGGATTTTCTGAAGGAGAAGGAGCGTGCAGGCTTGCTCAAGGTGGGGGTGCAGACGGTGGGCGATTTGTTAGCGTTCTTCCCAAAGCGTTACGAGGATCGGAGGCAGTTCGATGCCTTCCCGGCTCAAGCGGGGGGAGAGCCTCTTTGTTTACGCGCTACCGTGGTGGACTCGATGCAGAAACGCTTTGGTGCTAAGAAGGGCTTTTATGAAGTCGTTCTCGAACAGATTGGAGGATGTGACGTTTTCGGGGGCGGCACTCTATCTTGCCGTTGGTTCAATATGCCTTTTGTCAGCAAGATGGTGGCGGTGGGGCATGAAGTCATTGTCTACGGACGGGTGAAGGATTCCGGGGGGCGCCTCATTATAGAGCATCCCGAGTTCGAAATTGTGGAGGGAGGCGATTCTCTCCATCTCGATCGCGTGGTGCCGATTTATCGTGGAGTGAGCGGGTTGGGGCAACGGAAACTGCGTATTCTTATTGCACGAGTTTTGGAGGAGGTGGAGGAAGATTCTTTGGCCGCTGGCTACGATGTTGATCGGAGTTATCCGCGCGCAGAAGCTTTTCGCGAGATTCATTTTCCCGATTCGTTAGAACAGACGGAGGCTGCACGGCGTCGTTTTGCGCTAGAAGAGTTTTTTGAAATGCAGCTCAAGGTGCTTTGGCGTCGTCGTCGGCACGATGAACTGCGCGGCCAGCAGCAAGGTCAGAAGACGGCTTTGTTGGGAGAGTTTTACGAGTCGTTACCCTTCGACCTCACGGAGGCTCAGAAGCGTAGCGTGCGCGAAATCATCGCAGATATGAGGAGCGCGCGGGCGATGAACCGTCTTCTGCAAGGGGATGTCGGAAGCGGAAAAACGTTCGTTGCTCTGTGTGCAATGTTGATGGCGGTGGATTCGGGTAAGCAAGCCGCTCTGATGGCTCCGACCCAGATTCTGGCGGAACAACACTGGCTCACTTTTTGCAAATGGCTACAGCCGCTTGGAGTTAAGGTGGGTTTGCTTACCGGGGCTCGCGATGAGGAGGCTACTGGGGCTGATATTTTGATCGGAACTCATGCCCTCATCTACGACCGCGCAGAGTTCGAGCGGCTTTCGCTGGTGGTTATTGACGAGCAGCACAAATTCGGGGTCCTGCAGCGGGGACGGCTTATCCAACAAGGAGTGGCACCCGATGTCTTGGTGATGACGGCGACCCCTATTCCGCGAACTTTGACTCTGACGATCTACGGGGACTTGGATGTCTCGGTGCTAGATGAGCGACCTGCGGGACGAGGGAAGATTGTTACCGGAGTGCGGGTGAAGCCAAAGATCAGTGATGTCACTAAGTTTCTAAAGGAGGAGCTGGCAAAGGGACGCCAGGTCTATCTCGTCTATCCTTTGGTAGAAGGAAGTGAGTCGGTGAAGGCTCAAGCCGCGACGATCGAGTTTCCGAAATGGCAAAAGCGTTTTAAGAATTACGAAGTGGAGCTGCTCCATGGTAAAATGCCTCCCGAGGAGAAAGATTCCGTAATGGGGCGTTTTCGCGAGAATGAGACGCAAGTGTTAGTCGCCACTACCGTGATCGAGGTCGGGGTGGATGTTCCCAATGCCAATGTGATGGTGATCTGGAACGCCGAACGGTTCGGGCTCGCGCAATTGCACCAGTTGCGAGGTCGGATCGGACGTGGTGAGCATAAGAGCTACTGTGTTCTTAGTAATGACGGCAAAAGCGGACAGGAAAAGTTGGCGGTGATGGCAGAGACCGATGATGGCTTTAAGATTGCGGAAGCGGATCTCAAGTTAAGAGGTCCGGGAGAAGTCCTGGGGACGGTGCAGAGTGGTCTTGCCGATCTCAAGTTTGCCGAGTTTTTAGCAGACGTTGAGATGGTGCGGGAGGCACGACGGCTTGCGGATGATGTCTTGAGCAAGGATAGCTCTCTGGAGACCTATCCGAGGCTGCGTGCGCTCGTGAGTGGTTGAGAAGTTTCGCCCTAACCCTGCGAGTAACTCAGTGCATGTTGTTTCATCTGAGTCGCCATCAGGCTGAGCGCATTGGCACGAGTGGGTGCGAGATGCTCCTTCAAGCCCGTCTCGTCGATAAAGCTCATGTCGGCTTGTAAAATGTCGTCCGGGGTCTGCCCATCGAGGACGCGAACAAAGAGGGCGATCATGCCCTTGGTGATGAGGCTGTCGGAGTCGGCTAAGAACGTGACGTGATCTCCTTCCAAAGTGGAGTCGAGCCAGACTTGCGATTGACAACCTTTGATAAGCCGATCACTCGTTTGCAGCTCTTCCGCCATGGGAGAGAGTTTTTTCCCGAGATCGATAACGTATTGATAACGCTCGGTCCAATCTTGGAAGAGGTTCAACTCATCGAGGAGCTGCTGTTGTTTCTCGGCAATCGTCATCTGGTTGAGAAGGGGAACTAACACCAGCGCGAGGAGAACTCAATGGCTTTTAGCTCAACATTTGGGCCGCTTGGCGTACCGCAGCGACTAGGGAATCCACTTCGGCACTGGTATTGTATGCCGCGAAGGAAGCTCGCACTGTGCCCGTTATTCCAAAGCGATTCATCAGTGGCTGACAACAGTGATGTCCCGTGCGCACTGCTACGCCCATCTGGTCGATGAGGGTACCGAGGTCGTAAGGGTGAATGCCTTCGATATTGAAAGAGAGGGCCCCTTGCCGATCGGCTGGTCCGTAGAAATGGATGTTTGGGATTTCGGCGAGTTGGGCCGCCGCTTCGGTAATGAGAGTTTGCTCATGGCTGGCGACAGCAGAGAGATCGAGTGCGGTCAACCAATCGAAGGCGGCAGCGAGCGCGATCGCGCCTTCGATATTGGGGGTGCCCGCTTCGTAGCGGAAAGGGAGGTCGTTGTAGGTCGAACTCTCGTAAGTGACTTCTTTGATCATCTCTCCACCCCCTCGCCAAGGGGGTAGGGTGCTGAGAATACTAGATTTCCCGTAAAGAACGCCAATGCCAGTAGGGGCATAGATCTTGTGTCCGGAGAAGACTAAGAAATCAGGATCGAGATCTTGCAGATCAATCGCTTGATGTGCAACCGACTGGGCTGCGTCTAACAGAATGAGCGCTCCTACTTCTCGGGCTGGTTTTATAAAATCTTTAACCGGAACCGGAGTGCCAAAGGCATTTGAGACATGAGTAAGTGCGAGTAACTTTGTGCGTGCGGAAAGCAGTTCGCGGAAAGCCTCTTGATCCAAAGTGCCGCCGTCGAGAACAGGGATGACCCGTAGTCGTGCTCCAGTGCGCTGGGCTAACATTTGCCAAGGAACGATGTTAGAATGGTGCTCAAGGGCAGAAATCAGAATCTCATCTCCTTCTTGGAATTGAGAAGTAAGGATATTCGCTACCAGATTAATGCCATCCGTGGTGCCGGAGGTGAAAATGATCTCATCTGGTGAACTGGCTCGCAGATGATGCGCAATGCGTTCGCGAGCGGCCTCGTGGGCAGCGGTTGCTTTTTGGGACAGATGATGCGTGCCGCGATGGATGTTGGCGTTGACCTCTTCGTAATAAGTTCGCGAACTTTCTAACACCTGTAGCGGTTTTTGAACGGTGGCCGCGTTGTCGAGATAGACGAGAGGTTTTCCGTGAACCTGAGTGCTTAGAATTGGAAACTGATCGCGAATAGTGTGCGGGTCGAAGGCCATGGTGTTGGAGAAAGAGAGGGCAGAAGGATCGGTGCTCGAAAGCAATGACGGTCGTTGGGCGAAGCTAAGACGAATTCGAGCTCGGTGCAAGGCGAGCTTCGTGACCCCAGGGTGGGAACTAAGGGAGAAGTTCGTCGAGCATGGCGGTGACTACTTCTTTCGTAATCTCCAGAGACTCCGCGGAAATGAGATCGAGATTGTCCTTCGGGGTGTGCCACCAGTCGAAGCGTTGGAAGTCTCCAATAATATCGATAGTAGGGATGCCAGCCTGATTGAGGGGGATGTGGTCGTCGAAGATAGAGCCTTCTGAAACCCCGAAGATATCACCGTAGCCTTTGGCTGTCGCTGCTTTCTTCATCACCGCGAGGAGTTGCGGGGGTGAGTCGGCAGGGACTTTGATTGAGAGGTCGCGGTGACCAACCATATCTAGCAGAATACCGAAGGAGGGCTTTTGTGCGGTGTTGCGCCAGCGGGTGGCATAGGCTCGGGAGCCGTAGATTCCGTCGAAAATACCGTTGGGCTTGGGGCCCATATCCTCGCTGAGAGCCTCTTCGCCATCAAAGAAAATGAGCTCAAGGCGAGTGGCTTGCTCGGGGCGTTCTGCGAGCTCTTGAGCCAAGGTGAGAATCAGCCCGCAAGCGGAGGCCGCATCGTCAGCACCAAGGAAGCGTTTGTTCGGGTAGTACTTGGAATCAAGATGGGCACAGAGAAGACCGTCGATGGGTGACTTCCAAGGATCGGCTTTTGGTTGAGTGGGGAAGCGGGCGATGAGGTTAGTAAAGGTTCTCGGTCCGAGAGGAGTTTCGGAGGTCACTGTTTGCGCTCCTACGACCCAACCGGATTTTTCTAAAACAGAAGTGACGTAGCCGCGCACTTGCTTCGCTCCCGTGCTACCCGGTGGTCTCGGCCCAAAGGAGAGAATGTTTGCGGTGTGGGCGTACGGGGTGCCCTTAGTGTCGAGGGTCGTCTCTTTCTCGGCGACGGTTTTCTTTTCACAAGCGAGTAGGAACAGCGCCGCGAGACTGGTAATGAGAAGGCGCATTATGAAAAGATTCTTAGTCCACCTGAACGCCGAGGACTTCTAGGATCCGGGAGAGATCTTCGTTGCCGTAATACTCGATCTCAATACGACCTTTCTTGGCCCCGGGGGTGATCGCGACTTGGGTAGCGAGTTTGGAGCGGAGCTTGGATTGAATTTGCCGAAGAAGCGCTGCTGCTTCGGGGGTGACTTCGTTCTTCGCACGTGACTTTCGTTGTTCTCCCTTGGTGTCACGGTGGAAGTCCTGAATGAATTTTTCCGTCGCACGCACGGTCAGCTTGCGGCGGATGATTTCTTGAGCAGCCACTTTCTGTGCTTTTCCATCCTTGATGGAGAGGATGGCTTTGGCATGTCCGACCGAGATTGTTCCTTGCGCGACTAGGGGCTGGATATCTTTGTGTAGGTCGAGCAGACGCATCGAGTTAGCAACCGAGGCACGTGACTTGCCAACAGTCTTGGCAATCTCTTCTTGTTTGAGGCCAAACTCGCGCGCGAGACGGACGTATCCCTGCGCTTCTTCGATGGGATTGAGGTCTGCGCGTTGCAGGTTCTCAATGAGGGCCATCTCTAACACCTCGCGATCGGTCGCCTCACGTTCGATGATTGGGACGGTCTTGAGTCCGATTTTCTTGGAAGCCCGCCAGCGCCGTTCTCCGGCAATGAGCTCCAGTTCACCATCGACCGGACGGACGATGAGAGGCTGGATAATCCCGTGGTGCTTGATGGACTCCATGAGTTCATCAAGCTCTCCTTCACGGAAGTGAGTGCGGGGTTGTAGGGGAGAAGGGCGAACTTTGGAGATCGCTACCTCGCGCACCGAGGCCGTCGCGTCATCAGGTAATACCCCTTTAGAGGGAGTCGCCTGAGAAGGAGACTTACCACTTGATTGATTGATGAGAGCACCGAGGCCCTTGCCCAAAGCTTGTTTAGCCATTGATGAGAGCTTAGTGACAAATGGAGGCCTTTTGGCAAAGCGGAAAATATTAAAATTCATTCCGGGCCGAGCGTGCTTGACCTCTCTCCCGAAACGGTGCATTTCATTAGAGAAATGCGTCTAATACTTGGGATAGTTTTTGGTAACCTTTTCAGTCTTTCGAACAGCTATTCTCAAGAGGGAACGCTGAAAGGAGCTGATATTTTGGAACGCGCTATCCAACGCGAGGCCGTTCCTGCCGCAGTGCTCGCCGATGCCGTCAACGCGGTGCAGCAAGTCGGAGAGCAGACCCTCAAGGGACAGTTCGAGGCTGTTATTGCGCAGCTCTATCCTCGTTATCGACAACGCGCTGCTAAGAAGTTAGGAGGCTCCGATCAGTTGGCGGTCAAGATGGAGCAAATGGTCGATGAATTTGCAGCGGGAGGTTTAACGGTTACTCAATTTGTCGCAGAACCAGCTCTCCATGGGTTTGATATTCCTGAGTTTGGAGAGTGGCTTGTTTTCGTTCCCACTACCCGTACTGTGCGCTTCATTGATCCTAATACGGGTCAACGTCGACAAGGCGAGATTGGCGACTATCAGATCGCTGTTCGTTCGAAGAAAGAAGGTTCTTCTTGGACCTTTATCAACGGCTCCCTTTTAAAGATTCAAGAGTTACGCTCCTTTTTCCCTAGCCTTCCGGTTGATATTCAGGAGTACGCGGTACCCAAGAAGAGTTTTCGCGAATTACCTTAAGCGCATCACCGATATCCTCATCCCGAGAAAACACTCCCCAATGGCCTCAACTCTTGGTTGATTTAAGAAAGTTTGGAATCATTTTTCTCGAAAGCAGATTGCTGGAGCTGCTCTTAATTGTTTACTTGAGAAGTTCCTTTGACCTTTGTTGTTAGTATTTTTCTAAGGAACCCGAACTGACATAACCACTCTAACTTTACCTCCTCCATCATGGCTAAGACAGGGAAGAAAAAGAAATCCTCATACGAAAAGGCTAGCGCGGCCTTGAAGCGCGTCGAAAAACTCAAGAAACGAGGCCAGAGCAAGTGGGTCGAAGTTCGAGACTCCGAGATTCATGGCCGTGGCGTCTATGCCGCCCGTGACATTGTAGAAGATACTGAGGTTATCGAGTATGTCGGGGAACCGATTGACAAAGAGGAGAGCGAGCGCAGAGCTTGGGCTCAGATGGCAAAGGCGGAGAAGGATGGCGATGCCGCGGTTTACATCTTCACCCTCAATGATGAATGGGATCTCGATGGCAGTGTGGACTGGAACATTGCCCGTCTCATCAATCATTCGTGCGACCCGAACTGTGTGGCCTATACCGAAGAAGGGGAGGACGAGGATCGTATCGTGATCTACGCTCTACGTGATATTGAGAAAGGGGAGGAGTTAAGTTTTGATTACGGATTTGACCTGGAGTGCTACGAGGACCACCCTTGTCGATGTGGGGCGGTAGGCTGCATTGGCTACATTGTGAGCCAAGAGCAATGGCCTGAATTGCGGGACTTGTTGAAGCAAAAGTAGCGCTGGCTCCGCTCTTGTAAACGGTATGAAAACACTTTCCATCCTCTTAGCGTATTTTCTTTTTTTGAGCCTGTACCCTCTTCGCGGAGATGAGGCCGGAGCGAAAGAGTTAATCGAGGGTTATCAAAATGAATTGGACCGGTGGACGGCTAAGGTGAATGCCGCTAATGGTCCCGAGGCTCGACGGGAATTATGGGAAATTGCTCCTAATCCCAATGATTTTGGTGAAAAACTGTTGCGACAACTGGACGGCTCGTGGAATCAAGACTGGTTTCTAAAATACGCTCCGCAGCTCCTTCAATTTGCGCCCGTTTATTCTATTACTCCAGTGCCGAACGCGCCCGATAAGACTCCGCTCTCGGTAGTGCGAGATTCGGCGGATAGATTCCATTTTAATAACCCACTCATTGGACAGCTTTGCCTTGCGCTCGTCATTGACCCCGGGCCGAGCACTCGTGTTTTTGTGGAAAAGGTTGAAGCCACTCATCCTGACCGGAAGGTACAAGGACAGGCTGCGATGGCTTTGGCTCTCCTTTCGCAGCAGCTCGGCGATGGAGGGAAGGTTGCTCAGTTTCGTAAACAACGTCTCGACTGGGTGCGGAAGGCAATCATTGAGTCCGCTGATGTTAAGGTCGGACGAACTACTGTTGGCGAGATGGCCGAAGCGTTTCTTTTCTCAACGACCAACTTGGAGAAAGGCATGGTTGCCCCAGATATCTTGGGTCGGAATGCCGAAGAGAAGGCCATGCGCCTCAGTGATAACAAAGGGAAGCCAGTTATGATTATCTTCTGGCACAGCCGGATGAAGGCGGCAGATGAGACCATGACCTTCATGAGGAAAGTGGAAGAACGCCTCGGGAAACGAGGAATGGCTCTACTAGGAGTTGCTGCAGAGAGCAAGTCCACGCTACGCGAGATGATCAAGGATGGCTCGGTCACATGGCAGAATTGGCTCGATGGCCAGGGAGAGATTGCCAAACTCTATCAGATCGTCGATTACCCCGCTTGTTGGGTTTTGGATGCGGAGGGTAAAGTTGAGTTTAGAGGCGTTCCTGGTCCCTTTGCCGAGCTCACTGCCGAAGCCCTCGTTAAGGATTTAGAAAAGAAATAGTCACCGCATGCGCGCTCAACTTACAAAAGAATTTCGCTTCGAAGCAGCTCATACCCTGCCCAGCCTTCCTGAGGATCATAAGTGCCGCCGAATGCATGGACATTCCTTCAAGATCGACATCTCGGTGGAAGGCGAGGTGGATGAGGAAATCGGCTGGGTCTACGATCATAAGCAAATTTCGGAGGCCATGGGCCCTCTCTTAGAGTTACTCGATCACGGTTATCTGAATGATATCGAGGGGCTTGAGAGTCCTACTATTGAGCGTATGGCCGCTTGGTTCTGGCGCAAGTTAGCGCCAGATTTACCAGGTTTGTGTGAGATCGTGATCTACGAGACCCCGACTGCTCGGTGTGTTTTCCGAGGAGACTTTTAAGGACCTCAGTTTTATTCGTTAAACTTTCCATTTTTGAAACAGCTCCGAAACAAGAGCTATTTTTTTGCCGGAATTGGTATAGAGTATGGAGATTGTAAGATGAAGCTTTGGACACAAATCACCTTTTTTGGATTCAGCTTCTTTTCTGGGCTGTCGAGCGAAGCAATAGAGATTCGTGCTTATGAACCAAACCGTCATGATCGGTTTGTGAATTTTCCCAGTGATCTGACTGAGAATGAGGATTTTTATCTCAATGATGAAGACTGGTCGGGCTTTGGTTGGGTCGTTGAGGACCCACGCCGTCATCTTACCATGATTTCTCCGAAGCATTTCGTTGGCGCGGCTCACTTTCGTCCTCAGGTAGGGCAGCGACTTCGCTTTCGTGATCGAGAGGGCGTGACTCGGACCTATACCGTCGCCGCTTTGCACAGCACGTTGAATGATGAGAGTCCGCGCACGACGAGCGACTTATTCGTCGGTGAGTTGTCTGCTCCTATCCCGAGTGAAGACCGTATTTCAACAGTACCAATCCTTAATCTTACCTCTGATGTGGCTTACATCGGGTTGGATATTTTTGCCAGTGGACGACGCTCTCGGACAGGAGTAGGCACGATTGCGAGGGTTTTTGATTTTGGCGGCGAGCCGGGTTCAGCCGCTCGCCGCACTCGTGGGTTCAGTTTCATCTATCGAGAACCTGGGAACGGTAGCGACCAATGTTTCTTTGAATCAGGTGACTCCGGAGGGCCGTCTACGGTGTTATTGGATGATGGTTTCGCTCTCGTAGGGACCCATTCAGCCTTGCAAACCAGTACCTTCGGTCCTCGTATTACGAGGGCAAATCTGGGGGCTTTTCTTCCCCACTTCATAGATCAGCTTGATGAAATCCTTGCGGAGGACGGTTACCACGTCACCCGTGCTAATCCCACAACGCCGGATTTGGATATGACACTCGCAGAGTCCGTTGATCCTGCTGAATCTTCACAAGGAGTGAGCTATACCCTGACTGTGAACAATTCTGCACTTGGTGAAGAGGCGCATAATCTGCGACTCGATCTTACTTGCAGCGGAGGCGCGACTTTTGACTCCGCAACGGGAGCTGATTGGGTGGTTGAGAATGAGGGCACTACGCTGCGGATTCTACGTGGTGGCCTGGCTAGTGAGAGCACAAGCACAGTGGTGGTGAATGTTAGCCTCCCTGACGAACCGGTGGAGGCCGTCACCTTGCAGGCTAGCCTCTCGGTTGATGGTGGACCGCAGATTGTGCTCAGCGAGAGCACCGATGTTGCCCAGAGTTACCAGAGTTGGTCACAGAACCTTCTGCTTACGGATCTAGAGGCAGATCCCGATGGTGATGGGTTGAGTAATCTCTTAGAATACGCCTTTGGGCTCAATGGGGCAGTAGCTGATAGGGAGCATCCTCTCCAACTAGCCTTTACCGATCAAGGGGTGTTGTTGAGCTATCCCGAGAGACAGTTTGCCGAGGTTCTAGGTCTCAATCTCACCTTACTCACCTCGACTGACCTCGTAGAATGGACGGAAATCTTAATAGAAGATTCGGTGGAATTGGAAGATGATTACCTACGCGTTGAACGGAGTTCACTCCAGCTTCGAGATGAGAAAGAGTTCTACAAAATCGAAGTGAGTTTTGGAGAGGAAAGCCCTTGAACCTCAGAATGTGGAAAAGGGCATTATTCGAGATTGGCGAGAGGGAATTGCTGCGCTATGACGATCCCCATGAAATACATCACCCTTACTGCCACCACTGCCCTTCTTTTCTTGAGCGCGTGTGACCGTCATCAATGGGAAGGTGAAGATGGGGTGAAAGAACTCTACGAGCATCACGATGAAAGCCATGGTGGACACGACGAACATGGCAGCCACGGTAAAGACAGCCACGACCAGCACGGCAAGAAAGAAGACGCCCATTAATCGCAACTTGTGGCGGCGGGATTTGACATCAGGCAGCTCAATCCTGCCCAACGAACTGCGGTCGAGACCTTGGATGGTCCCGTCCTGATCCTAGCAGGTGCAGGCACGGGTAAGACGCGCACCGTGACGTGTCGGATGGCTAACCTCTTGGAGCAAGGGGTGCAACCCGAGCAGATTTTAGCGGTAACCTTTACCAACAAAGCCGCTCGCGAGATGCAAGAGCGGGTCGCGGGCATGGTGAGCAAGAAGGCGGCCGGTAAGCTCACGGTCTGCACTTTCCACTCCCTCTGCGTGAGGCTTTTGAGGCGTGGTATCGAGCGTCTTGGATATAAGAAAAACTTTTCCATCTGCACTCCTGGTGACCAGCAAGCGCTTATCAAGCAGTTCATTGTCAAGAGAGGAGGACTTAAGGAAAAGGTCAAGCCGGGCGAGGTTCTCACCGCGATCTCGAAGGCTAAGAACTCTCCTGTGGGTTTGGAAGGCATTGAGGACGAACTCTTTCGAAGCATTGGCGTTGATTACCAGAATGAGCTTCGTTCTCGCAACTGTGTTGATTTCGATGACCTTTTGCTACTAGGTGAGCAGTTGCTCCGCGAGTTTAGTGACGAGCGTGCTTATTGGCAGGAGCACTATCGTTACGTCACCGTAGATGAGTTTCAAGATACCAACTCTCTCCAAATGAACCTTTTGCAGAATCTGGTGGGAACTCCCTACAATATCTGCGTGGTCGGTGATGACGACCAGAGTATCTACGGTTGGCGAGGGGCAGAAGTGGCGAATATCCTGCAGTTCGAGCGCTTTTTCCCTAGTCCTGAGGTCATTCTCCTGCAAGAGAACTACCGTAGCACTCAGGCTGTTCTTGAGGTGGCGAACAAGCTCATTAAGCACAATGCGGGACGGCGAGAAAAAGAGCTGAAACCGACTATTCCCGGTGGAGACTTGATTCAGCTCATCTCCTTCGGAGGAGAGGATGAGGAGGCCGAGTGGATTGCTGATGAGATGAAGCGGTTGCGTCGACTTGGAAAAAAGAACAAGTCTAATGAGCCAAAAGTGGATGCCGCTGTGCAACGCATGATTGGCGGGGGCTCGGGAGCTTTGATGGAGGGAAGTGCGGAGGAACAGAACTTTCGACCTTGGGAAGACTTTGCAATTCTCTTCCGGACTAATACTCAGATTCGCAAGATGGAGCAGGTCTTGCGAGAGAAGGAGATTCCGTATCGCTTAGTGGGTGCTCAGAGTTTTTACGATCGGCGCGAGGTGCGCGATATTTTGGCCTATCTACAGACCATCCACAATCCACGTGCCGATGTGCCCTTACTGCGTATTCTCAATACTCCTCCTCGGGGAATCGGGAATTCGACTTCCTTGCTGGCGAATGATTGGAGCCGGGAGCACGAGTGTAGCATCTGGGAAGCGATGGCAGATGTTAGTTTTCAGGAACAGCTGGGTACTAGAGGACAGAAAGCGATTGGCGAGTTTCAAGCTCTCATCGAAGGCGCTCACATTCGCCTCCTTGATGGCGAGCACCCTCGCGAGGTGCTGGAGACTGTTCTCGAGAGTTGTGAATACGTCGATTGGTTGATGCGCAATACTAAGACCGATCAAGAGAAAGACCAGCGGCGAGCTGGGATGGGTTTTTTCTTTGAAGGGTTGGACCGAGCGATTGAGAAGGGGAAGACGGTGGAAAAGTTTTTGGAGGAGACTTTGTTAGATCCTCAGAGTGATGATGAGTTAGATGCTAAGAAGGGCGTGACTTTGATCACTCTTCATGCCGCTAAGGGCTTGGAGTATCCCATTGTCTTCCTGGTTGGACTGGAGGAAGGGATTCTGCCTCATAAGCGTTCCGTGGAAGAGGGCACCAAGGATGAGGAAAGACGGCTTCTCTACGTAGGTATTACGCGGGCGCAGGAACGATTGGCGTTGAGCTATTGCAGTAGTCGCGTGAAGTGGGGTGAGGAAATCGCCTGCGAGCCAAGCAGCTTTATTGGAGAACTCGACTTTGAATGGATTGAGGAAATCGACCACGCGGCAGTGATGAAGGAAGAGGCGAGTGATGATGATGTTGCCGACTTTCTTGGTGGGATGCGAGCGCTGTTAGAGTAGCGAGAGGGAAGTGCTTCGCTAATTTTTTTGCTGTTCTGCTTTTTGTCGCGCTAGTTGGACAAGCCCATTTACTAAATGAGTAGTTCCTTTGGTAAGCTGATTTTGGTCAGGAATTTTTGCGGGGTTATCAAAGCCTATCCAGAGGGCGATTGCTAGGTGGGGGCTGGTATGAAGAGTCCAGAGATCGTTTCCCGGTTGGTTAATGGCCGACCAAGTTTCTTGTGACGTGAGCTCTACTGGAGTGGTGGCGGCGTAGGCATCGAGAACGAGGTTGTAGTGTAAGATTTGTTGAAAGAGGCTTTTGTTATCAGAGTCGAGTAGTTCGGTAATGAGATAAGTATTCGCTTTCTTTCCTTTGTTCGAGAGCACGGAGAGTGCCGTGGCCACCTCAAGAGTGGTTGCTTGTAGGAAGCCACGGGCCAAATCATCTCCTTCGGCAAAAGGGCCTGTGAGACCTAGGCGTTTAGCAAGGCGCTGAATGTCAGAGGAGGAAAGCTGGCGTGCGGTTTGGAGGGGGTGTCCAGGGATGGGGAGGCGGCCTCTCTCGGCTGAGAAGGCGTAGAGAAAAGGTTGGAAAACGGGGCCGAGCTGGCGTCGAGTATCGAAGGCGCGATTGAATTGTGAGGAGTTAGGATCACGCGCGGTGATGACTGCGCGAATGGCTCCGCTGGAAGATTCGATGGCGACGAGTGCTCCTTGTAAATTCGGATAAGGAGCGAGGAGTCGATTCATCTCTTCACGAGCATATTGCTGGAGATTACGGTCGATAGTCGAGGTGGCGGTGAGCCCTCCTGTCACAAAATCGTTTTTTTCTAACAGTTCGTTGAGGTGACGTCTGGTGCAGCGAATGGCATCGGTCTGGATGCTCTGTGTTTCTTGTAATACGACTGGTGTCGCGAGGGCGCGATCACGTTCTTCGTCAGAGAGTTTACCATCGCGAGCCATTTGCTTGAGGACTTGATCTCGTTCGCGTAAGGCCGCCTCTAGGTCATTGTGGGGGGAGAAATCGTGAGGGGCGCGAATGATTCCTACCAAAAGCGCTCCCTCCGCTACTGAAAGCTCAGCTGCTTTTTTCCCAAAGTAGGACTGAGCAGCTTGTTCAATGCCGTAGGCTCCAGCGCCAAAGTAAATGCGGTTCAGGTAAGCGGTTATGATTTCTTCTTTGCTGTAGTGAACTTCGATACGGAAAGAGATGGCGGCCTCAAGGAACTTACGGTGGAACGAATGAGCGCGCATCTCATAAGTATTGCGCGCGAGCTGCATCGTGATGGTGGAAGCTCCTTGCGTGAATCCTCTATCCTTAAGGTTCCTTAATGCCGCACGAAGAATGCCGCGAAAGTGGACTCCACGGTGGCGGTAAAAGTCCTTATCCTCACGAGTAGTCAGGGCGTCGAGAAGAGATTGGGGAATCTGGTCGGAAGGAATAATTCGTCGTCGATCACCGTGAATGGCCGCCATTTCCTCACCATCGCGATCGAGTAGCAAAGTTCGCTCCGGCATCTGCACCACACGCTTCATCTCGTAGTTGGCAGCGAGGACGCCGTAAGTGACCAGAATGAGGACCCCGCAAATCGTGCCAATAACTGCGAGACGAAGGGATAGCCTACCAAGGGCAAAAACCCAGGGAGGGATCAGCTCCCAGAGCTTAGGTTCGTCGTCTTTATGCCAAGTCATTACCGTTGAGGGTGAGAAGTCTGAAGAGTCCTTTGCTTGAATTTAAATTATCTTCGAGAAAAAGATGCGAGTTTCTGTAAAGAACTCGCGTTGGTAAGGATGCTAGAATAGAGTAATAGTTTAAGAAGTGAAAAAACTGGAATTGATAATTCTACCGGCCTTATTGCTAATTGGAGCTTGGAGTCCACTAGCCGCATCTGACGAAGAGGTTCCGCCCACTTTGAATAAAGGCAACTCCCAAATTACTGAAATTGGAGCCGAAGGCTACCTAGAGCGGAATTTAGCCAGCGATGAACTCTGGGAGAAAGGGGCTCAATCGCTCAACATCCTCACTGCGCTTTCCTTGTCTGATGATCCGGAACAAAGCTGGCGTGCTCGGAATATCTTACGCTGGTTGGATCTAGAGTTAACGCCTGATACTCCAAGCGAAATTTTCGAAGCGGTCGAGTCTTATCTAACCGCAAAGACTGATCAACAACGAGCTGCCCTTTATCTTTTTCTATTTGAAAAAGAAGCTTACCTGCAACTCTTTCGGCTGCCGCGATACCTTAAGGATAAGGAGGCCGCAGATGTGCTCTCGGAGCGAGTGGCTAAGCTTGCGGTGCAAGTGGCTGAGGAGCGCATCCTGGCGGGTCGTGATCAGGAGGCTCTCGCTATCTTAGCAGATGCTAGAGATTCCAAGAGTATTCCCAGTGCGGGTTTTCGCTGGGCTGCTCTGGCCAGTGCAATGGGGATGAGAGAGGAGCTTTGGGATGGGTTGTCTTCAGAAGAAAAAATGAGATTCGCCCGTTGGGAGGGTGATCTTGATTTGATCCAGTCTCTCGCAGGTCCCAATCACGAAGTTCAAACAACCCTGAGAATGCTGACAGGTGATTCACAAACCTATCTCAGTAAGAGCGGGCTTCGACAGGATGACTTTGGCCTGCGAGCTCGTATGCTTGCCGCTCTGGCTCGTGGTAATGAAGAGGAATCAGATAGTGAGAAGCTGGCGCAGGTTCTCTCTACACAGCTTCGCAAAAAAGGAGGGGAGGAATCGCCGGAGGCTCTTTCTCTTTTGACTCAGTTAGGATATTTCTCCGAAGCGCTTCCGTTTCACGAAGAAAGAGATCCTGTTAGGCTCTTTGATTTTTATGAAAAGCAAGAGATGCTGGTTTCTGCTTTTCGTACTTTGGATTTAGAGCTTGGGAAACCCGTTCCACAAGAGTGGATTGATGAGTGTATCAGTCAAATTGCGGATGACTTTGAATTGGAGAACGAAGGTTGTAATCGCTTGTTTACTTTGGGGCTCTTCTTTGTGAACCGTGGAGAGATTATAGAGGGAGAGCGTCTCCTCGATGCTCTCTACGAGAAATGTAGTGCACTCGGCGTGGAAGAGCTCGTCTCTTATTTAGCGTTTTTATCTGGAAGAGATAAAGAGCCCAATCAAACGAGATATCCTGAGTATGCCATTCCAAAAGCACGTGCTAGCAACCAAAAGCAGCTCCAACCGCTCACGTTTTTGCGACGGGTTTTGCCGGGAGAAGAGCTTCTCTCTTATTTGTATCATTTCTTGTTGGCAAAACAAGAGGAGAAGGATGAGTGGGAGATCGTTCGGCGAGTGCTGGCTTTCTTTGGGCGACAAACCACTGTTGAAGCGGAGGTGTTGGCTGCGATTATTAAGGACTTAGAAGAGAGAGCACGAGACGATAGATCTTCTGAACCGTGGGAATTGCTTATTCGATTTGCGACTCTACGTGGCGACATGGATCTCATGGAGCGTGCCTTGAGAGCTATTCTTGAGCTCAAACCAATGAATATAGAGGTGGAAGAAGAACTTGCTTTACTTCTCTTCTACTATGAACGAGCCGAGGAAGCTTCCCAAGCTTTTGCTAAGTTGTTAGAGCAGGAACCTAGTCGTCGCGATTGGTTAGGATATTACGCCGTCTCTTTACAAAAGTCAGGCAAAGAGGAGAAGGCGTCGGAAATTCTCAATATGCTAGAAAAACTAGCTCTTGGGAATGGACGTTTTATTCTTTCTTTAGGGATTTTGTGGGGAGAATTGGGGAACTACGAAAAGCAGTATCAGTACTATCACCGCGCCTTACTGCTGACTCCTGCCGATAGTAATAGCTGGGTCGGACAACTTACCAGTTTTGCTGAATCCGCGCGTTATACCGATCGTTGGGCCCAAGCTGCCGCCTGCTGTGAGGTTTACGGTGTTTATCGAAACTTTGGACTAACTGAAAGCTTGGTTATTGATCAAAGCATGCGCGCTAGGATCGATTGGCCACGCGCAATGGCGGCGTATACCGCAGGAGATAAGGAACAGGGAGATTACTTTTTGCAAAGACTCGTCAACTATGCGGGGGTGAGTTCGTTTATTGCTGATGATGTGTTACCTGTTTTACGTCAAAAAGGTCTGCACAAGCAGGCTGATGAGATATGGAAACAGGTTTCTCCCATCTATCGTCATTCTTTGAAGACCTTTCCTAACGGGCACAACTCTTACAATACTGCTGCGTGGGTTGCTTCGCGTGCGGCTCGTGACTTAGACGATGCTTCGAGGTGGATTGAGGTTGCTTTGGCGGCAGAACCTTTGAATTCGGCCTATTTGGATACCAAAGCAGAAGTGATTTTTGCAAAGGGAGATCGGCAGAAGGCTCTTGAGTTGTCCGAGTACGCTTGTTCGAAGGCGACCGGAATCCCAGCGTTGAAATTGATGCGCAGGCAGTATAAGCACTTCCGTGACGATCCTTTTCCTCTCTCTAACAAGGAAGAGGAATTCGATTCCGAGATTGAGTAATTAGGTTCGTCTTTGTCGAAGTCTCGCTGGGCAAGGATTCGATAAATTGAAGCTTATCGTAGGTTCGCAAAGTTGATTTTGACTCCTTTTGAGCGCCATCCCTTCGCGATATCCTTTGCTAACTCATCATAGGTCCGCCCTTGCAAAAGAGCTTCTAACGCTTCTTCGCCTTTTTTACCTTCGCGAAGAGCTTTAAGAAAAGCGGTGATGGCGACTCGATCACCTCGGTTTTCCATCTCAAAGAAGTAGGTTGTGATGAGCGCTCCGAGACCGTAGTTGAGCTGAATGTTTGCCAAGAAGTCTTCGTAGTTTTGCAGCATATAGCTTTTGAGATCAGGGGCGTTGAATTCTTCTCCCAACGCACGACCTCCGCTTCCGTCACGACCGTATTCAGTCACGTATTCTTTCACGGCATTGATCGTCTTGGTCAGTAGGAACTTGCCGGAACGATAAGGCGTGATGCCCACGTATTCGGCTAGCCCTTCCGAGAACCATCCTATAGCACCACGTTGATAGTAGAAATTATCGGTGATTTGATGGGTCAGTTCGTGGGTCAACGTTTTGTTATCGGCGTCGTAGTCGATGGTGTAAGAGGAGCCTAGTTTCTTAACTCCTAAGGAAGTTAGCGGAACGATGACCACATCTCGGCGTGGTATGAAGACTCCGGCCGATTCTCTGGGGCCTCCGTTGCGATGATAGGACTCTATAGTCTCGAAGAGGAGGATCTTGTTGCGGTGAGTTTTACCCGCCACGTGAGCCTTTTTCGTAGAGATAGGAAGCTGACGGCAGAATTCACGCGTACCTTCGAAGAGAACCGCAAAACGTTTGACCAAGTGAGGCTTGAGCGGCACATCACAGATAAATTCGTAGTGTTCGCTATGATAAACGTAGCGACGTGTTTCTTCATTTTCTTCCGCAATCTCGACAGTCACGTTCTCGGGAGATTTTACTAGCTTGGGCCAATCGGCAGCGAAGTTGTCAGGGATGTCTATAAAGGCAGCATTGAGTGCTTTCTGGCGGTCTCGATAACTGGCGTTGGGATCGTATTCGGGTTCCTTTTTTTCTTTTTTAGGAGGTTCTGGTCTTTTAGCTGCCTTTCCTTCTGGAGTGGTGCGCCATTGGGCAATCGCTTCTTGATCGGCGGTAGGAAGAGACTCCAAGGAGAGAGTTCGAGACTCCTTTTCTCCGGGTAAGATCAAGATCACTTCCTTGTCATCAGCGAAAAGAAGGCGCGGAGGTTCAGCGGCAGTTAGAGAAAAGCAGCCCAGACTAGCGGAGAGGAGGAGAGTTCGGAAAAAATGACTCATAGGATAGGAGAATAAGAGTGGGAGATACGATTAACTGTAACAAGATATAGAGTTGCTGACGATTGCCTAGCGAAGAAATTAAAAAAACTTCCAAGGAAATCTGACCATCCGTGTCTTCTCTTTTGAAGGATAGATTTTATGTCGCATTCGCCACCTCAAAAAATAACTCCCATTACGGAGCCCGCTGGGAGCAACTCTGCTTCTGAGAAGCCGTCGATGAGAGTGGTTTTTGAGACGGAAGAGGAGGGGTTACTTCGTTTTGCTTTTGGGCTGTTAGGTCGTCGCGAGGTGGCGGAAGAGATTGTGCAAGAAGGCTTTCTTGCTCTCTTTGAAAACTATCAAGAGGTCGCTAACCCAAGAGCCTGGCTTTATCGCGCAGTTCGCAATAAGGCGCTGAACGAGCTTCGGAAACGGAAGCGAGAGTTCATTGACGAAACCACTGGCGAAGA
>CALFBF010000131.1 GCA_937949965.1 uncultured Roseibacillus sp.
GTATTTGTATCCGTCCGCGAGAGACCAATTTTTAAGCGTTCATCAGTGTTCCCTCCTGCATAGAAACCACAGTTAACGATCGCATGGTTAGGGTTCGCGTTTGCAGTCGCATCATCTGGTTCGTGGAGGGCAAAGTCGAGGTAAGTTTGGTAGATAAATCCTTCTTCAATAGTTTCGGGTTCCAGTAATCGGGCTTCACTATGACCTGGAAGAGTCGTGTAACCATTTTCGAAGACTACCACTCGGAAATCACCAGTCGTTTCCCATCTTGGAGAACTATCTAAAAGAGGTGCAGTTGCGACTTGGGCTTCACTTAAATTGATGGAGTCAGGATTGCCAGCAACGGGACGTGCGTAGGAATTGTCTTCAAACCATGCGATGAACTGGACGTGAGTTGCTAAAGCAGTAGTGCTTAAGGTAACACTGGCTATCGTGCCACCGAAAAGCTTGGTAACATTTAAAGATGATTTATTTTTCAAATTCATGGATCTAACGGTTTTATAATTGAGTAGAGCTAACACGATTACGCCTTAAGGCGAAAAGCGATAGGAGAACGGTAAACTGTGCGACAAAGTGGGGCTCAGGCACTGCGGTGACCACAAAGTCTAAGGAATAGAGTGAAGGGAAATCGATTTCGTTGAGCCAAGCGGCATAAACTCCTGATGAAAGGGTTGGAATCGAGTTAAATGGAGGGCCATTAGTGACTATCGGTAGTAAGTCAGTACCGTCAGCGACGAAAGTATCGTTGAAGATAGAGAATCCGATTGGATCCATAAAGAAATTGGACGGAGGCGCAGATAGAACCGAACCGGGCTGTAGTAACAAGAAGCTCCCATTGTTCCCTCCGAAGAAGCTGTTGACTAGAATTTGATTCAGTTCAAATCCGCTGGGGATCGTGAAGGAAAATAAGTCTAAGTCTGCCGAACCCCCTAGTAAGCCCCCGGTTATGACGTTACTACCTTGCTGAAAAGTGAATGTATTAGGGTTGAGATAATCGTCCGATAAGTCACCTGACAACGATTCGTCGAATTGAATAATGGAGTAGAGAGGAGAGCTTAAAAGAAATGAGCAGAAAATAATTTTACAAAAGTGAACCATAAGGAAAGTGGCGTTTGGGAGTGGTGGAGTGAAAATCGAGGACGATCTAGTTGTATTTACTTTTTAAACTCATGGTGAACGCTTTTCTTAGAAGAAATTTTTGGAATGAAATGAGAAGAAATTATTTGAGTTGGATTTCCAGCATATTTTTCTCAGAAATCACAAAATAAAACCGATTTCTGATAACTTTCACCATGACGATAGTGATTTCGTCGTTGTTACAGCAAAATTGCGTATGTTCCAATCGTGTTTTGCTTGATGAGCAGAAAGGGGAAGTTGGAACAATGAATTTAAAAATGTGTTTACAACACAATTTGAATTTATTTCAGGTTTCTAAAATTTTCGAAACAAGAAGAGAAAGGCAAATGCTCTTTGATGACTTTGGAAAGGAGAGAAATAGGAATTTGCCAATAAGAAAGAGCGTCTTTCCTTATAGTTGTTCTTAACTATTGCAGCGATCTCACTTGCGAGAGGAACTCACAAGAGGAGCGTTGTTTTGCGGTTAGTTGGGGAGAGGTGGTTGGATGCTGGTTTTTAGCTGCCCTTAAGGGCTCCCCTAGTAACCTGTTTTCGAGAGAAAATGATTTCAGATATTCTTGAATCGCAGTCGTTTGAAAGCCTGTTGAGCGAGCCCATTAGGTTTTTAAATCAACAAAGAGTTGAGGAATTTGGGATGCGTTTTCCTATAATGAGGTTGTCGTAGGTGTCCTTAGGAGAAGTCGCTTCGGGTCACCGGGTGTTTTGCTCCACAGCGAGGACATTGCACGATGACTTCCTCAGCATCTTGGAAAAGCTCATCGAGCTTATCCTTCCAGACCGCGAGGGCGGGCATGATGCGATTGAGGTTGCAGCCGCAATGGAAGTGAAAGGCACGGTTTTCAAGGGGAGAGAGCTCTTCCGTTGTGTCGAAAGTTGCTACTGCTTCGGTAGTAAGATTCTCAAACCACTCTTCATCATAGTCTGGTTGGGCGGCGAGTAGGACGAAGTCTTCTTCAGGAAGTTCAAAAATTTTTCCCGGGCGTTGTTCGGACTGTCGATAGTAGTGTTGAACCCAATCAAAGGGTTCGCTGGTTTCTAACGCTACCGTGGATCGTCGGGGTTCGCGGTTAGGTTCGGTGACTTGTGTGTAGAGGAGATTTTGAGGAGGCTCGCGCACGTCCTCGGTGAAGAGACGCCCTACGGTGTTCTCGTGGGTGGAAGAAGCGGTTGCAAAAAAATTGACGCGAGGAGCGCGGAGATTGGCGGTCCAGGCATGGACTTCGGACCAAGGGCGGGCGACCGAGTGCAGGGTCAAGGCTACCAGTAATTCCTTAAGCTTATGATCAAGTTCGGGGGTGTGCTTGATCTTTTGATCTGAAAGGTGGAGGTAATAGTCGGTGAAGATGTCAGTGAAGTTAGCCTTCACCATGAGGGTGTTGCGGTGGCGGATGAAGATGGATTCAACACGGGTCCGATCAGGCGCAATGGGCATGGCCTAAGAGGTGCTAATCCTGGGCGAGGAGTCAAGGTTCAAGACCGTTCGAGCGATCAATTCTTGGCGTGCGCCAGAACCTTTTTGGCCGACTTTTGGCCTGAGATGATCGCTCCTTCGATCGAGGTTGATTCGAGATAGTCTCCGCAGAGGAAGTAGGGTGGCTCAGGTTCAGGGAGAGGCGCGGCATCGGGGAGGTGTTCTGGGAGGGCTTTAGGAATCGCCTTGGTTGCAAGATGTTGCCATTTATCTACTTGAGCACCAAACCAAGAGCGTAGTTCTTTTCGGATCTCGTCGGTTAAGCCTTCTTGGTTGGGGAGTCCGAGTAGGGAGATGGAAATGAGGGACTTGCCTTCTGGAGCGTAGTGAGGTGAGAGGTCGGAGAGCACTGCTACGTTGTTGATGAGTCCTTGGTTATCTCCGTTGAGAGCAATGATGGGCTCGCCCAGTGGAGAGTAATCAGCCGAGAAGTAGAGATTAGTGACACTGCGCCAGGGGCGTTCAGGGAGCCGTAGTGATGGTAAGAAGCTGCGAGTGATATTGATGGGAGTGGCGAAAACAATCTGGTCTGCAGTGAAGGTTTCTCCGGTGCTTAAGTAAACGCTTTGGCCTTCAATAAATTCGACCGCAGTGTGGTAGCGAATGTGAGCAGGAGGGAGTTGCTCGGCGAGCTGTTGGGGGATTTGGCCCATTCCTCGTGCCGGGAGAGTGGCGGATCCTTCGGTGAACATTTTGAAGGTGAATTCAAACATCCGACTGCTGGTTTGGAGTTCTCGTTCCAAAAATATTCCTCCGTAGAAACTTTTGAAAAAGGTGTCGATGATTCGTTCGCTGAACCCACTTTGGCGGAGATGCTCTTTGGTGGTGTGCTCTTTACGTTGTGTGATGGTTTCTATAGTGGTTTTTTTCAGAGCCTTTCGTAAGGAGGCAATCTGTAACTTGTCAAAGATGTTACCGATCGGGGAGAGGAGTCCGGAGACGATGTGTTGTGGTCGTCGAAAAACGTCCATTGCTCGGTAGAGGTGGCCATTGAGATGAACGAGGGCTCCCGGTTCGAATTTTTTGAGATTGAGGGCAGGAAGGTCGAGCAGCTGACCAGCTGTTGGGTAGGAATCGAGGAAGACCTGAAATCCTTCGTCGAGAAGGTAGCCGTCCACCTCTTCGGTGCGGATCCGGCCACCCGGCTTATCGGATTGTTCTAAAACCAAAAAATCAGAGTGTTCTTGATTTTGCAGTTCGAGGGCGCAAGCGAGGCCCGATAGGCCTGCTCCGATGATGATTGTGCTGTAGTGATTTTGAGACATTGCTCGATGGCTCCACGTCGCGATACGAAGTGATGCAGAGAGGAGAAGCTAGAAGCCTTATTTTTTGAGAGGGCTTTTGACCTTCGTTTGCATGCGAAGCAGATCTTGGTGCGCAGTAAAGTAGAGGGTGCTGGATCCTTCTCCACCCCAACTGAGGTTGGCGGTTTTGCGACCTGTTAGAATGCGTCCTAAGAGTTCGCCTTCAGGAGAGAGGACAAAGACTCCACCTGGGCCTGTGCTCCAAATGTTTCCTTCTTGGTCAACTTTGAGGCCATCAGGTAAGCCTGGTAATTCGGGGGAGAGGGTGCTGGCATCGAAGAGAATTATGGCCGCGCCGACGTTCAAGGTCTCGTCGAGAGGGTAGCTGATGATGTGGGCTGCAGGTTTGTGTGATTGAGCGATATAGAGAGTCTTCTCATCGGGCGAGAGAGTGACTCCATTGGGTCGAATGAGATCAGAAATGATCTGGGTGGTGGTTCCATCAGGGTCGAGCCGATAGACTCCGTTGGCAGCGAGTTCTCGTTCTGGTCCTTCGCCTTGTTGGGGGAGTCCGTATGGAGGATCCGTGAAAAAAATTGCCCCCGAAGAATGAACGACGAGGTCGTTAGGTGAGTTGAGTCGCTTTCCTTCGAAGTTGTCTGTTAAGGTGCGCTTGCCGCCATGCGCCGTAAGCACTGAGAGGCGGCGATCACCGTGTTCGCAAGTGATGAGTTGACCTTTGGCATCAAAGGCAAGCCCGTTGGAGCCCGGCTCACGATTTCCTTTCGGTAATCCAGTGTAGCCAGAGGGTTTTAGGTAAACCTGAAGACCTTCTTTTTCTGACCAAGAGTGGACGGTGTTCTTGGGGACGTCGGAAAAGAGAAGCTGATCATTAGTAGTATCCCAGACAGGACCTTCGGCCCATGAAAAACCCGAAGCTAGTTTTTCAATTTGTGCCGAGGGATTAATTAAGTTTTCGAATCGAGGATCGATGACGATGATTTGAGTCTGAGGTGCTTTCTCTGCCTGAAGAGAGCAGGGGAAAAGGGCGAGGATTAGAATGTGAGAGGGGTTCATTGTTAATGACAGAGGCTTCTAAAGTGAAGTTATCTTAGGGGTGGTTTTTTGCGAAAAGTTTCTCTGAATTTAAGGAGTCCGTTAGAAATTTTTCTTAGTTGGTTGGGGTAGTAGTTTCTTTAGGTCAACTTAGCAAGCATTGTAGAAGCAAAAGAGAGAACTAAGAAGAAGCCGCACATGTCGGTACAGGTGGTGAGGATAGGGCCACTGGCTAATGCGGGGTCGACTTTACGGCTTTTTAGGAGCAGCGGCACTAAGCCGCCGAGGAGGACGGAGAGCACGGTATTAAGGGCGAGTGCAGCGGCGACGACTCCGCCGAGGTAGAAGTTGTCCTTCCAGAGAGCGGCGACAATTCCGAGTAAAATGCCGAGTAGGGTGCCGTTGATGATGCCGACTAAGCCTTCTTTCATGACTACACGCATGAAGTCGCCAGGCCGTAGGATGCCGAGGGTGAGTTCTCGGATGCTGACTGCTACCGCTTGGTTTCCGCTACAGCCAGACATATCGGAGACAATGGGTAAGAAGACAGCGAGCGCAATGACCTCTTGTAAGGTTGCTTCGTTGGCCGCAATCACGCTGGCGGCGACGAGGTTGAGTATGATGTTCGGGGCAAGCCAGGTCAGGCGTTTACGGCAGCGGTCGATCAGTGGCATCGAGCGTAGTTCTTCACCGTCGATGATACCTTGGGATTGGAGGTAGAGCTCCGTTTGTTCATCTGAGGTTTCGCGATCGACGGCGTTGCGAGGGACGACCCCGAGTAGTTTGCCTTCGGTGTCGACAACGGGAAGCCCGAGGAAAGGACGTTTGGTGAAGATCTCTGCGAGATCGTGGAAGTCGAGTTGATCGGAGACGGAGAGTGGGTCCGGGATCATGAGTTCCTTGAGCGTCTTGTCGCGCGGAGCCCAGAAAAGTTGCCTGAGTTGAAGGACTCCAGTTAGCTTGGACTCATTATCGGTAACGTAGAGATACTGGATGTCGCGATCGGAGTAGTCCTCGGCATGATCGTGCAAGTCATCAAGGAGCTGTCGCACCGTGGTCTCTTGCGAAAAGGAGACTGGGTTCCCGCGCATGAGACTTCCTGCAACCCCTTCTTCGTATTCGAGGCGAGTCTTGAGCTCCGAAAGTCGCTCCGTATCCTCGATTTCCTCTAGAATTTCGGTTGACTCTTCTTCTTCGAGTTCTCGCAGGAGGCGGCTACTGATTTCCGGCGGGAGGCAGGCAACCGCTGCGGCAGTCCGCTCGCCAGGAATGCTCTCTAACAGCTCAATGGATTGCGCTTCGGGGAGCTGAGTGAGGAGCTGGGCAAAGTCTTGGCAGGACAGGGTCTTGGGCAGCGCTTCGCGGTTCTCTTGGGTGAGGCGCGAGATGGCACGAGCTTGATCCTCGACGTCGAGTCTTTGGAGGATGGTTCTAGTAGTTTCTGTATTCTGTGCTTGGAGTGCTTCCTGGAGTTCTTGCCAAGTTTCGCTTTCTTCGGCAGCAGTCAGGTTTTCAAGAGGGCTCATGGCAGGAGAAGCTATCCTTCTTGTTTGCCTTTGGCGATCTCAGTGTGGTCGGAGAGGGCCTTTGAGATGAATTTGTGTGCGGAGAAGGTGATTTGGGTCTTTTCAAAAAGGGCTCAACTGGTCACTTTCTGCGTGGCATGGATAGAACGATTTGGTTGGACGGGAAGCTGGTTCCGGAGTCAGAAGCGAAGATCTCGGTCTTCGATCATGGTCTTCTTTATGGCGATGGCATCTTCGAAGGAATTCGTTTTTACAATGGGCGTGTTTTCCGTCTAGAGGAACATACCAAGCGGCTTTTTCTTTCCGCAAAGGCCATTCTTCTCAAGCTCCCTTGGACTGAGGAAGAGGTCAACCAAGCGGTCTGCGAGACCGTGCGGGCGAATGGGCTTCAGGATGGCTACATCCGTTTGGTCATTACCCGTGGCGTAGGGGGACTGGGGTTGAATCCGTATCTCTGCGAAACGCCGTCCATGTTCATCATTGCTTCCACTATCAGTCTTTACCCGCAGGAGCATTACGAGAAAGGCCTGGAGCTCATCACTTGTGGCACTCGCCGGCCTGCCCCAGGAGCATTGAGTCCCCAGGTGAAGTCCCTGAATTATCTCAACAACGTCATGGCCAAGGCCGAGGCGATTAAGGCCGGTTGTGTCGAGGGCCTGATGCTCAATGAGCAGGGCTATGTCGCCGAGTGCACGGGAGATAATATCTTTTTGGTGAAGGGTGGTAAGGTCTTTACCCCACCCATTAGCGATGGCTCTCTCGATGGCATTACCCGCCAAGTGATCTTCGAGCTTTGTGCGGCTGCGGGTCTCACTTTAGAAGAAAAAACTCTCACCCGTTACGACGTCTTCACTGCCGATGAGTGTTTCCTAACAGGAACGGCGGCAGAGGTGATTCCGGCCACCAAACTCGATGAACGGGAGATTGGAGCGGGTGTTCCGGGGCCGGTGACCCAGCAGCTTTTGGCCGCCTTTATCGAAGTGACTCGTTCGACGGGAACTCCGTTTTAGGAAAGTTCTTTCGTATGGCGCGGAATTTCTTTTCGATCTCTCGTCAGGCGGGGCTAACTTCTTTTTGAGATGAAGTGCCAAAAGTGTGACGAGAAAGCGACGGTGCATTTTACCCAACTTGAGAATGGGGAAATGACGAAGATGTCTTTCTGCGAACAATGCGCGACTGAGGAGGGCGTAATGGAGCTTTCCGGTTTTGGCCTTGCGGACTCGATTATGACCGCTGGTCAGAGCGGAGAGTCGAGGTCTACTAGTGGTGAGACCTGTCCGGGGTGTGGATTTACTCGGAGCAAATTTCAGCAGACTGGGCGGCTCGGCTGTAGCCAATGTTATCTCACTTTTTCAGATGATATTCTTTCCCGACTGGGGCCGATGCATCGTGGTCTACACCACCTCGGAAAGCATCCTGAGGGGTTCGTGGGTGATGCCTTTTCAGAACGACTACTTATAGAGTGCGAAGAGCGACTCCAAGCCGCTATCGAAGCCGAGAACTATGAGGAGGCTGCTTGTATTCGCGATGAAATTGAGCAACTTAAGAAATCTCACGGAGCCAGTGCTTCTTCCGAAGAAGTCTCGGTAGAAAAAGGAGGCTCTGCGCCATGATGCGTTTCACAACCTTAATGCGGAATCCCGCCGAATGGATGGCGAATGATAATGAAGATCATTCGGTGGTTCTAACCAGCCGAGTTCGCTTGGCGCGTAATCTTTCGGGAGAACCCTTTCCCGGCTGGGCCAAGAAGGGGGAGCGAATCGAGGTGCTAGAAAAAGTTCGTGCCGAAATCGAAGGACTACCGGGGATGAAAGGCGCTTTCTCGCACGGTTTGGAGGAACTCTCTTCGGTGCAGAAGCAGGTCTTAGTTGAACGGCATTTAATCAGTCGCGAACAGGCCGCGCGAGGAGAGGGGAGTGCCACAATTGTCAATCGTAAGCAGACTTTCAGCCTGATGCTCAATGAGGAGGATCACCTGAGAATGCAGTGTATCCGCGCTGGTCTCAATCTCAGCAAGGCCTTCAGTCAGCTCTCCGGTCTCGAAGACGATCTTTCCGAGACCGTTCCTTTCGCTTTCGATAGCCGCCTCGGGTATCTCACCGCCTGTCCGACTAATGTGGGGACCGGGATGCGTGCTTCGGCGATGCTTCATTTACCGGGATTAGTCTTGGCTGATGAGGTGGGGCCGACTCTACAAGGAGTGGCTCGTCTACGTCTTGCCGTGCGTGGATTTTATGGAGAAGGCACCGAGTCACTGAGTAATCTTTTTCAAGTTTCCAATCAATCGACCCTCGGGGAATCTGAGGACGAGATCATCTCGCGCCTTGAGCGCGTGATTCGCGATGTGGAAATTCACGAACTCAACGCTCGGCAACGTCTTATGGAGAGTGATTCTGAGATGATTCTCGATCGAGTCGGACGAGCCTACGGAGTTCTCAAGTATTCTCACGTAATTACTTCCAAAGAAGCGCTCAATCTTCTCTCTCTCTTACGCTTAGGAGCTGAGTTGGGTTTCTTTGAGAAGAGTCTCCGCCGCGTTTGCGACCTTCTCCTCATGGACATTCAGCCTGCTCATCTCCAGCTTCATGCTGGGAGTAAGTTGGATGCCGAAACACGCGATTCTATCCGAGCAGAAATCATTCGGGGCCGGTTGCAAACCCTCAGTCCACCTGCTATAGATAAAGCAACCTTAAATGAGTCGGGGCAACCCGATGAACAAGAAGATGAATAATTTTACCCCGAGAGCGCAGCAAGTCTTGGCCTTAGCCCGCAAGGAAGCCGACCGCTTCAATCACAACTATGTCGGCACCGAGCATCTTCTGTTAGGTCTTATCAAGCTAGGTCAAGGCGTGGCAGTGAGCGTGTTAGAGCGCCTCGGACTCGACCTCGACACTGTTCGGATGGAAGTCGAAAAGGAAGTGGGAACCGGGCCTGATACCAAAATCAGCGGAAGTGTCGCTTACACCCCGCGTGTTAAGAAAGTGCTGGCATTGGCGAATAAAGAAGCCAAATCCCTGAACCACTCCTACGTCGGGACCGAACACCTTTTGCTAGGTCTTCTACGCGAAGGAGAAGGAATTGCCGCTCGCGTGCTTCAGCGTCTCGAAGTCGATATCCAAAGCACTCGTAATGAAATTCTCGCAGAAATTGATCCGAACTTTGCGCCCGACGACGATGATCTATTCGACGAGTTCGAGTCTGAGGATGAAATTGACGAAGAAGAGTCCGAAGGCGAAGGCAAGAGCAAGACTCCCGCGCTAAAGGCATTCGGTCGTGACCTCACCAAGTTGGCTCGTGAGGCCAAGCTTGATCCCGTCATTGGTCGTGCCGGTGAGATTGAACGCGTGATTCAGATCTTGTGCCGTCGTACCAAGAACAACCCCGTACTGGTCGGTGAGGCAGGTGTCGGTAAGACCGCTATTGTGGAAGGTCTCGCCCAAGAGATTTCTTCCGGTAATGTCCCCGAAATTCTTCGTGAGAAAAAGGTCATCACTCTTGACCTTGCGCTCATGGTTGCGGGGACGAAGTACCGCGGCCAGTTCGAGGAACGAATCAAGGCCGTCATGGATGAGATTCGTAAAGTTGGGAACGTCATCCTCTTCATTGACGAATTACACACCATCGTCGGAGCTGGTTCAGCCGAAGGCGCAATGGATGCTTCAAACATTATCAAGCCTGCCTTGAGCCGTGGTGAGTTGCAATGTGTAGGCGCCACTACTCTTAATGAGTTCCGTAAGTTTATTGAGAAGGATGCCGCTCTTGAGCGACGCTTCCAAAAGGTGAAAGTCGAAGAGCCTTCTCCTGAAGACGCGGTTGCGATTTTGCAAGGTCTGCAGGAAAAGTATGAGGCTCATCACAAGGTCAACTACACCGAAGAGGCCATCACTGGCGCGGTGAAGCTGAGTGCTCGCTACCTCACCGATCGTTACCTACCTGATAAGGCGATCGACATTATTGATGAGGCTGGCGCCAAGGCTCGTATCAGCACCATGACGCGTCCACCTGCGATTAAGGATTTAGAGAAAAACATCGACGTGATCTTGAAGAACAAGACGGAAGCAATTTCCGAGCAAGACTTCGAGAAAGCAGCCGCTCTTCGTGATGAAGAAAAGGCTGCCAAAAAAGAACTCGACGATACTATTGGGAGTTGGAAGGCCGACTCCGAAGAAAAAATTGTCGAGGTCGATGGCGACGATGTTATGTCGGTCGTTGCCAAGTGGACAGGTGTTCCTCTCCAGCGTATGGAAGAAAAGGAAGCGGGCAAACTCCTCCAAATGGAAGCCGAGTTGAAGGAGCAGGTTATCGGGCAAGACTTCGCGGTCGAGGCCATCTCGAAGGCTTTACGCCGTTCCCGAGCCGACCTCAAGGATCCCAAGCGTCCTATTGGTTCCTTCTTATTCCTTGGACCTACCGGGGTGGGTAAGACTTACCTCGCGCGTAATTTGGCCGAATTCATGTTCGGAGATGCCGACTCTCTTATACAGCTCGATATGTCCGAGTACATGGAGAAGTTTACCTCCAGCCGTCTTGTTGGTTCTCCTCCAGGATATGTCGGTCACGAAGAGGGCGGGCAATTGTCAGAAGCAGTGCGCCGCAAGCCTTACTCTGTTGTTCTCTTTGATGAAGTCGAGAAAGCTCACCCTGATGTCATGAACTTACTTCTCCAAATCTTGGAAGAAGGAACGCTCACCGACAGCCAAGGGCGCAAGATCGATTTCCGCAATACCATCATCATTCTCACCTCCAACGTAGGTGCAAGCACCATCAAGAAGCAGACCTCGCTCGGCTTCAATGCCATGGCGGCAGAAGATGGTGGCTTCGACGAGATGAAGGCTAAGATTCTCGAAGAGTCCAAAAAGCACTTCCGTCCGGAGTTCCTCAACCGCCTCGACGAACAAGTTGTTTTCCACACCTTGGAGAAGCCTGCTCTCAGCCAGATTATTGATTTGGAAGTTTCCAAGCTTCAGTCCCGTCTCGATGAACGCGAGATGGCGCTCGAGATCTCAGCTGATGCGCGCGACTTCCTCATCGAGAAAGGTTATGACTCCGAGTATGGCGCACGTCCGATGCGCCGTGCAGTTGAACGCTTCCTCGAAGACCCTCTCGCAGAAGCACTTCTCCGTGGTGATGTGAAGGAAGGTGATATTATCGACGTTAGCTTTGCTAAAGGAGCGAAAGAACTCACTTTTAAACCCAAAGGTCAGACTAAAAAACCAGAGCCCGCAGTTTAGTAAAGCCGAAGTAAGTGAATCTTCAAGATTCGATTGCTTTCAAGAGACGAGCTTGCCGAGCAAGTTTCTAAGATATTGCTAAGTATCTCTTGTCTCTCTTCTTGAGGGTATCAAACTGCAATGTGACCGCGATTTGTTACCTATCTATTGCTAAGGATAATATCGTCTTCAGTGTGAAGCTCCTGATCAGGACCAGCTGAACGGATAGTAAGCTCCTTGCTTGAGATAGAATGGAAGAAGTAAGGATTATTCCATTGATCGATGAAGCGACCTTGATCGTCAATACGAGAATGGGAACGTTTGATAAAGCGCATCCGGCGGCTATTCTTGCCTGTGAGAGCATCAACAAAATCTTCGTTCATGCCAGTGGGGATGCCTCCTTCACGAAGTTTAGCGTCGTAAAATGAGATTAAACTAATGATGTGATCGATATCTTCGGCTTCATCATTGCCTGATTTCCCAAATTCTTGTGCGGGGAATATATCAAATTCGATAAATTCTTCTTCTTCATTTGTTCCTAGAGAGACTTGTCTTCTGTCTCTTGTTGAAGAAGTGGGAGAAGAAGAAGCTGCACTCTCATTTGTATGAGAGAGTGCAGCTTCAGCGAGCCTACTAGTGGTTGAATTTGATTGGTTACTTTTTTTCTTTAGAAGAGAAAAAGCGATGAGGGACACCAAAATCAGAATAACTAGTAGAAGTGCTCGTTTCATAATGACCACAAAGTGGTTTGCTTATCCTAGGAATCCAATCGGCATAGCTCGATTAACTCCGCGATCGTAGAAGCGCCTAATGTTAGGAAGTATGCTTTCCATTGAGTTGTCGTTTGGAACTCCATACCAACGGGCAAGCTCCGCATGGAGCTCATCAACAGACGTTGTAGGCAGGATTCGTCCGCGTCCGACATCTAAGTCGCGTCCATTTACTGATGGGTTTTCAAGGTCTTCCGGGTAGTCACCAAAGATACGACCACCTCGGACTGCACCACCCATTACCATCGAGTTACCTCCCCAAGCATGATCAGAACCACGACCGTTAGGACTCAAGGTTCGCCCGAAATCAGAAGCTGTGTAGGTAGTGACCTGATCACTTACTCCTAGATTATCGAGTTCATTTTGGAAGGCTGCTAAGTTCTCACTTAGTGATGCGAGTAGTCCGGGTTGCACCTCATTGATGCTATTGTGAGTATCGTAACCGTCTTGGAAGACGAAGAAGGTTTGGCGAGTGGAGCCGAAGGCGTCACGCGCTTGGATGTTACGCGCAACAAGTTCAAGTTGTCGGCCTAGCCTTCCAGTGAAGCGAGGAGTATTAGCCCCTCTAATTGGGGACACGTTGACTCCAGATATGAGTCGGTTATATTCTGTAGCAGACTCGATGGCAGCAGCACGAGTTTCTTGGTGGTGTCTCTTGATGATGTTACTGTAATTAGCGGCGAGGACCTCATTGTTAGCAACTCGATAAGATCTGGTGCCAAGCCCTTGTAAGGTTACTGCTCCTCGATTATCAACTACGTAGGGGCTAACATCAAAACCAGTTTGAATAATGTTAGAACGCTCTACCGATATGTTCATGGAGATGTTGTCATTATTGTTGACGTCGTCAGTAATCATATCTGCAATTCGACCTAGCCAACCAGATCGTGAAGTTCGATCTGCTAAAGAAGTCTGCCAAGTTTCTTGTTGGTCATTGTGAGAGAACAAACCACGAGGACGACGCGAGTTCGAAAGGGAATTGAATTCAGCGGCATCTCTAATAGGGCGCGCAAGTGTGCCAATGTTCGCGATAAATGATAAGTCACCTCTTCGATAAAGGTCTCTTACCTCAGGCATATTGGGGTTAACCCCAAATGTACGCCCTCCAGGACCGGTAATGGAGTTACTATTTAGTGGTCCTCGAGGAAGAGCCAATGTTCCGCGAGCTGCTGCATAATTAGCGTATTCGTCGTTGCCCCCACGGTTTGTGAGGGGAACAAGCATATTGAATGAGTCGTTACCTCCGAAAAGGAAGACACATACGAGAGCTTTGTAATCATTAGGTCGACGGAAGTTGGGAATTGCCGCGACAGCAGAATTAGTCATCTGCAACTGCAGAGCAGATGACATCAAAGAAGTACCAGCTAGACCCGCGCAGCCTCCTAGAAAGTGCCGACGTTTCAGATAATTACTAATTTCTTGGTCGTTTTTTAAATTCATATTTTCTGGGGTTTTTGGATTAGTTGTGCACTGCGAAGTCGGGTGACGAAAGAATGGTTGTGATGATTGAAGTCGCTTTTTGCTCGTCACTAATAGGCCGGTTCAAGATTTCGTCGCGATATGTATCCACTGCGTCGTCGTGCATGGTTCCATGGCAGAAAACAATATTGAGGTAATTGATAAGACTATTAGCATCGTTAATTCGAGTTAAAATAGGTTGAATGTTGATTTCAGCTCGTCCTGCAACGTTTCTTCCCGTGATGCCCAAGTTACGGCGATTAGCTCTACTGCCAGTCGTTTGCATGGTCGTTCTGACGAGGTTAATCAGATTATGTAGTCTGCTTGGGGTCGTGATTTCGAACTCTGGAGCAACAATGTTGGCCCGTTGAATACGACCAACAGGTTGATGATCTGGGAGGTAGAAATTGAAAACACTGTTCGCATCAAGTGGGAATTGCCCGATTGTATCTGTTAAGTTATTGAAGCGAAAGGTGCCTGACACATTAGGATCAGTACTACGAATGTTAAAGGCTCGGAGAAGAGCGGTAATCTGCATGAAGGGCTCCTTGAGCTTACCGTGTAAGTTGTCACGAGTATTGACGGTAATACGACGACGTCCTCCTGAGATATTACGAATGCGAATGTCGAGAGAGTCTCGCGCTTCTGGATTCATCAGAATCTCACGAATGACTGCTCTCAGAGAACCTCTATTCGAAGATAAACCAACACCTTTGAATGCATTAACGACAGCTTGAACGTAATCAGTTGATGGGTTCGAAGTGGTAAAACGTTGGATAAGTAGACGACAGACAAAGGGCGGACAGTTGTCATGGTTGAACGCGTTATCTATTGCCATGCGGATATCTCGATCTCCGTTTGGGGCTCCTCCGGGAGTTCTTGTTCCATTAAGTAGAGTCTTTCGACCAGGTGAATGGAAATTATTGTGCATAATCATTGGGCTCTCGAAATTGAAGAACCGGTTCCGAAAACTAGAAGTGTCACTTGGACCTCTTCTGGTATAGTTTAGTCCTGTAAACACGCGGGCAAACTCTTGAATAGTTTCATTTGTATAGAGTTCTGCTGGAGTATCTCGTGGTCCATTTAGTGGATTACCTGAAAGGTTGAGAATTTGTCCTCCTTCGTTTAGTTCGAATACTCCCACTGTGAAGAGTTGTAAGAATTCACGTGCGAAGTTTTCGTCTGGAAAACGTGGAATGCCGCCTACAACAGATTCTCGCTCGTTCCCCGCAGCATCGAGCCACAACCCCATTGCTGGGTCGTAAATTATCTCGGAAAGAAGTGTTCGATAGTTTCCAAAAGCGTTGTTAAGTAAAATGTCGTTGTAAGTTGATGTTCCACGCCATCCAATCCGATTGCGGAGAACGTTTTCATCGCCGACAACAAGGATCTGAGATAGCGCATCGCTCATGCGTTGTCGCAATTGATCTGGAGCGGTAAGTTTCCGGTCCCAGACGACGTAGTCCCGGTAAACTCTTGGACCTTGGAAGCTAGGGGTATCTACGTCAAGGTCACTTCGGAGAGGTCGGCCTGTTTGTTCAACAAGTCGAACCATTTCTGCATCCATGAGAGTTGGACCGAGACCGAATTGGTCATTAATCCAATCATTGAAGGCCCTAGTTTCTCCGCGCCGTTCGATCTCCTCTGCTAGCTCTGTAATTTCGTCCCAAGATGGTCCGAATGTTGCTTGACTGAGGAAATGAGACGCCTTAATGCGATTCACAGTCAGCTCAGCTTGAGCTTGATTAGATACAATAAGATCGGCGCTTGCGCTGCTGGTGATAAGTCCGCAACAAACTAGGCCAGCGGTTCGGGCGTCGATCTTCGATTTTAGAGCTCGGAAGCTGCGTAATGAGTCAGTGACTCGACTGCATATTGTTCCCAGTGGATTGGGAGGGATGGTTTTTTTTCTACTCATTTCTATGAATTAAGTTGTGGCGGAATCCTGCGTTTGCATCCTACAGAGTTGCAGAAGAAAAACGTAAGATTCACATACTCGGATTAGTTCTGAATTTCAGCGTGGGATGAAAATCCACTCTAAAAATCGCTTGTAAGGTCATTGCTTAAAATAGATCTGTCGATGATTAATTGTGCCTAGCCTGTAGGGGAGGCTAGTGAGGGAATTATTTTTTCGACGTGAATATTGAGATTCAATTGTTGTCGGAAAAGAAAACGGTAATGTGGAAAAATTGTTCCGATTTTTTCTTTTTTGATCTCTTCTTTTTGTTTTTTAATCGATTTATCTAAAGTGAGTTATGATTTTCCTGAATATTTAATCTGAGGTCAATTCGTCTTGGTTGTAATTGAAGCTGTAGGGCCGACGAATTTTTTCTGTTAGATGTTTTTTTGTCGTGAAATAGTTTTCTTTTGTATTCGGCTAGATGATTACTTCGGAATATTTTTTGGCGATTTTCATCAAGTAAGAATATCTTTGTTTTTGCTTGTAAAAATAAATTTGACAAAGGTCGGAAAAAGAGAGGTGAGAATTTTCATATGTTCGATATTAAGATTGTGCTCTTTTCGATGGTTCATGTTCGGTCTTCGTTAGAGAGATTATCGTTCGATTAATGAGGCATTAAAAGAGAGGTCGACTTTGATTTGTCTTGGGAGGGTGGATGTGAACTTGGAAAAGAGGTGACAGGGTTGTTCTTTTGCGGCGTTATCTCGTGAGTAATAGGGTAATGACTAATCTGCTATTAGAGCCGGCTCGCGATACCGGATGTAAAGACCTCGCGGCAGTCGAAGAGGTTCTCGGTGCTGCCAAACAGCGGCAGCGTTCGCAAATTGACGATGTCCTCGATACGGGAGTAGTCGATGAAGAGCTTTATATGCGACAGTTGGCGCAGAATCTTGGGATGGAGTGGATGGCAGAGATTCCGGCTCCTGAGTCTGCCATTGATTTGCGCGATGTCTGTGGCCCGAGAGTTGCCTTGGGTCATCAAGTGCTCCCCGTTGAGGTTGTTGGAGTAGAGGGTGACGAGAGCCTCGTAATGGTGACTTACGATCCCTTCAACCTCCTCGCGAAGCAGGCCGCCGTGCAAGCTATTGAGATGCCCTTGATCTGGAAGATGGCTTCGCGACGTCGAGTCTACGACGGACTCCGTCGTCTCTACGGAGTGGGAGCCGATACTTTTGAGCAAATTCTGGAAGGTCGTGATATGGATCTCGAAAACCTCGAGGTGCAAGACGAAGCCAATGTCATTGATGATGATGATACCGAGGCTTCGGTGGTGAAGTTCGTGAACCAGATTTTACGAGAAGCGCTCGATCAAGGTGCGACAGATGTGCACGTGGAACCGTTAGCCAACAATCTTCGGATCCGTTACCGCCTTGATGGCCGTCTTATTGATGTTGCGGTTCCTGATCAGATTAAGACTTTGCAAAGCTCCGTCATCGCTCGTCTTAAGATTATGTCTCGGCTCGATATTGCGGAGAAACGCCTTCCACAAGATGGCCGGATTAACCTCTCGTTAGAAGGGCAGTCCATCGACGTTCGTGTCGCGACCGTGCCGACCGTAGAGGGAGAGAGCGTCAGTCTCCGTCTTCTGAACCAAGAGAAATTCAATGTCGCCAAGCTGGGCATGGAGTCCTTTGTTTTGGACCGGATTCGTCAATTGTTAGACTTGTCGAATGGCATTATTCTGATCACCGGGCCGACTGGTTCGGGTAAGTCGACAAGTCTCTATTCCTTCTTGAGCGAGCTCAATACCTCGGACACCCGCATTGTGACGGTGGAAGATCCTGTGGAGAATAAGCTCGATGGCGTGATGCAGATCGCAGTGAAGTCCGAGATTGGCCTCACCTTCGCCAGCGGCCTGCGTTCCATTCTGCGGGCGGATCCTAACATTGTCATGCTGGGTGAGATTCGAGATTTGGAAACGGCCGAGATTGCGATTCGAGCCTCTCTAACAGGACACCTAGTTTTCAGTACCCTCCACACCAATGACTCCTTGGGAGGAATTAGTCGTCTCGTGGATATGGGGGTCGAGCCTTTCCTGGTGAGTGCTGCGGTGCGTGCGTTTTTGGCACAGCGCCTTGTTCGGAAGTTGTGCCAGCATTGTAGAGTGCCGGTCGAGATTACTGCCGAGCAACGGCAACGACTCAATATTCCTAATTTAGCGGGGCAAGCTTATGAAGCCGGGTCAGAGGGATGTGATAAGTGTCGCAACACTGGTTTTGCAGGTCGACTGGCTATTTACGAGGTGGCTCTTCTTACCGAAGATATGCAGGAACTGGTCATTAAGAGGGCGAATGGAAACGAACTTAAGGATCAAGCTATCAAGGATGGCTACGTGCCGATGCGAGATTATGGTTGGTATAAGGTGATGTCGGGAATGACGACGGTAGCCGAAGTGGTATCCGCGACTGCAGTAGACCTAGGTGGAGAGCATTGAGATGCTATAGAGATGGGAAAATGTGCTCAGTTTTCGCAGAGAGGTATGATTCAATAAGGAACTCGAATGGCGGTATTTAATTACAAAGCGCTTGGAACAGGTGGTGCGGTGGTGACGGGCGAATTGACGGCTGGCGACCGAGGGGAAGCGCTACGTCAACTCGATAAGAAGGGCCTCCAGCCCGTCAAGGTGGCGGAAGCAAAGGTCGTTGCTAAGGAGGCAAAACCGGATAAGGTTTCACGCCAACGGAATCCACAACCGAAGGCCAAGCCTTCTGGGATTGTAAAACCATCAGCCAAGGCCAGCGCGAAAGACAAGGACACCAAAGACCATCCCGAAGGCCCTCTCAAGATGAAGTCGAAGGAGGTCGTCTACTTTACCGAAGAACTCAGCGACATGCTTGCTGCTGGTCTTCAGTTAGAACCTGCTTTGCGAGCGATGGAAGATCGTGAAGAAGAGGGGAATATTAAAGAGATTTCGCAACGAATCAGAAACTTGGTCCGAGATGGGACGAGTTTCTCCAATGCCCTCAAAAGAGTGAGTCCTAGTTTTGGTCCTTTGTATTGTTCGCTTGCTGCTGCTGGGGAAGCTAGTGGTGCCCTTGATACTATTCTACGTAGACAGGCTCATTACCTGAAGACCTTGCAGGAGTTACGCGGCCGCGTGACTTTGGCTCTTATTTACCCTGGATTCCTCGTCTGTGCGGGTATCGGGGTGTCGGTGATTTTCGTAACCAAACTTATTCCTCAGCTCACAGGTCTCTTGAAAGGGAGCCCTGGTTCCGAGATGCCGATAGGGGTTCAGGTCATGATTGGTGCTAGTGACTTTATCCGACAATGGTGGTTAGTGGGACTCTTGTTATTTATCGCAGTCGCGATTTTCTTCAAAGCATGGAAAGATGCGGACCAGAACAAGCCTGCTTGGGATCGGATTAAGTTGAAGCTTCCTCTCTATGGGAATGTGATTCGCGGCCGTTTTTACGTTCAATTTCTAGAAACGATGGCCAACCTCGTGGCTAACGGATTGCCTTTACTACGCTCGCTAGAGTTGACTCGTGATGCCGCTCAAAATATCCACCTCAAAGCGAGTATGGATGGTATGATCGAGATGGTTGGCGATGGGCGTTCGCTCTCCTCGGCTATGGTTCGCTCGGAGATCTTTCCGCCGCTTTTGATCGATATGGTCTCAGTGGGAGAGCAGACTGGGAAGATTGATCTGGCTTTGCGCCGAGCGGCAGAGCGGTATGATAAGGAATTGGATGCGGCTTTGCAAAAAGTGATGGCCATGGTGATGCCGGCAGTGCTTTTATTGATGGCAGGACTGGTGGGAACGATGGCTTATGCAATGATTACCGCTATTTTCCAGACAATAAACAATCTCGGGGGTGCGTAACCCTCCAAAAAAAATCCAATGAAAAACCCACTTCTTTTCTCGCTCTTTTTCGCGGGAGTAGCACACTTCAGTTTAGGTGCTGATGAGACTAAACCACCGAATATTCTGTTCATCATGTCAGACGATCACACCACACAGGCGGTGGGATCCTATGCCACTTTACTGAAGGACCTCAATCCGACTCCGACCTTGGACGCATTCGCTGCTGAAGGGATTGTTTTTGATAATGCCTATTGTACTAATGCGATTTGCACACCAAGCCGTGCTTGTATTCTCACGGGACAGTATCCGCATGTGAATGGGGTCACGGATCTATTTGGAAAGATCGAGCCTGAGAATCAAATGCTGCCTATTGAGATGAAGAAGGCTGGCTACGAGACTGCCATCATCGGTAAATGGCATCTCAAAGTGGAGCCCAACTTTGATTACTACAAGGTCCTGCCTGGTCAGGGGAAGTACTTCGATACCGAGTTTCGAGTGCAGGGGGATAAGCCTTTTGGGCAGAATGTGGTCACTTATCCTGGGAGCCATTCAACGGATGTTATCACCGATTCCACGCTCACTTGGCTGAAAGAAAAAAGGGATCCTAACAAACCCTTTTTTCTCTGCCACCAATACAAAGCGCCTCATGATTACTTTGAGAATGCAGAGCGTTATCAGAGTTACTTGGCTGACGTAGAGATCCCAGAGCCGGCAACTTTATACGAAGTGCCAGACACCTTTGGTTCTCTCGCAACCCGGGGACATGAAGACTATTTGAGACTCCATATTGGGACTTCCATCGGAACACGAAATCCCCGTCGGAACTATGCAGTCGATTTGGTAGAACGTTTTCCGGAAGAGTTCCCCGAGAATTGGGATCCTGCGGAGGTTACGGAAGAAGAGGCAACCAAGTTAGCTTACCAAGCTTATTTGAAAAAGTATCTCCGTTGTGTCAAAGGAGTGGATGATAATCTGAAGCGACTCTTTGACTATTTAAAAGAAGAGGATCTCTATGATAATACACTCATTGTTTATACCGGAGACCAAGGTTTCTGGTTGGGTGAAAACGACTATCAAGACAAGCGTTGGGCCTATGACCCCTCCATGCGAATGCCTTTGCTGATTCGTTATCCTAAGGCCATTCCCGCCGGACAACGTAGTGATGCTATCATTGAGAACGTTGATTTCCCTGCGTTAATGCTAGATTATGCAGGAATTGAGATTCCAGACAGTGTGCAAGGCCAATCTTTCCGCAAGATTGCAGAGTCAGGAGAGGAGCCAGAGGGTTGGAAGCAAGAAGCTTACTACCGTTACTGGATGCATATGGCTCATCACGATAATCCGGGTGAAATGGCGATTCGGACCAAAACTCATAAACTCGTTTATTTTTACGGAGTAGATTACGAGGGGGAATATGCTACTCCTCCCGCTTGGGAGCTCTATGATTTGGTGAAGGATCCTTCCGAGCTGAACAATGTCTACGATGACCCAGCTTACGCCACTTTGCGTGATGAGCTGAAGCAACGGTTAGCCGCTCTGCGGGAGAAAGTAGGTGATGACGGTAGCCATTACCCGAAGTGTGAAGAGGTGGTTCAGAACTTTTGGGATTACGATCGCGTCGCTCGCGAGACTGCTGTTCAAATTTCTCATGCCTTCAAAGCTCACCGGGAAGCTGAGTTGCGACATTGGCAAAAGCAAAAAGAGGCCAGAGAAGCTAAGGCCAAGGCCAAAGAAGCAAAAAAGTAATTCCTCCGATACAAGGCTCGCGGGGAAGCCGCGAGTGTGTGTAGCTTGCCCATGTGAAGGAAGGAACTACTGGCAGTCTTTATCTCATTGGGGTTGGTTTGTTACTCGCCGTCTCTGGTGGCCTCTTTACTTGGCTGTTAGGAAGCAGCTTTGGGCGTGCTCGTAATATGGATGCATGGCAGGAAGTGTCGTGCTCCATCCTTATTTCAGAAGTTCGTGAGCGACGGATTGGTCCTGAGGTGCCGACTGATTACGCCTTCGGAGTTTTGTATGGTTATGAGTTTGAGGGAGAAGCCTATAGCTCTGAGGATTACGACCTTCGGGGCAACGCTTGGGTGAAGGACCCGAATCGGATTCGGGCGCTGATTCAGCGCTTTCCTGCCGGTAGTGAACGGCAGTGTTGGGTCAACCCGATCGTTCCAGAACAATCAGTTCTTAAGAAGGAAACCAAAGCTCCTGGCTATTCCATTTGGTTTCCTATCCTTTTCGTGGTGGGTGGGTTAGGAGTGGTGATTAAGGCCATGCTCTCTCTCTTTCGGAAAGACGACACGAAAGGAAAATCCGCTAATGCTCTTGAGCTAAAGCATTGATTAGGGCGCAACTTGCTAGAACTATTACGTGAATAGTAAGAGGTAGAGGTTTATTGAATGAATTTTAACAAGTCCTTACGCATTTTGATGAGATCTGGTTCGTTGAGGTAGAACATGTGGCCTGCCTCATAGTACGTGTAGCTGATACGAGTCCGGCTTTCCTTGGGAAGATCAATCATTTGATTGAGAGTGTATTCAATACCACTTGGGGGAGTCGCAAAGTCAGTGTAACCACCCATGACCAAGACGCGGAGATCAGGGTTGTCGGTCATTGCTCGCTGGAGGCGGTTAGAGACGTTGAGGATACTGTTTTCTGAGTTCCAGTTCCACGGGTGAACCTTACGTGTGAGGATTCGGTAGGGGAGGTGAATCTCATTGCCGCCAAGGTCGTCGGTGAGATAGTTCAACATGGCTGTTGAGAACGCTCCGTAGACCACGGCATAGGAAGGATCGTAGGAGGGGTAATCGCTGCTTTTGGACTGAGCGGGCCAAGCGACTCGGGCGTCGAATCGACCGAGCACTTTGTTCTCCTCTCGGAGGAGTTCGCGACGAAAGCGGGAGGGTGAGAGGCGGAGGTTATTTTCTAACCAAATTTCAGGAGATATCCCTGTGAGTTTTCCGAGCTTGTTAGCTAGGTTTTGAGCTTTTTCTACGTCAAGGTCAGCACCTGAGAAGAGTGCGTTTGCGTAAGGACCTTTAGCAAAAGCTTGCGCCTCTGCGACCAGCTTATTGCGGTCTTGGGTGACCTGCCCGTGGTGGTGAGCAACTGCCGCCATCACAGGGAGGTAGATTTGGTGGATCAGAAAGTCTCCTTGATTTTCTCGAAGAGTGCGGAAGTCGAGCAGGGAGGAAAGGAGGACTACGCCGTTAAGGCTCATGCCGTATTCGCTCTGAAGCTCTTCCGCGAGGCCTGCGGCTCGAATTCCTCCGTAGGATTCGCCCAGGAGATATTTGGGGGAACTCCAGCGCTTATTTTCCGAAGTCCAACGGCGGATGAAGTCACCTACGGATCTAATGTCGTTATTCAGACCATGGAATTCACTTCCTTTCGCTTCTCCCTCTGGTCGGGAGTATCCTGTCGAAACGGGGTCAATGAAGACGAGGTCAGTGACATCAAGAATAGAGTGAGCATTATCTATTAGGGTAATTGGGGGAGGCAGTGTTTCCGTGCCGTCGGGTGTGGTGGGCACCAATTTGGGACCGAGAGCGCCGAGATGTAACCAAACTGCAGATGAGCCTGGTCCACCGTTGAAAGCAAACATGACAGGTCGATCCTTGGTCTCCACTTCTTTGCGCAAGTAGGTGACGTGGAAAACCGAAGCTCGGTCTTCTCCCTTGTCGTTTTTGAGCGTGAGAGTGTCTGCGGTGACGGTGTAAGGAATACTTTCCCCCTCAATCGTAACCTCGGCCTCAATCGGACCGAGGGCGATACCCTTATCCATCTTTTCAGAAGAAGGTTTTTTTTCCTCGGCCGGTAGTGGGGTAAGGAAAGCGAGGATAGAAGTAGTAATGAGAAAGCGTGTCTTCATGATGATTAAAAAAGTGAGCTAAGAAATGATGAGAGTAGAATCAGCCTTCTGGCGAAGTGACCGAAGCTATGATGAAAGAAAGGAAAGCCTTGTCAGTGCTATTCTGAGGGACGGTTCAGAAAACGGCGCCGGATAGAACCAGGTAAACTGTTTTCATTCTGTTCGATCCAGATTTGGGCTGCTCCCGAGTCCTGAGTTTGCCATTGCTGCAGAACGCGATGGTAGTAGCGAGTCTGTTCACGGTCGTTGCTGAGACCACTAATCCAAAGGGCTGCAAGTTCAGGGTCTTTGCTAGTCGAGCCTTGGACGAGCTCGCGAATGGAGCTATCGAAGTTTGCGTCGGGGTTTTCTTGTGCAAGGTCAGCTAGATACTCAGCTGCTTGCACTGGATTCTCCTGCACGATTTGGTTCACGATACCCTCAGCAGCTTCGCTCATGGCTTCGGGAGGGAGAGTCTGTACCCATGCAGTTGCTTCCTCAGGGTTATCGTGGAACCAATTGCGTGTAATGTCTTCGCTAGCACGGTTCAGGGCATCGATTTCGCCTGAAGCAGCTAACCAATCAGCGGCTTCCCTTGGGTTAGTCCTTGCTAGTGCTTGCGCAGTATAGGCGAGTGCTCCCGCGCGTAAGTCTTCGTTTTCGATTGCCACGCTCCAAGATTTTGCTTCTTCAGGATCTCGGGCTAACAG
>CALFBF010000132.1 GCA_937949965.1 uncultured Roseibacillus sp.
AATTACGCGCATATTTTTTGCCGAACGTTCCAGCACACCCAATCCGACCGACTCAGCGCGCTTTCACTACTTCTATCACGCTCCCTCATCCAGTCAATCCTTGGACTCGCCAGCGCGGTCCAGGGTCATCCAGCTAGGGAAAGTAATTGGTTGCGATAGGACTCATCAGCCATCGCTCGCATCTGCTTCATCGGGAGAGATTTTCTGATCGTCGTATCTGATCTCAGAATGTTCTGTGCGATCCGCCTCAGGATCGCGAAGTTCTTCACCGCGTTAGCAATCCTCACCTGAGAGTGATCCTCACGGTAAAGGGTATCCAAAACCCAATGGCACCCGTTCTCAATGCTCCAATGCTTGCGAATCAGGATCCCAAATTCCTCTGCTGTGCTAGCGCGACTACTGATATAGAACCGCTTCTGCTTGGTCGTCTTCTTCTTACCAACATGGTAACTCTCACTCTCGATCATGATGAGGCTCATGAGATCTTTCCAACGCTTGCGAATCGACGGAATCATCCAATCCAACTGTTGCGTCACCGCAACTCGGCGAGTGGTCACTCGACCGTTCCCCTTATCAATCTGTTCAGTTAGATCCCAAGAAAAACCTTTTTCTTTCACCGACTGAGTCGTAGCAAAGTGGAACTGGTCGACAATCTCATCATGAAGCGATCCTTGGTTTTGTTTCACCGCCATCAGGTAGTCCGCCTTCTTCTCCCGGATCTTCATCGCAATGGCAGTCTGGGTTCCCATGGCGTCCACCGAGACGATATGACCTGCGAGATCTAGCTGCTCCAGAAGTTTAGGGATGGCTGGGATTTCGTTACTCTTCTGCTGTACAAACTCCACGCCTAAAGTGAGTCCTGACTCGGCCGCATAAGCACTTAGACAATGCTGTTGCTCAACATTGGTCTTCCCGCTTCCGCGAATGGTCTTGCCGTCTACTGCGATGAGTTGCTGTGCAAGCTCGGGATACAAGTCTCTGAGATGAGCCGCAATGCATTGACTGAACTGTGCAGGATCGAGCAGAGAAAAGAGATTAATCATGGTCTGCTGAACGGGAATGCCGTTGGGTAAGCTAATCCACTTCTCCAACCAAGACCGGTGGATGTGAGCAAACTCAATCATTCCAGCAAAGGATTGAACTCCACAGATGAGGGAGCTGACGGCAACGAAGATCATCTCACCGAAATGGTGCTTCTTGTTGCCACCGGTACGTGGATCTTCGATTACAACGAAGTGCTCAAATCCGGCAGGAAAGCCACCGGAGTAGTCGATTTTAGCTGGATTTCGAGGCATCCAGCGAGTGTGAGAGGTGTTCGAAAAAGTACCAGTCTTAAGTCAACTTTTTCCCTAGCTGGATGACCCTGAGGCAGGAGTGTTCGACGAACGCCTTGCTATGTCTGGGGGAGTTCCTCTTCACTAGTAGTTCTCCCCCTCCCTAACCTGATTACGAAAAAGCCGTCTCTTTTCGGAATGATTTGCTTCTATCTTTTGATGAAGCAATCAGCACTTGAGGCTTCCAGAGGAATCCTTGCAGAGGAAAATAAATTACAGGGGAGCACTATAATTTTACATGATTCCTTCACTCTTGAAACCCAGGGAGTACATTCCTCCAGTCAAATCTCACCACTGATCGCGGCGATGTGCTTCAGACGGGATGTTTTTCCTTTTTTAACCAGCAAAAACGAGATCGGTTCCATCTCACCAGTAAGGGCCTGCAATTTTACTTCTTCTCTTCTTCAACCTTTGCTTCGGAGGTTGCTTCTGCACCGTGCTCATGCTTGACCATCTCGGCCTCTTTGGCAGCGGCCACTTCGGCAGGAACAAAACGGAGGACGGAGCCATTGATGCAAAAACGCTGGTCGGTAGGAGTATCAAAGCCTTCTCCTTCGAAAACGTGGCCTAGGTGTCCGTCACAGGTATTACAACGCACTTCGGTGCGGATAACGCCACCACTGACGTCGGGAACCATCTTGACCTTATCATTATCGGCAGGATCGTAGAAGGAAGGCCATCCGCAGGCAGAGTCGAACTTTTCACCGGAGGTGAAGAGGACGGTGTTACAACCGACACAGATGTATTTTCCCTCCCCTTGCTTCTTAAAATCTTTGTAGACCTTGCCGAAAGGGCGCTCAGTGCCAGCTTGACGGAGGATGCGATATTGCTCGGAAGTGAGCTCTTGTTTCCAATCTTCTTCTGTTTTCACAACTTTTTCGGTGGGTTCGGCGGGCATTTCGGTCACTACTTCAATGGTTCCACCTTTATCAGCCCAGAGCGTAAGACCACCTAATCCTAAGGTGAGACCAAGCGCTAGGATAGTGAGGAGTGTTCGGGTTGTCATCTTAATGGTAAGAGGAGCGAGTACCATTTTTATTCCACTCCCATCCATTCGTCAAACGAGAAGAAACCTCACCCCGCCTAGCTATTGACAAAGCCAATGGGGAAGAAAATCTGCATCAGCATGGAAAGGAGGAAGTTAGCGATCAGAATTGCCAAGGACGAAAAAACCATCGCGTTAGTCGTCCCCCTCCCCACACCAACGGCACCATTGGAGGCCTTCAGCCCTTGATGACAGGCAATGAGGACGATGAGAAAGCCGAAGACTAAGCCCTTGATTACCGCGACTTTAACATCATCGAGAGAAGAATAACGGCGGACATTTTCCCACCAAATCGCCTCTTCGACGTGGAAAAGAGGAACGCCCACTACGTAGGAGGCCAAGATTCCACAAACAACGGATTGGATCAGGAGGAGAGGAATCGAGACCATCATTGCTAAGACACGTGGAGTCACTAAGTAGTCGACGGGATGAACCGCCATGGAACGGAGGGCATCGATCTGTTCGGTGACTTTCATCGTTCCAATCTCGGCTGCCATCGCTGAACCAACTCGACCAGCCAACATGAGACCGGTAATGGTAGGACCTAACTCACGCAACATGGCGGCACTGACAAGACCGCCTGCCAAGGTCTCCATCCCGACGAGCTGAAATTGGAACAGAGCTTGTGCTGCTAAGACTGCGCCAGTGAAGCCGCCTGTAATGATGACAACGGGTTGAGAACGATAACCAATCTCAACGATCTGGCGAAAGAATTGTTGCCAACGTTTCTTACCCCTCCACGCAGATTCTCCAATCTGTCCTGCCAAGGAAGCTAATTCTCCCAAGTAACGCAGAAGAGCAAAGAAGAGTTCTCCGATATGAGAGAAAAAACGCACGGAACGCATTCGACTCGATCTCGCCCTTCTCGGAAATAAAAAACCCGATGAAGGAGTAACTTCATCGGGTTTTCTTAGAAAATTTCTCTCGAACTAGAGGGAAGCTTTGAGAGTGGAAGAAGGCTTGAAGCCAACAGACTTGGAAGCTTTGATCTTCATTGCTTCGCCAGTCTTAGGGTTACGGCCCATACGTGCAGCACGCTTTTTTACTTCGAAAGTACCAAATCCAATGATTTGAACTTTCTTGTCTTTCTTCACACCTTTGGCGATGGAATCAAGAACAGCGGCAACGGCCTCTTCGGCAGCGCGCTTAGTGGTGTCTGAGCCAAGGGCTTTTTGTACGGCTTCGGTAAGTTCTGCTTTGTTCATAGCGAATCCTTTTTGAGCACTTTCGAGATACTTGGCAAAGCTAAAGTCGTCCTGCGTGAAGTCTTGTGTCATAAGGGTTTTTTCTTGCCTTCCCCAATTTTCCATGCTTTTCGAACAAACCTAAAGCCCCTAGAACACAAGGGATTAAGGCTGTTAGATTTTGTTAGAGAACTATCTCAACTTTCCGAAAGCAAAAGCTCCTTTACTAAAGGGAGCGGAGTAATCTTCAATCCAATACTCTGTTAGATACAGAATGAGCGGGAATCACACCATTTGCTGAAACTTTTCTTACAAAGAAGGAGCGAGTTCCGGTTCGACTTCTACCAAGAGACTTTCAGGAACAAAACGGTAGTGCCCAATGATATTATAGGAGAAGAGTTCGTTTTCCCAACGAGGACCCGAGCCATTATTGTGTACGATCCATTTCTCTTCCGAAAGCTTACCTGGTCCCGGCACAATCACGCCAATATGAGAAGACTGCTGCGGCTTATTCTCCGAGAGGTGCCAAACAACGATGTCACCAAACTCGTAGTCTTGCGCGGAATTACTCGTAATCAGAGACTCTCCATGTCGCACGAAGAAGCGCTGTAAGTTTGGAGTGCGGCGATGATCGATATTAGGATCAGGTTCGGTAAGACCCCAGTAGCGAGGATATTCACGGAAGTGCTCAGACATGTCGTCGTTGATGAGACGCTGCAAGTCGGTTCCGACAGCGCGGTAAGCTCTCACAATCACATCTTCAGCTTTGCCTCGATCGGCGGGAATGTCTCCGTTTGGAAAATCAATGACTCGGTAGGTGAGGTCGTAGACGACTTGCGATTCTGTTCGCTTGAGCGCTGCTTTAGCTAGTTTGCCTCCAAATGTACCTAGGCTATCGAGCTGATTGCTAGCCGCTTCCAAATTACTCGCATTCGGCTGACTTTGTTGAGCTTGAACAAGTTGTACAAACGGACGTGCAAGAAAAAAGGCCAAGATAGCCGCAAATCCAATCAAGAACCATCCTCCTGCCGGATTTCGTGGCTTTTTGACTACCGGGGCGGGCCCGATATACTCGATGGGTTTGAGTTTCACCTTGTTGTTCTTAGCTTCTCATACTTTAAAGTTAGTTCTCTTAAAGCACCATCCTTTTTTTGTGAATCAACCATAAAATTGGGGTTTCTTCTGTCATTAAAAATCGACCTTCATGGCCATGAAATTTTCCCACACTCACACCCTCGAAAAAGACTGGTTTTTAGAGAACCTGACACCTCCCGTTAAGTGCCTCTACCAGAATGACTTTGAGGAGATTAGACTTTCCTTCTCAAGAGAAGCAGCGGCCACCGTCCACCCTGATGCTCGCGAGGCGGCCTTCTTGGAAGGACTATGGGATTATGACTTAGTTGAGGCCTTCTTCCTCGAACCTCGAACGGGGCGTTATCTAGAAATCAACTTAGCTCCTAACGGAGCATGGTGGGCCTGTTGGCATAGAGGCGTTCGTTTACGCGAAGCTGTGCAACCAGAGTGGAAAGGAATCTTCACCGAAGGGAAAATGAGTCCACAAGGATGGCAAGCGCGGATTACGCTTCCGAAGTCTCTCTTCTCTGACTCAAGAGACTTGCGATACAATATTACAGCTGTCCTCAATACTCCTCATCAGACCTTCCACAGTGTGGCAAAATTACCAGGAACTGAGCCCGACTTTCATCAACCGGAGTTCTTCCTGTCACAGCAGGGCTCTCTTCCCTCTTGATTCTGTTAGCGCTTCTGTCGAAGGTCAGCAGGCAAGTGGCAGACTCTCTCGAAATTACCGGTCCCTCCCTCGCTCTCGTTGCTCCGATCGACTTGACGGAAGCGTGTTTAGCGACTCCCGCCTTTCGCGCTATCCAACGAGCTCGCCCGGATCTCACCTCCCTGATTCTCGCTCCCAAATCGGCGGTCCCCTTCTGGGCCATCCACTTCCAACACATCTTATCTTACGATGATACGGCGTCTCCTCAGGCTCTCGCCGAGCGCTTTTCGAGCGGAACCTATCACTCCGCAATTATCCTGGAAGACTCCCGTGCCGCGCGGGCCATTTCTCGTCTCGGGGTGTCCCAACGCATTGGATTTGCTTTGCCCGAGTTAGAGAAAATTCTAACCGACCCTGTGATTCTTCAACGCGAAAATGGCCCTCTTCCTCATCGTGTTTCGCGCTATCTTGATCTCGCTGAAAAACTGAATTGTGACCCTCATCACGCCGAAAACTTCGCTCCTCCTGAACTGCCTAAGCGCCCGCAAAAACCTTGTATTGCGCTCTCGCCCGACTCTGATCTCGGTCCTGCTGCGGAGTGGCCAGTCGCTTCCTTCCTAGAACTCACGAAAACTCTTGAAGAGAAACTCGACCCCGATTTCTTTCTTCTCTCTCTACCTGGGAAAAGCCCTGCGGCAGATCAGCTCACTGCCGCAATGGGAGGCACTCCTCCCAAAGAAAGCCTGACCTCCCCCAATGGAGGTCACGATCTGGAGGAGCTTCTCCGTGCCTTGCCGACCTTCTCCACCTTGGTGACTTCGAACGGCACTCTCGCTCATCTGGCCGCTCATCTCGGGCTCCCAACAGTGTGCCTAATGGGGCCTCATCATCCGCGCACTCACCGTCCTCTTGGAAAAATCCACGAAGCTCTCACAACCTATGCCGAATGCTCACCGTGCCAGCTCGCCAAGTGCCCCTTGGACCACCGTTGTCTCAAGGAGTTGACTCCGCTCATGGTGGCAGAAGCGGTAGAGAGAATCCTCTCCCGCAATGAATAAGAGCCTCAAATATCTAAAGTGAGTTCTAACAGAATTGATTGCAGGCGAGTATAGAAACGACTGCGCAAATACGCCTCCAGCCGTTCGGGTTCAACAGACTCCGGTGAAGTGAGTTCTTCATCTGTTTCTAGGGAAGACAGCTTCCATTTCCCCTCCAGCGCGAGGCGAGCTTGGTTAAAAACACTATACCAATGAGCGCCTTCAGCTTTTTGAATAATAATCTCACCACATTCCTCTTCCTCGTCTTCTTCAGCCGCTAACTGCGAAGAGGTCTTTCGCGCAGGTTCAACCCCATCGTGTGCGAGCTGTTGTAAGGAACGATCAAAGGCTTGTTGAACCACCGTTCGCACGGTGTTGAGCTCATTCTGAAACTGCTCACTCAAGGTCGGAACCACGAATTCATCCCACTCCTCGTCGTCGACAAGAACCCCGAGGCGCTTGGCCAGCCAACCCTCACCCCGTCCTTCGGCGTCTTGCAGCAAGAATTCGAAAATCTCCCACTCATGCTCGGCAGTGATCGCCAGGCGCAGCCCCTCTTCCTCGGTTACCTCGATTTTCATTCTTCTTTCTCTAAGCCAGCATGGAGCTGAAAGCCGTGCAACTGCTGCACATAGAGCTCTGCTTTTTCCCGATTCCCGGTCCAGACGACGGAACGCTTAGCGTCATGCACTTCTCTCATCAAGACTTCTGCCTTTTCCTTAGAATAGCCGAAGACTTTCTGAAAAACCTTGGTGACGTAGTCCATGAGGTTCACTGGATCGTCGTAGACAACAACCTTCCAAGGCTTGGCTAACTGCTGGCGGCTCTTGGTCTGAGCGCGCGTCCGGGGCTTATCAATCGTTACTGCCTTCATACTTCTTCCGCGACGGGTACGGGTGCTTCTACCCAACGATCATGTTCTTTGATCAAATCAACGAGACACGCTACCGCTTCTGTCTCGGGGATATTAAACTTCACCGGCTGCTTGCCTACGTAGAGGTTAATCTTACCCGGAGCACCGCCCACATAACCGAAGTCTGCATCGGCCATCTCGCCAGGACCATTGACAATGCAACCCATGATCGCGATGCGAACTCCCTTCAAATGCCCTGTCGCGGCACGGATGTTTTGAGTCGTATCTTGGAGGTCAAAGAGAGTGCGTCCACAGCTTGGACAAGCCACATAGTCGGTCTTAAAAATACGTGCACCTGCGGCTTGGAGAATATTGTAGCTCAGGCGAAGGGATTGCCCTGGAGCGCTCTCGCCCTGTACCAAGACCGCATCTCCAATACCATCACAAATCAATGAACCTAAATTCTTGCCCCCTTCTAACAAAGTCTCTTGAAAATCACTTTGGTCATCTTGCGAAGGGGTGAGAACATCCTTAAGGAGAATAGGATGCTTCTTCTGAACGCGCGCCGCAAGAAGTCGGAAGGCGGGAATCACCGCTAGGTCGAGACCATCTCGCACGGTGATCAACCGGCGCTCGGCGAGCGCATTGGCCGCGGCCACCTCTTCATCATTCCGTGGGTCAATGGCAAGGATATCAGCATCCTCCTCAACAATCTCGGGTTGAAAGTCCCCCAAGGCAATCAGCTTGTGCTTCACGGCATCATACTTGGCTCGCGAGGTGACGACTCGCATGAGTTCCGTGCGACCCACTGCAACATCGCCGCAAGTAATCATACCTGTTCTACGGCGCTCATAACTGAAAGGATTCCAAGAAGGAGTGAGGCCTTGATAACTGCTCCCCGCCTCTCTACTAGAAGTGTCGTTGATGACTAAGTCCACGAGCGCCTTCGCGACCGGAATCTCGTGGATTGCATCTTCGGTTAGACTAACTCGGACGGTATCTCCCACGCCATCCGCAAGGAGACTGCCAATCCCGATAGCAGACTTGATACGGCCGTCCTCGCCATCGCCTGCTTCGGTGACCCCGAGGTGAAGGGGGTAATTCCAATCCGAGCCTAACTCATAAAGTCGGGCCACGAGGAGGCGATAAGCCTCGATCATGACCTTGGGATTGGAGGCCTTCATCGAGAAGACAAAATTATGATAATCAAACTCGCGCGCGAGGCGTGCGAACTCGAGAGCACTCTCCACCATGCCCAATGGGGTATCGCCGTAGCGATTCATAATCCGATCGGAGAGAGAGCCATGATTAGTCCCAATGCGCATCGCGCGGTTCTTCTCCTGACAAAGCTCAACGAGTGGCACGAATTGCTCGCGAATGCGAAGGAGTTCCTCCTCGTACTGAGCATCGGAATACTCCCTGACTTCGAACTTCTTCTTATCGGCGTAATTGCCTGGATTCACACGGACTTTTTCAACCCACTTAGCAGCCTCCATCGCGGCATCTGGCTTGAAGTGGATATCCGCAACCAAAGGCACGGTTACTCCAGCAGCACGGACTTGGTCCGCGATCGGTCGTAAAAACTCCGCATATTTGCGAGTTTGCGCGGTGATGCGCACAATCTCACATCCGGCCTCAGCGAGTGCGAGCACTTGGCCTACGCTGGCCTCAACATCGCGAGTATCGCTCGTGATCATCGACTGTACCCGGATGGGGTTGCGACCCCCGATCCCCACGTTACCCACCATCACCTCACGCGACTCCCTGCGCTGATAGGAAAAGAGGTCAGGACAATACTGCAAAAGGTCGCTCATTTGCGGCGCACTCTAAAACCAATCACAGAAACACACAAGGCCAGGCCGCCCCTGCAAGCAATTCTAGCCAATGAAAGAGTTTCCTGCTTTACTAACAGTCATGCTGCGTATTTTTCCAATTCTTCTGTTCTCTGTTCTCCTCGCACCGGGAGCAGAACCAACGAACTTCATCCGAGTGGAAAAAGCAGAGAAAAGCACCCGCCTGCAGACCTCCATCACAAAATACCAAAAGGGCAGCACAACAGTCACTCTCATTGGGGCAATTCACATTGGTGATCAAACTTACTTTGAAGCGCTCAATGAAGAATTCACCAACTATCCCGTAGTTCTCTTCGAGCTCATTGGAGGAGAGAACAAGGAGAACTTACCCAACGGCACCCCTCGTCCAAGAGAGCAAGCTGATGGACGTCCCGTCTCGGGTCTACGAGGCCTCTATAGCTCCTTCGCACACACGATGCAGCTCGCCGAACAGCTCAGTCACATCGACTATACTAAGGACAACTTCATTCACGCCGACTTAACAACTGCGGAATACGCAGAACTTTCGAAAGGAAATTCGGGTGAACTCCTTGCCTTTGCGCTCGAGAATGGAGTCAAGACTAGCGAAATCACGGGCAAGGCTTTCGGCGGAATAGATATGGGTCTCGTCATGAGGGCTATCCTTTCCGGCGATGGCCAACTCTTGAAGTTAGAATACATGACGATGATGGAACAGGGTGATGAATCTGCCGCAGCTATTACGGGGCAGAATTTAATCATCTCTGATCGCAACGAAAAATGCTTCCAAGTCCTCGCTCGTCAACTTTCTAACGGTACTCAAGATCTCGCCATCTTTTACGGTGCGGCGCACTTTCCTGACATGGAAAGGCGGCTCCTAGCAGACGGCTATACCCGTAGTGAACACCGTTGGCTAACCGCATGGGATGTCCCAAAGTAAGAGAGGGTAAGGCTCTTACTACTGCTCAGCCAACTTTTGCGCCCGTTGGACAGATTCCTCACTTAGCTTATCTCCAGTAGTCCGGATCACCTTCCCGCTCGCAGTCTCAAAAACAAAAGTGGTTTGGTCCTCCACCGCAACTAACTTTGCTTCGATAGTGGAACCGGCAGCACTTTGCCACTTTTCGATTGTTGAGTCTGCGATGGTGACGACTTCCCCAGCAGGGATGAAGGACCCAGCAGTTTTAGCGGACTTCACTCCTTCCTTGGCTTCTTTGAAGATAGCATTCCAGTTCTTACCCTTGAGCTCAGGATGATCAAATTGACCATAACTCTCCGTGAGAGCAGGATTCATCACAAAGACTTTGGGGGTCACGCCTGGCTTGGCCCGGACTACGTCCCGAGCAGCAGCAGGCAAAGCGAGGACTTCGGAAGGATCAAGAGTGACAGGGACTGACCACTTGAGGACATCTTGGCTAACCATCGAACTGATGGTCCCGGGACAATCGGCTCATGTCTCAGGTTGAGACTTGATGGCCACAACAAGCACCAACGGCTTCCCGGCCTCCTTCGCGCGTGCTTGCGCCTTCTCCAAATCACGTAAACTACTCATCCCATTCGGGACGTTATAAGCGCTCAGTGAAGTCGCTAAAGCGAAACCTAGCAGTAGGAAAGGTGTTTTCATCTCGCAAAGGTAACAAGCTTCCCAGCTCACGCAAGGCACAAGACAACAGTCGATAGTATAAGTGGCCTGAACGCCATCACCCCGTTTCAAAAACTTGCACCTCTCCTCCATCGCGCGCAAGCTCTCCTCCACATGATGATCTCTGAGGCCACGAGCATTCTCCACAATATTGAAGCTGCCATCGCGACCGTCATTCGAGGTCAAGAAAAAGCGGTTCGCCAAGTGCTCGCCTGCCTGATCAGCGGAGGCCACCTCTTGCTCGAAGATTATCCCGGCACAGGCAAAACGACTCTTGCTAAAGCGCTCGCAGCTGCTGTGGGAGGAATGGACTTTAGGCGCTTGCAGTTCACTCCCGACCTCCTTCCTTCGGATGTATTAGGGGTCTCTATCTTTGACCCTTCCAAGTCCGAATTCCGCTTTCACCAAGGCCCTATCTTTACTGACCTGTTATTAGCTGATGAGATTAACCGGGCCTCCCCTCGAACACAATCAGCCTTGTTAGAGGCTATGGCAGAAGGCCAAACTACCATCGAGGGACGGCATTACGACTTGGGAGAACTCTTCTTTGTGGTCGCTACCCAGAATCCAGTCGAGTTTCGAGGCACGTATCCTCTTCCCGAAGCCCAGATGGATCGCTTCGCCATGCTCTGTGACTTAGGATATCTCCCCATTGAGGAAGAGGTCGCGCTACTCGCTCAGCAACAGAGCAGCCACCCACTCAACGGGCTGACCTCTGTCTGTAGTCGAGAAGATCTCTTGGCCATTCGTCGCCTCGCTCGTTCGGTGACGATTACGGAAGAGGTGCGGCACTACATTGTTAGTCTTGTGCAGGCGACTCGCACCGCAGAGAAAGTGAAACTCCCAGCTTCTCCCCGCGCCTCACTGGCCTTGATGCATACCGCACAAGCGATGGCACTGCTCAATGAGCGTGATTTTGTAACCCCAGAGATGATTCAAGAACTCGCGGTCCCCGTCATCGCCCACCGCCTCGTGCTCGAACCCGATGCCAAATTCTCCGGAATTACAAATACCTCCGTGGTGGAGCAGATTCTGACGAACACTGCCATCCCGGCCTGATTCCAAAATGGAGGCGACTTTCCATTTTGCAAAACGACACTTCTGACGAAGACTCCACATCCAAGCCCTGTTCTTATGTTCGCCCGCCTTCTTCTCCTGTTCATCATCGTTCCTATCATCGAGCTCGCACTCTTTATCCTACTAGGAAACAGACTTGGTCTAAGCACGACTCTCCTAGTCATCATTATCACCGCAGTGATCGGAGCAGCCTTGACGAAGTCGCAAGGAGCGAAGGCAATACACAATTTCCAAAGCGCGATGGCGCAGGGCAAGATGCCTCACAAGGAGATCGTCGACGGCCTCCTCATCCTAGTCGCCGGGGCCGTCCTTCTCACCCCAGGCTTCCTAACAGACACCATTGGTTTTCTTCTTTTATTCGCTCCCACACGGGCAGTTATTCGGAGTCTTGTCACTGGCAAACTGGCTGATAAGGTCAACGTGAGCGTAGGAGGAAATCCCCTCGACCCTGAACTCGAGCCTCGACGAGAAGATGAAGCCACCCACGCGAAACCTGCAACCGGAAAGGTCATCGACATCTAGTGCTCTTCGAAGTGACGTTTTCCCCAAAGAGACACAGCATGAGAATATTCTGATTTCTCCCTGCTGATTTTTTCTTGAAAAATTGAAACAAGAATTAAAATTTTTATCGTTTCCTGTTACAACTCCCTAAACTTTCACGAAACAATTCTGCGAACTATGATTGATGTTAAAAACCTAACCAAACGCTTTGGGCCCAAGCTCGCTGTCGATGACTTATCCTTCGCTGTCAAAAAAGGCGAGGTTCTCGGTTTTTTAGGGCCTAACGGCGCGGGTAAATCCACAACGATGCGTATGGTGACGGGCTTCTCTCCCGTATCGACTGGTCAGATCGAGATTTGTGGCATCTCTATGATTGACGATCCTCAGACTGCGAAACGCAAGATTGGATACCTCCCAGAATCAGCCCCTCTCTATAACGACATGACGGTCACGAGCTTCCTGAACTGGATCGCTAAGATGCGTGGCCTCTCCGGCTCAACACGCAAGGAAGCAGTCGCGAAGGTGATCGAGACTTGCTTCCTCGAACAAGTCGCTCGCCAGTCAATCGACACCCTATCTAAGGGATATCGTCACCGCACCTGCCTCGCACAATCCCTCATTCATGATCCTGAGGTCCTTATCCTAGATGAACCCACCGATGGGCTGGACCCGAACCAGAAGCATGAGGTGCGCAAGCTCATCAAAGAGCTCGGCAAAGAAAAGGCCGTCCTCTTCTCCACCCACATTCTCGAAGAAGTGGAAGCCGCCTGCACGCGCGCAGTCATCGTTGATCAAGGTAAGATCGTTGCTGACGGCACCCCAAGCGAACTCAAGGACCAAGGCAACGGAAGCCTCTACGACTTATTCCATAAGGTCACCACTACCGACGCCCAAGCAGCCGCCGCCTAACTGAGCACTCTAACACCCTCTCCCTATGAAAACGGCATTGACCATTTATCAACGCGAACTGACCGCCTACTTCACCCAACCCACGGCTTACGCCATCATCGTGATTTACCTCCTCCTCTCGATGGGGCTCACCTTCACCTTTGGAGGATTCTTCCGAGTAGGAGACGCGAATCTGGCCTACCCCCACTTCTATTGGAACCCCTGGCTCTTCATGCTCTTGGCTCCCGCGATCGGCATGGGCCTCTGGTCCGACGAACAACGCACTGGAACAATTGAGCTGTTAGGCACGCTACCCACTTCCACTTGGTCTGCGATTGTGGGCAAGTATCTCGCGGCTGCTACGGTTTGTTTAGTAGCTATTGCGCTCACCTTCCCCCTCTGGATCTCTGTTAACGATCTCGGGGACCCGGACAACCTGACTATCTTTTCAGGCTACCTAGGATCCTTCCTCGTCTGTTGCACCTTCCTAGCCATCACGATGCTCGTCTCGGCATTCACGCGTGACCAAGTGGTCTGCCTGATTGTCTCCGTCGCTATTTGTGTCCTGATGGTCATGATCGGCTTTGATACTGTCGTCATCGAGCTCACTAAGATCCTTCCCGAAGGAGGAGTCGAACCTTTCATCGCCTTCGGGGTATGGGATCACTTTAATTCACTAATGCGCGGAGCCTTCCGCTTCCAAGATTTCGTCTGGTTCGCCTCCATCATCGTGGCTTCCTTGTTCGGCACCTCTGCCATCCTCACTGCTCGCCGTAGCTAAAAACCCCTCTCATTCACACCTCTAACTTCTCCTCACATCATGAGTCAAACTGCAGAAGATCAGAAAGTAGCCGCTGAGAAAACGGCTCCCTCAAACAAAGCAGGACGCCCCGTGCTCAACACTGTTCTCGGGATCATTGCCCTCACACTGATTGCCTTTTTTGCCAACTGGTTAGTCTCCATCTCGGCCGCCGGCAATCGCACCCTCGACCTCACGAAGGACAAGGTCCACACCCTCACCCCGGGCACCAAAGAGATTCTCCGCGAGCTCAAGGATAGCGATGCCGAAGTCGTCATCAACTACTACGCCACCCGTGACGCCGAGTTCATGCCGCGCAATCTGGAACTCTACATGAAGAAAGTGGATGGCTTCCTGAAGCGCTACCAAGCCATCGCTGGAGACAATCTCCGCATCGTCAACTTAGACCCAAAACCTGACACCGATGCTGAAGATTCGGCAAACCTCGATGGGATTGCGGGACAGAGCTTGAACGATGAAAATCTCTACCTCGGTTTGAGTATATCCTTCCTCGACGAAAAGGCTTCCATCCCCTTTCTTGCTCCTTCTGCAGAAACTCAGCTGGAGTATCAGCTCTCCTCTGCCATCGCGAGAGTGGCACGCACTCGTAAACCTACCCTGGGTGTCATGTCAGCCTATCCCATTGCTGGAGGGCAACCCGCAGGACCGCAAAGTGGTCTCCCTCCACAGCGTCCTTTCGTAGTCTACGAACAGCTAAGCCAAAACTATGAGATCAAAAATATCTCGATGACTCCGACCCCAGCTGAGCTCGAAGGCTTGGCTGCACTGTTAGTCATCCATCCCACCGGCATTACAACGGAAACCGAGTATCTCCTCGATCAGTATCTGCTCGAAGGGGGAACCATCGTAGCCGCCCTTGATGCCTTTTCAGTAACTTCACAACAAGTGGGGGGACTCGATCCTTCCCGTGGCCGCTCTCCTCTTTCACCCACTTCAACCTTCTCTAACGATCTGTTAGAGACTTGGGGAGTGAGCTATGTTTCCGATCAAGTTCTCGCTGACGGAAGCTACCGCACTAGGTTTCAGGGAGGTGACTCAACCTCTGCACTGTCTTTAACCAAAGAGGCCTTCCCCCAAGAAGACAGTATCATCACCAATCGTTTGAGTAACCTCTTCTTCATCCTATCAGGAGCGTTCACTGCCTCTGGCAAAGAAGGTCTTACCCATACCTCTCTCATCCGCTCTTCTACCCAATCAGGATTTGTCGATGGTCGCCGCGCTTCGCGACTAGACCCCTCCTTGCTCGGAAGTGCTCGCCTCGACGACAAAGCCTACGACCTTGCGGTGCACATCCAAGGAAGCTTCCAGACTGCTTTTCCGGAGGGAAATCCAGCCGATAACAAGAAGAACGAAACAACTGAAGCAGAAGGCTCCGAGAGTGAGGAAGAAGCCAAGCCAAACAGCCTCACCAAATCCACCAAGACAGGAAATGTTTTCCTGATCGCAGATAGCGACTTCCTCGCTGACAGCTTCGCCTACCAACAGGCCTTTGGAGGGCTCATCGCTCCACAAGGTGACAACATCGCCTTCCTCTTTAACATTCTCGATCAAGTCACTGGGTCAAAGCACCTCATTGGTTCTCGCTCGCGTAATGATAGTCGTCGTCCTTTCAAAGTGATCCAAGAAATGGAATCAAACTTCGAACAAGAATTCGGTGAGAAGCGTGAGAAAGAGCAAAAGGAGCTCGACGAAGTCAGCCAACGCCTCAGCGAAATGATTCTCGCCCAGCAGAAAAATGGTCAAGTCGCTCTCGAAGGTGAAGTCAAAGAAGAATACGAAAAGGCTCTCACCAAACAAGTGGAAGCACGTAAACGGCTCCGCGTGCTAGAAAAGGACCTGCGACGCGAAAAAGATGCCCTCGCGACCCGCTACACGTTGGCCAATCTCTTCATCGTCCCGAGTATCATTATCCTAATTGGTATTGGGGTCTTCCTCAAACGTCGTTTCACAACCTCGGCCCGTTAATCACTCTCTTTTCACCTTCTTCAATTCACTAACTTCCGCAATACTATGAGCAAACGTCTAGTTACCATCCTCTGGGGCATTGTCGGTCTTTTGGCTGCCTTTACTCTCATTGTTAAATCCAGTCAAAACGACAACAACAGTGCTCCCACCGAACGAGAACAGGGCGAAGTGATTTTCAAAAATCTCCCTCTCGCCAAAATCGCCTCCATGAAAATCGAAGGAGCCAGCGAGACCGTGACCATCACAAAAGAGGAAGACCAGTGGTCGTTGCAAGAGCGCAATGGCTACGAAATCGATTTCCCTAAACTGACCCGATTCCTGCGCAGTCTCACCGAGGCGGCCATCGCACAGAGTCGTAAGGCGGGACCAGCCTTCGACAACCGCTTTGGTATGGACTCCAAGTCTGACATCCAAGAGGAGCACGGATACAAGCTCACCTTTCAAGACGCACAGGGCGAAAACATCCAAACCTTGACCATTGGAAAATCAATTGCAGCCCAAGGAGCAAGGGTCACTGGTAAATATCTCCGCCTCGGCAACGAAAAGGATGCCGTCTACGCAGTTAATGAAAACTTCCCTGATCTCACCACTAAAGTCACCGACTGGTTGAGCAAAGAATTCATCGCGATCGACGGCATTCAATCAATTCAGTTAGAAACTCCTAAAGGAGACATTATTAACGGTTGGAGCGTCGCTCGTAACACCGAGGATTCAGAATTCGCCATCCTAGAACTGACTGCTAATCGCGAGCCACAGAGCGACAAGCTCTCCGCCTTGAAGAACATTCTCTCGGCACCACAATTTGAAGACGTTCTCACTGAAGAAGAAGCCAAGGAAAAACGCGACGAAGAGAAAGTGCGTAAAATCACCATCTCCACTTTTGATGGGCTCGTCTACAACCTAGAATATGCCCCTCTAAAGTCAAAAAGCTCTGAGCTGGAGGAAGGGGTTTCTATCTCCAGCGGATTTGTAATGAAAGTCGATGTTTCCGCAAACCTTCCTTCTGAACGAACCGCAGCTGAAGATGAGACCGAAGAAGAAGCCAAAGCGGCAGAAGCCGAATTCTTGGCGAAGCAAGAGGAGGTGAAGAAGAAACTAGCAAGAGAGCAACCCTACAGTTCCTACTACTATCTCGTCGCGGACTACACTCTCTCTGCGCTGAACATTGGTAAAGATGCTCTCGCGAAACCAGTCGCTAAGAGCGACCTCGTTGCCCCCACTATCGCCACTCCAAGACCAAGCCCGTTGGCCCCTGCTGCTCCAGTGGTTACCACTCCTCCCGTCGTCATCCCTCCTGCTCCCGCCGCCCAACAAGTGGTAGAGGCTGAAGAAGCTCCTCCTGCAACTCATAACGCCGAGGATAGTGAAAACTCGGACCAGAGCGAAGAGCCGAACAACTCAGATGCTCTTAATGTGCTCTCAGAAGAAGACATCGAACGTATCATGAAAGATACTCTCGAAAGCGAAATCCAAGAAGCGGCACCTGACAGCGAAGAAAATCCCGGCTAACGCTGATGCTCAATCCGCTCCACTCCGATAGGAAGCTGAGCGAGTTCGGCTGGGGAGAGTTCCTCCAAACGTCGAATGGACTTATCCTCCTCAAAAAGAGGAGCCGCTAGCCGCTTGAGGCTTGCTCCATTCTGTCCACCATTCATCGCAACCCCACCCCCGGTCACAATAAGACCAAGAACGAGACTGCATTTGTATATCGGATTCATAATTTGAAAAACTGGGACACTGGAACATCCCGCCACTTCAATTAGATTCCCATAAATTTAATTTGTTCAAACAATCGAGGAAAAGATTCATTCCCGCTAAAAATGACTTTAAGGGGAAACTTCTGGGCACCCCCGACAACCCCATTCCAAGAAAATGTCCCCCAATTCCCTCGAGCCTTTGTTGGTTTGAAACCTGATGAACTCGTTCAACAGGCTTTCAGTCCGTCGCTTTTCCTTCGAAAAAACTGGATAAGGATTTGACCCATCTCCTTTGTCCCCCGAAGATATCCACGATGATGAAATCATTTTTGACAACGGGCCTGATGATGGCCGTCCTTTCTCCTCTCAGTTTTGCTGAGAAATTGACACTCGAATCCGATACTCAAAAAGCCTCCTACTTAATCGGTCGCAATATTGGACAAAGCATGCAGGCTGACGGTCTGGAGCTCGACCTCGACCTTCTTTTTGCGGGCCTCAAAGAAGCTTCCGCTGGCACCGAATCCCAAATCGCTGATGCCGATGCCCAAGCAGTGATGCAGAAATTCCAACAGGAAATGCAGGCCAAGGCGGTTGCCAAGCAAGCTGAAGCAGCAAAAGCCAACATGGAAGCTGGCAAGGCTTTCCTCGCCGAGAATAAAGAACGCGAAGGTGTCACCGAAACCGAGTCGGGCCTCCAATACGAGGTAATCACCGCCGCAGAAGGCGATAAACCAGCGGCTACTGATACCGTAAAAGTTCACTACCACGGCACCCTCACCGATGGCACTGTCTTTGACAGCTCCGTCGATCGCGGCGAGCCTATTGAGTTCCCTCTGAACGGAGTTATCCCTGGTTGGACCGAAGGCGTGCAACTCATGCCCGTAGGCTCCAAATACAAGTTCTACATCCCATCCGACCTCGCTTACGGTGACCGTGGCAGCCCGCCACGTATCGGCCCAGGTGCTACTTTGGTTTTCGAAGTCGAACTTATCGAAATCATCAAACCTGAAGCTCCCGAAGAAACTCCTGCAGAAGAGGGGGAATAGGTTTCTCCTACTCGTAACCCTTTTTAGAAAAAGCCAATCCCGTCGGGATTGGCTTTTTTCATTCCCACTCGCCCCTCACTGGTAACAAATCAGCTTTCTCAGTTGCTTCTTCAAAAGAGCACCTCTTTGCGTTAAATCATTCGTCATGGAATCTCATGAAGTCTTAAAAGAGGCCTTCGACAAAACCTCGCCGAAAGCTATTGCAGCCGAACTGGGGATCTCACTCTCTCTGGTCTACAAGTGGGCACAAGAGCAGTCAGACACAGGCTCGGGATCGCGCAATCCTCTCGACCGCATCCTCGAAATCGTACGGCAGACAGATGACATACGCATTGTGGAATGGCTCTGTGCACAATCAGGCGGCTACTTCGTCCGCAATCCCGACTCGTCCTGCGAACAGGGTTTTGAATATCTCCCTGCTACTAACGAGATAGTAACTCAGTTCTCTCTCCTACTCGGCAGAATCTCGCAAGCAGCGCTCGACAACTCCATCGACAGCGACGAATCGGCTGACATCCGATTGCTTTGGGACAAACTCAAGTGCTACGCCGAAGGCTTTGTCCGCTGTTGCGAGGAAGGAGATTTCGAGAAGGTAAAGGACGCCAATGAGGGCAAGCAGCCGCCCGTACAACCTCGCAAGACCCTTTACTAAGAAAACTGCGCGCGCGATTTTAACCCCGACAAGGCTCATCCGAGAATCTCCATGAGTTCTCTCCCCTTCCCGCTCTCTACACTGGGCTCTGATAGCCGCCGTCTCCTCCATGGTCGGGGAGGCTTATACGTAGCCTTAGAGCACGTCGCCATCGACTGGTTTGCTCCAGTCCTATTGGTCACTCTCTATGCCGACAAGGAAACAAACTCACCTCTCCTTCAGAGCATCTTAACAGAAATAAAGAACACTCCTGCCATTGCCGCTCTAGTTGTCCAAAAACGCTATCTACCCAAAGCACCCAAAAGCATTCTCTACGGCAAGCTCCCTACGCAAGTATTCGCAGAGGAGTCCGGGCTACGCTATCACCTCAATCTCGATCGAAATCAGAATCACGGTTTCTTCCTCGACATGAAAGCCGGGCGAGATTGGGTTCGCTCACAGGCCAGCGGGCAGCGTGTTCTTAACCTCTTTGCTTACACTTGTTCTCTCTCTGTGGCAGCCATTGCAGGAGGCGCAGAGAGCGTCCTCAATCTCGACATGGCAAGCAATGCTTTGTCTACCGGCCGTCGCAATCACCATTTGAACTTCGAGTCCGCTCTTTCTGAAAAAGCGCGTTATCTTCCCCACGACCTTTTCAAATCTTGGGGACGGCTTGTCCGCGAAGCACCTTATGATCTCGTCCTCATTGACCCTCCTTCCCAGCAAGGAAAGAGTTTTCAGGTGGAGAAAGACTATCCGAAGATTCTTCGCCGTCTTCCCGAACTAATCACTCCTCAGTCCCATATCTTGGCCTGCCTCAATTCCCCTCACCACGACGAATCTTTTCTAACTAATTTGTTTAAAGATTATCACAATCTTGGTCGCCTTTCGCCGTCTCTCGGCTTCGAAGACAGCCAGCCAGCAGCAGCGCTCAAATGTATCTCCTTCGCTGCAGGCTAGAGTACTTTCAAATGCAATTTCTGAAAAAACTCTTCTTCTTTAAGGAAATAGTCGAAGACCTTTCTTCCTAATTTTAAGAAATCAAAAAATGCGTCCGCCCCAAGAGGAAGGGTTTATTCAGCCGCCACGATGCCTTCGCCAATAGAGGGTTCAGCATGAAGACTCAGAAACTTCAATTTGCTCGCTTCTCCACTCAACGAATTAAGCATCTTCTTTTCCTCAGAAACGATCGCCACCTCTATGATCTTCGACTGCGCATTGGTAATGACCGATTTACTAATCAATACCACATTTAGAACACAGTGGAGGGCGAACCCCACGAAGATAACTTTGAATTCCATGACGGCGGATTATTAACTTTTCCGAAGCCATTAGGCAAGTTTTTTTAATAATTTCTCTTGGGAGATTTTAATTATTCCTAAGAGAAATTATCCGATGAGAATTGCAACTCATTGAAAATAAATGCTTTAACTTAATTTGAGAGCGTTATTTAAAATTGAATGTTTTTTAATAAATTTTAATTTTTACGCTTAAAAAAATCTGTCTAGGAGGAGTTCTTGCACTTTGAAGAGCCATGACTATTGCTTATCCGGTGAAGAATACTAGTCAGCGCACCCTTCTTGGACTCATTATTTTTATAAATTTCATCTTTATCGGCCAAATTGTCTCACCTGTATTCTTTAGCAAAGGTGAATTCGTTCCTACCAAGTTCGAAGCTGCGTGGCAGGCGATCAGCGCGGGTAAAAGCGCTCCGACGGACTGGCTAGAGCTCACGACTCTCTATAGTGCAGCTCTCCTACATGGCAGCGTGAGCCACCTGCTTTTCAACATGCTCTTTCTTTGGGTTTTTGCCGGTCTCGTTGGAGAGTTGTTGGGTGTGCGATGGCTTCTCGCTATTTTCAGCATCACCGCAGTCGTGGGCTACCTTGGCGATGCCATTCTGAGGGCAGACAGTAATATTCCTGCCCTAGGAGCATCTGGAGCAGTGATGGGTTTTGAGGGAGCGTACCTCGGTCTCGCAGTTCGGTGGTCCCTCCCATGGCCACACATCTGGCCAATCGCTTATGCCATCCCTCCCCTGAACTTGGTTATTCTCGCAGTCGTAGGCTTCGGTATCGATATTTCGGGCACCATCAATGGTTACGGAGGCATTGCCTACGGTGCTCATCTGGGAGGATTCATTAGCGGCCTTTTCCTCACTTCCTTTATCACTCCGGCTCCCATTCCCCTCCGTAACTAGAGAGACATGCTTGGGAGCGAGAAAATCACTACCCAACTACCGCAAGGGATGCCAAATTCTACTATGCTTCGGGCGTTGCTAGTTCTCGGAATCTTGATCGCAGTAACACACGGGGTTCCCCTCCGGGTGGTGACTTTCAATGTCGAGGCCAACCGGATCAACGGTAACGTAACGGAAGCTCTGAACGAACCCGGCACCCCGGATTACGATTCCGTGCGAGACATCCTTGCTCGCGTCAATGCCGACGTCGTTTGTTTACAAGAAATCGCGAATGCAGACATCTCCGGAGGCACCAACGGAGACACGAACTCGGACGTCCATTCCTTGGCGGCAGAACTAGGACTCCCACACGTGCTCATTCCCACCTCCAGCGGTGTTTTTGATTTTTCGCTCCGCAATGTCACTCTCTCCCGCTACCCCATCATCGATAGCGAAGAAATCGGCACCACCGCCTATCAAGCCTCAATTGGAGCGGTGGGCGAGGACGGCAACTTAGCTCGCGAAATCACGCGAGCAATGCCTGCAGTAGTCATTGCCGTGCCCGGAGCAGCCCAACCAGTCACTCTCATCAATCTTCATAACAAAGCGGGCACTCAGTTGAGCGACCGCTTCCGACGAGCGGTAGAGATGAGCCGAGTCGAAGACTACCTCGACCGCAACGCATTAGACTCTTTTGACAATATGATTGTGACCGGAGACTTCAACCTCTCGGCGACCACAACCTTCTTCTCATCTGAACCAAGCGGACTACCTAATAGCTGGAATCGAGGAAGCGACATTCCTCTGCCGTTGACTTTTTCAACGGATCCAGACTTCTACTTTCCAACTCCTTATCAACTAGTCGCTATTGATGCGCGTGACTTGAATGGCGGTGACGCCACCTTTCAATTTGGCGGTGCTACGCTCGATTTTTTCCTCCCTTCGCCCGCGCTCACTCTCGTCGGAGCAGAAATCTACCGCTCAGAACTCGATCTTGATAATACCCGAGGACTCGCCAAATCAGGAGCCCCTCTTGCTAATAACTCATCCCGTATTGCCTCTGATCACTGGGCCGTGTTTGCCGATTTCGAACTCTCAGATCAACCCGCTAGTTATACGCTCACTTCGGCTGAAACCACCGTCCTTGAAAACTTCGACAACTTCAATGGGAACGCCGCTCCTCCTCGGTGGCGGTCCAGTAGCTCCAATTGGCAAGGCCTCTTCTCGGACCAACCCTCGCCAGCCAACTACGCCGCAGACCTCACTGGTAATCGCTCCTTAGCAGTCGTCCCCTCGACCAATGCCGTGACCTTTTTCGCCGACTTTCATAACGAGACCGAAGCGACAATTGAGAGCTTAGAAATCAGCTACCTTGCACAGCAAATCGCTGCCCGTTTCCCCGGCACCACGGACCAACTCACCGCCCAGATAACCTTAGCAGATGGCGCAATCCTTACGCTGCCAGCACTAAGCTTCGTAGCCACCCCTACCCAAACACTCCCACGTTCAGAGATCCTAACAACTCAACTCGATGAGCTCTCCATCCCACCCGGCACTCGTTTCACCCTCGCATTCACCGCCACTCGCGGTGACGAAATAGAGGGAACCGTTTCTTCTGAGATTTTTCTCAACGAGTTTCACTACGACAATGCCGGTACCGACACTAACGAATTCATTGAAGTCGCCGTTGCCCCCGGATTTCTTCCTACTGGAGGCGATCTTTCCCAAGTCGAGATCGTGCTCTACAATGGGAACCCGGCACTATTACAACCATATGCCTCGCTACCTCTAAGCGACTTTGACAACTTCGCAAACCCCACCATCGAGAACGGGTATCGGATCTATTCCGAAAATCTCTCCCTTCAAAATGGGCCCGACGGCATCGCCATTTTAGTCGCCGGTGAAGTCGCGCAATTCCTTTCTTACGAAGGAGCTTTCACTGCAACTAGCGGACCTGCTTCGGGATTAACTACTAACAACATAGGAGTAGCGCAAATTCCTGCTCTCGCACCAGGCTTCGCTTCTCTTGGCCTAACAGGCTCAGGAGCAGACTCCTCTTCCCTGAACTGGGTTCGCTTCCCTCAAACGGTTCCCCATTCGCCGGGACAACTCAATGAAGGACAGACTTTCACCGGAGTGTCACCAGCGTCCTCACAAGCGATCGCTCTCGATGAAGTCCGCGTCACAATCCTAACAGAGATCGATACCGACCAAGACGGAATCCCTGACCTGATAGACCCTGACGACGATAATGATCAGCTCCCTGATCTCGTTGAACTAACGATTGGCACCAATCCCTTGATGAGAGACAGCGACGGTAACGGTGTTCCTGACAGCCAAGAAGATAGCGATCATGATGGGCAAAGTAACCTCGCCGAATTTCTGGTCACTGAGACCAATCCCGCCGATCCTTCTTCTCTCTTTTTCTCTCAACTTGAACGCCACCCAATCTTAGCAGACACTCTCGCTCTCACCTTCCCTACTCTTCCTAATCGAGTCTATCGCATCATGAGCGGAAAGAATCCCGGCGAACTCAACGTTTTCATTTCCTTACTCGGAACAGGGAGCGAACAAATTTTTGCAATCACTCCCAATCAGCCAGAACCCACATTCTATCGTATACAAGTCACCCTCTCGGATAACTAACTTCATTCTAAACATGAAAACACTCTTAACTCTCATTCTCACCATTCCCCTCCTAGCCTCGGCCGCCCCTCGACTAGAACGCATCGGCGATTCTTTCGAACGACCCATCCACCTCACCTCGCTTCCCAATGATTCCGACTGGCTCTTTATCGTAGAACAAGCCGGTATCATTCGCCTCCATCAACAGTCCACTGGCAAAACCTTAGCTCAGCCCTTTCTCGACATCTCCTCTCAAGTCTCTCGCCGCCATAACGAAGAAGGACTGTTAGGTTTCACCCTCGCGCCCGATTACCTCAAAACCGGGCGCTGCTACGTCAACTTTTCAAACGAAGATCGCACCAACGAAATTGTCCGTTACACCGTAGCCAATCCACAGCAAAACCGAGTCTGTGATCCGGCTACTGCGGAAGTCATCCTCACCTTCAAGCAACCCTACGGCAACCACAATGGCGGCTATCTCGAATTTGGTCCCGACGGTCATCTCTACATCGGAACTGGTGATGGCGGCTCAGCTAACGATCCCAAAAACAATGCACAGGACCTAAGCAATCTTCTTGGTAAGATTCTCCGAATCGATGTCTCAGGTCCCAAAGGATACACCATCCCCAAGGACAATCCATTCGCCGATCAGCAAAGCCCGGAGATCTTTGCCTACGGTCTCAGAAACCCCTGGCGCTGCTGCTGGGACGGCGATCACTTCTACATCGCCGATGTGGGACAGAATGCCTGGGAAGAGGTCAACGTCGTAACGGCCGAACAACTCCGAGGAGCCAACTTCGGCTGGAGGCCTCGCGAAGGTTTTATCAAGACTCCTAAAAAAGGAGTGGGTGGCCCCAAGAAGGACAATTACCTCGATCCCGTCGTTGTTTATCACCACAAGATGGATGAAAAGGGTGGGCTCTCCATTAACGGAGGCTACGTTTATCGAGGTTCTATCACCTCCCTGCAGGGTCACTACCTCTACAGCGATCACCTGAATCCACGGATCTGGTCTTTCCGCTTCCAAGACGGCAAAGCAATCGATCAGCAAGACCTTACCAAAAGCCTCGCTCGCCCCGACGGGAAACCTTTCCAGCAGCTCGCGGCCTTCGGCCAAGATGCCGACAAAGAGGTGTATATCCTCGAAATGGGCGGTGGCGCAGTCTGGAAAATTGTAGACTAACTTCTTTCCCTCAATTCCCAAATAAAGTCCCAGCTCGAATAAAAGAAGGATTTTACATAATGCACGGTAGCCTTAAATCATAAGGCCGTTTTTTCAACAGCTGCTACACCCTTTCAGGCGAAGAGCCCTACCCTCATCACCTGAAAACCGCTTGCAACCCTATTTTAAATCGGCCCGGATTCAACTCCTCCTGCAAAGAACGTGCAGAGCGAATAGCCGAAACAATGGTTCTGCTTTAAGCAAGTTACGGGACGGAGAGCACCACCCTCTTCGAGCTGTTTCTGAAAAAATCGAGAATTCGCAGGTAAGAGTTCGCAAGGTTAAGGCGTCTCAAAAGAGAAGCCCCACACGATCAGTGTTCTAAAAGCTTCTATAATCCCAAAAAAACATCATATGACACCACGTTTCATCTCCAAAAGAATTCATGCCTATCTTGATTACCCTGTTGCAATCAGCTTGATGGTACTTCCTAAGGTCCTAGGATTAGGGGAATCAAATCCATTAGCAATGTGGCTCGCAACCGTAACCGGTATTGCTGCGCTCATTCTAACTATCTTCACCAATCATCACTTAGGCGTGATTCGTGTTCTGCCTTATAGTTTTCACTTAGCCGTTGATGCCATCGTCGGCATCACTTTCGTCTTAAGTCCCTTCATCTTCAAATTCCAAGGAATCGATGCTTGGTATTATTGGCTCAACGGAGCTGTCGTCATGTTAGTCATCAGTCTGCATAAACCTGAAGCAGAAGAGATTGCCGCAACCAACGCGGCCTAGTTCTGTGTTCAGTTAGACAGTCTTCAAAGAAAAGGTTCTTCGCACCTTCTCTGCCACAACATCTGCAGTGTCAGTTGACTAGGCTAACGAGTGACTTTCTTGAACACTTTCTCTCTCCTCCACAAGCATCGGCATAGGAAATTATCGATGCTTTTTCATTGTGCCTCAAGGATGAGAAGACTCCGAGCGAGAGCTCAGATTAGCAAAAAATCCCGTCTATCCCCTTCCCCCTAAAAACAAAGCAGCCGTTGGATTCCCCCGAATCCAACGGCTTGTCAAAACATCCCGAAACCGCACTCGCGGAGGAAAGAATACTGACTGCTATTTTATTACCCTTGTTTATGAAGACGAACAGCGGCGTTCAACTCGCTGCTCAGAGGCTAAGACCCTTCACTCATCATGACGTTCAAAACTTCTGAATAAAATTTCATTTAAAGGTGTTTCCGGCAATCTACTTTCGGGAAAACATGATCCCAAGTTTTCCTGGAATGAGATTATTGAGGCGCCCTTAACTCAAGAACATCTATTAATCTGCACAACCGACCCGCAAAAACCGAAAAGCGTCCGCCACTCTTAGCTACAAGTTTCGTCAAGTGGTTCAGGCAGCCACAAATTTTTCTATAAAACATTGGCGTTGGATACGGTTCCTGCCGCGAACACTAACTCCATGGCAGCAAACACTGGAATCATTACGCTACTTTGATGCTCATTTTAAATGGGCCGATTCTCGGACACCAATGCTCAAGGTAGTTTCCAAAACTGTCCTCCGTCAGTATCACTCTATTTTTGGCGCAATGCGGGTGTTGGAAAAAAATCAAAATTCAGCTTGCGTTATTTTCTTTTTTTAGAATGGTTACTTGTCAGCTGTAGGACCTCCAAAGCCAGTAATTTTTGAAACCCAATAAAATAAATAATGAAATCTTTTACTTTAAATTCTTTAACGGTAGCACTCGCCGGACTTGCTTCTTCGCAAGTGGCATCGGCAGTTGTTCTGGTAAATGGAGATTTTGACACTGTTCCAGCCCCAGGAGTTTTAAATAATGTCCCCGCTAACACCATTGTCCAAAGTCAAATAGACACTGGTTGGGTTGGAACGAGAGCTGGTTGGAACATCGCAGGTGGAGTGGCAACGCGTAATAGTAACGATAATAATGATACTCCATTAGTTCAGGTTGCCTCGGTACCTACTACCTTGACTGGTAATCAGCTTAATTTGACCTTCGACTGGACACCTGCACTCACAGCAACAGGCGAAGGGCTTAATATTTCGGTGATCGTCAGTGGAATCATCCAAGGAACGGACACTGTAGCCCCCGGTGATCGAGCTGTTTTTGGTGGTCTCAATTTCCAAACCACTCAAACACGTGTATTCGGAGGCACAGGAGCTTCCAATCTAGATTTGATTGATGGCATGACATCAACAGGAAATCGAAACACGACAGCGGTTGTCACTACAGGTGTAGCTGGCGAAACTACTTCTGTATCAATACCTTTAAACTTTGGAACTGCAGGTAACAACATTGAAGACTTTGATTTTATAGGAATCAGATTTCAGGTATCAGATCCCGCTGACGGGCTGGATCCGGGTGATTCCATAGGCAGTACACTTGACAATGTTGCCTTTGTTGTTCCTGAGCCCTCTTCGGCTCTTCTCTTAGGATTCGGTAGCTTGGCATTCATTCGTCGAAAGCGCAGCTAAAGTCATAAGACTCGGCAACTTACTGAGAAGTCATACCAAATATGACAACAGGGGGAACCATCCCCCTGTCACCTCTCATACTACCAGATTTACAGTTCGTATCATGGTAGTTCACTAGAATGAGATCTTTGTAAGGAAACAAATTCGCTCTTACGGATTTACTCGTTCCAAACGGACTTGCTCGACTACTGCAATCATGAGTCCAATTTCTTTGCAATAGGTTTACTACTGCTCTGACTCAACCTTTGGAATCCTTGCGCGATATTCTGACTCCTCAGGGAGTTATTTTTCCGCTGAGGTTCGTTTTCTAGAACTCTTGTCTCTCTGCGGAGTTACTAGTCGTCTCAGGTTCCCTTTATCATTCTCTTGTTCAGATCTTTGGTTGGGGCGAACCGATCCTACTACATCCTGGACTAACTTCTACTCCCACTCTCTGGCATCTCACGATGTCGGCAACCGTTTCCTTGCCGCAGGTATAAATCTCCCAAGGTCATACCCACTGACTTATCCACTTCCTGCGAAGTTTCCCGCACTTGCGCCACTCGGCCTTTGGGCGTTTTTCTCAGATACTTCGCTGCTCTACGATGAAAAATGACGGTGTGAATCAGATTGAAAAATTTTTCTCTAGGTCTTCCAACAAAACAAAATTCTCGCTTCTCCCGACCTCCCAATCTACTCGAGTTTAGCAAACTGATACCTTTTCTTCTTAAGGACACCTCCGGCAAGTTGCTTTCCAGAAGGAACAATTCCAAATTTTCTCCAGAGCAGGCTACCAAAAGTGCTCTTTGTGAAGCTTATAAGAAAAAACTTCTCGACTGGAGTTTGTCGCTGGCGACAGGCTCCAGCGGTGATTCCTATGCTTTCTCGTTTTGGTGCGTTTCTGGTGTCGGCTTCGTGTGCCCCGGGAGAATTCTCGCCAGCCCCTTTTCTCCTTGGAGGGGAATATCAACTTTCCTCAGACTTGGATGAGGGAGGAAGTGTTGCACGAGGACTGGTGCGAGCGCGGGTAAGCGCGCCTATTTACTTGGGAGAAGATGTGACGGTGGCACTGAGTGCTAACCACCAATTCGAAACCTACGAGTTCGATAATCTCACTACGGATCCTTGGGAAGAGATTCACCGCACTCGAGTCGGTCTCATTATTCGACAACAGCTCCAGAACGGGTGGACTTGGATTGCGCTTCCCTGGTTGGTAAGCGATGTGGAGCGAGGAGCAGACACAGGCGACTCCCTCACAGGAGGAGTGATCTCTGCTGCTTGGTATGACCTTTCTGACACCCTCAAGCTCGGGTTGGGATTCGTAGTTCGCAGCCGACTCGAGGATAACGTAACCGTCTTTCCTATCCCGATCATTGATTGGGAATTCGCGGACGGATGGACTTTCTCGACTTTACCTCAACGGGGCTTCCGAGTGGGAGCAGGGGCGAGCTTGGGGTGGAAGACACACGAAGATTTGAAGCTCTCACTCGTCTATCAATTCCTCAGTAATCAACAGCGGCTAGATGAAGATTCGTTGGCCTCGCCGAATGGTGTTGGAGAGTTTCGCCAACACCGGCTTTCGTTAGCGGTTACTTACCGGTGGAATGAAAATTTGAGTCTAACAGGTCACGCCGGATTCACCTTCGCAGGAGAAATCGAGTTGCAAGATGCTGCTGGGGTTCGACTTAACGAAGATAGCTTTGATGCCAGCCTCATTTTCGGGCTTGAAGGCGCTTGGAGTTTTTAAAGCAGTTTTCTGAGAAAAATTGAATAAAACAGGTGTCTAGACCATCTTTCTCGGTGTGCGCTTCCTGATTTTGCTTATTTCCGGCACGCTTCCATTCCTCCTAGGAAGTTGCTCTTCGTCTCGTCTCCAGCGCTCTGACCGGATTCTCACCGCAGGCGAGCATCGTGTTCGCACAGTTACGAATTGTGATATTCTCATTCCTGCGGGGAGTACTTTGCAAACAGATTACATCTCAGGAAATCGAATCTTTGTGCAAACAGGAGGCACGCTTACGGGTCTTTCGAAAGGGGCGAAGAATTCGACAATTTACGCCGAACCGGGTGCGCTTTTACCCCCTGCCAAGCGGAGAAGTTTTGTGCACTTAGTCAAAGTAGATGATGCCGAGGCAAGTTATGAAGACCGTTTCCAAAATTTATTACCCGCAGGGGTGAGGGGCACAAACGGAAGTCATCTCCGAGGGGCTGGCTACCTTGGCGGAGGGTCGTATCTAGGGAGTGGCTTTTACGGACGCCGATTCTATCGGGGCAGGCGCGGGTTTGGTAGATTTGGTCGTTCAGGGCGCTCTTCTTTCCGCGCGACTTCGGTGCAACCTCGCTCTTATCGTGCTCGCCGCTAGATTCCTTTCTCTAAATAAACAGACATCATGAAAAAACTCGTTCTCGCACTCGTCAGCTCCGTTCTTTTCGCAATTCCTGCACAAGCTCAACTCTCGGGGGGAATCCTCCTCGGCGGTGGTTACCTAGAAGATCCGGGAGAAGGCTTTGGATTTGCCCAGATTCGAGGCACTTTTTACGAGGACGACAGCTTTGCACATACGGTCTTTCTAGAAATCCTGGGCTTTGAAGATGATGCTACCGTCTTTTTCTCTAACGGGGCGGGAACCTTTCGAGCGGATGGAGACATCACCTTCGTCAATGTCACCGTGAACTACGAGCTGGAGGCGAAGCTTTTTGGTCCCATCTCGGCCTATGCAGGTGGTGGATTGGGAGTCGAGATCGTCTCATTAGATAGTCGGTTTAACTTCGACATTGACTCTGACACCAACTTCCTCGCGCAGTTCTTCGCCGGTGTGCGGGCCGACTTCGGGAATGGGTTCCACCTGCAGGCTGGGGTGCGTTACTTGATCCGAGACGACTTTTCTCTTCTCGGGGATGAATTTGTAACGGAAGACAGCTTCGGGTACGAAATCGGAGCTGGCTTCCAGTTCTAAGTGACCTACCTTCTAAGGAGGAGAGTTATTGCTTACATGAGCACGCTTTCCTCATTTCAGAAATTGTTGATATGAAAATTAGTACCCTACTCTCTGGATGCCTCCTTGCCGGTGTGCTCTGGGCTCCTGCCCGGACGTGGACTAGTGCCGATGGTAACAAGTCCTTCGAAGGCGAACTCCAGAGCTACGATAAAGCCGCTGGTAAGTTGACGGTTCTCGTTGACGGCCACCAAATTGTCTTCAGTAAAGATAAGCTCTCGGAAGAAGATCAATCCTTCCTCGCTGACTGGAAGCCGATGGCTGACAAAAAGGCCGAGATGGCATCCGAGGAGACTGAAGGAAAAGAGATGATGGATAAAACCGTTGGCTCTAAGTTGACGAAAGAAGTTCTCAGCAAGCTCGACGGCGGAAAGCTCAAAGAAGCGGAACTCGGAAAAGATCCAGAGTATTACCTCCTCTACGTCTCAGCCTCGTGGTGACCACCCTGTCGTAAAGCTGCTCCACAGGTTGTGGAGAAATATCAAAAGAACATCGCAGATCTCGATAACGTCACCTTCATCCATATCTCGCTGGATGACGACCTCGATGCCGCTCAAGAGTGGGCTGCGAAGGAGAGCTTCCCATGGCTCACTGTTATGAATGATAAGATCGAGGCAAGTGGCCTCGAACCCTACATCGTGACTGAGAGTGTGCCCGAATATCATCTCATTGATAAGAACGGGAATACGATCGTGGATGGGTCTCCCGATTCCGCAGAAGCATTCGCGAAAATTGCCGAACTTGGTAAGATGGCAAAAGAAGGGTAATTTCCCCTTCGCGGTAGCTCACTTCCCCCCTACTCAGCCTCCTCACAAGGGAGGCTTTTTTTAGGGCTGTATCCGTTGGCAAGATGCCAACGCCACAAACGAGCATGAGACCGGCACTCGTTGGCAAGATGCCAACGCCACAAACCTCTCTTGCTGAAGGCGTAACTCGTAATGAAAGATAGCTTGCAGGATACAAAATCGGAATTGAACCTCAATTTCGACTTCCCTAGTCTTTACCAGAAATGATTAGATAGCTCTCGCACCTCTTTTACTTCCGAAACAAATAACATGAAAATTAGCACCCTCCTATTTGGATGCCTCCTTGCCGGTGTGCTCTGGGCCCCTGCCCGGACGTGGACCAGCTCTGACGGTAACAAGACCTTCGAAGGCGAACTCCAGGCCTACGATAAATCAACTGGTGAACTGACCGTTCTAGTCGGCGGGCGGCAACTCGTCTTTAACCAAAGCAAGCTCTCTGAGGACGATCACGCCTATCTCTCCGAGTGGAAACCCGAGGCTGATAGAAAAGCTAAGATGGCATCGGAAGAGAAAGCGATGTCAGAACAAGTCGTCGGATCCAAACTGACGAAGCGAGTGCTTCGCAGACTTGATGGCAAGAGGTTCAAAAGAGTAGAGATGGACAAAAAGCCCGAGTATTATCTACTCTACTTCTCTGCCTCTTGGTGAGGACCCTGCCGTGGCTCTGCTCCACAGGTTGTGGAGAAGTATAACAAGACTATCGCTAAGCTCGATAACGTGGCCTTTATCCATGTCTCGCGCGATAGTGACGAAGATTCCGCTGAGGAATGGGCTGCGAAAGAGCAATTTCCATGGCTCACAGTGATGAAGGATAAAACGGAAGCTAGTGGTCTCGGTGTCTACAAGACGACAAAAAGCGTCCCCGAGTATCATCTCATTGATGGAGACGGTAAGACGATCGTAGCAGGCTCTTCTAGTTCGACGAAAGCGTTCGCTAAGATTGCCGAACTTGGTAAAGTGGTGAAGGAAGAATAGCTCCCCTTTTTGGATCACCGCCCCGATTCAGCCTCCTCGCAAGGGAGGCTTTTTTTGGTGCGGTATGTCCGTTGGCAAGATGCCAACGCCACGAACAAGGATGAAGCCTGCACTCGTTGGCACGAGACCGGTTAAATCAATTAGGAAGAGGTATTACTCGTTCCAAGCGACTTCTTTGGCGTCGCCCCAGAGCTCCTCGAGCGCATAGATTTCACGCATCTCTTCGTGGAGAATGTGGACCATAACGTCGAAGTAATCGAGCACGACCCAACGAGTGACCGCTTTGCCCTCGGTGTGAGAAGGCATGTCGCCCGTGCGCGCATTCACTCCCTTGCCAACCTCACGTAGGATGGCCTTGAGGTGCGGCATTGAGCTCCCAGAGCAGATCACCATATAGTCGGTTAGGCTGGAGAGGCCGCGTAAATCGAGAATACGAATATCCTCAGCTTGGATTTCTTCGGCGGCCTTAGCGCACTCGATGGCGAGGGCTAGTCCTTTGACGTCAGTCGTATTCACTTAGGGATACTGGTTTGCCGCGAAGAATTTCTTTTTACGAAAAACAGATTCGGAAAAAGTGGAGCATAGCGGAGTCGAACCGCTGACCTCTTCAATGCCATTGAAGCGCTCTACCAACTGAGCTAATGCCCCTTCACTTGCGGGCGCAGAGCGTTACCCGAGAGCTAGGACCCATGCAAGACTTGTTTTTGGTAAAGTCTGCGAGATCTCTTAAGAGAATCGTTCCGATTTTCATTGGCTTCTCGCCCGACTCTCGCGCACTCTCCGCGGCGTGACGACGGTGCTGGAGGTCATTGACGGGGGGACGACTTACCTCGAGAAACGAGGGGTTGCGGAAGCCCGGCTCAATATGCAGAGACTGGTGGGGCACTTTTTGGGCTTCAGCCGGGTTCAGCTCTACTTGGAATTCGATCGCCCGCTGAGCGAAGAAGAACTGGCTCCGATCCGCGAGGCTCTTAAGAAACGGGGCCAGGGAATTCCGCTGCAGCACCTGCAAGGCGAGGTCGAGTTCATGGGGCGCGACTTCCTCTGTGATGGTCGCGGTCTCATTCCACGACCCGAGACCGAAGAGCTGGTGAGTCTCGTCCTTAAAGAAACGATTCCCCCCTCCCCCCGTATCCTTGATCTCGGAACTGGTTCTGGGGTGATCGGGCTTTCGCTCGCTGCTGAGTTGCCACAGCATGAGGAGGTAGTCTTGAGTGATGTTTCTCCTGAAGCGCTCGCCTTGGCAGAAGAAAATGCCGCGCGATTGGAGCAATCTGTCACTCTCACCGAGAGTCATCTCTTTGATGCGATTGAGGGAAAGTTCGACCTTATCGTGACGAATCTCCCTTACGTGCCTGAGACCTCTCGCGAGTCGCTGGCACCCGAGCTCCAACACGATCCTGATTTGGCGCTTTTTTCCGGCCCGGATGGGTTAGATTTGGTGAGGAAATTTGCGGGAGAAGTCGCTTCTTATCTGAAGCCTAACGGCCTCTTAGCGATGGAGGTTGGCTTTGACCAAGGAGCGGCCACAGTGGAGTTACTTGAGAAAGGCGGCCTCCAATCCGTGACAGTAAAAGCAGATCTCTCGCAGGTGCTCCGTTTCCCCTTCGCCCGCACATAAAGCCTCGTTATAACAAGGTCTCCTCAGTTCTAGGCAGGTAGGTCACTCCGCTATTAGAGGGGAAGTGAGAGAAAGATTTCCCTTCCTCAACATTGACAGAGGCCAAAATCTTTCCGAAGTCTGCTCTTCCCCCGGGCACTTAGTGCCTCGGCACCAACCCATATACTATGGACACCCTACTCGTTCACGGCGGCACCCGTCTCAAAGGTGCGATTAATATCTCGGGCTCGAAGAACGCCTCTCTCCCCATTCTCGCTGCCACTCTGCTCACGGAGGAAACAGTCATTATCAGCCGGGTCCCCGACGTTTCGGATACGAACTATATGCTGCAAATCCTCTCGGCGTTGGGTGCGGAGGTCGAACGCTCCTCAGGGACGGTACGGATCAAATGTGCCAATATCTCTCCCGATGCTCCCTATGAACTGGTGCGCCGGATGCGGGCTTCAATTTGTGTAATGGGACCTCTCCTGGCACGGCTCAACCGCGCTACCGTCTCTCTCCCCGGTGGCTGTGTCATTGGCGACCGCCCCGTCGATCTTCACATTCGCGGCCTAGCGGCATTGGGTGCCGATTGCGATGTCGAGGGTGGTAATATGGATTTAAAAGGACCAAAAGACGGTCTTGTCGGGTGTGAGCTCGATCTCCGCGGTAAGCACGGTCCAACGGTCCTAGGTACGGATAACATCATGATGGCAGCTTGTCTTGCGAAAGGCACCACCATCATCGAGTCCGCTGCTTGTGAACCTGAAGTGGTTGACCTAGCAAACTTCCTCATCTCGATGGGAGCGAAGATCGAAGGCGCGGGCACCCGACGCATCACCATCGAGGGGGTCGAAAAGTTGGGTGGCACTGAGCACACCGTGATTGCTGATCGTATCGAGGCCGGCACCTTTATGGTCGCAGGTGCAGCCTACTCGGAGGGCATCACTCTCAACCGAGTCGTGGAAGAAGATCTAGCAGCTGCGAGCCATGTTCTCCGCGAATGCGGCCATCAGGTCGAGTTCAGCAAAAACGGGTCATCAGTCACCATTACTCCGGGAGAAAACCCCATAGGAGCACAAATCACGACCGCCCCCTATCCCGGCTTCCCCACCGATATGCAGGCACAGTTTTCAGCACTCTTCGCCACTACCTCTGGTATCTCCGTGATTGAGGACACCATCTTTCCACAACGCTTCATGCATTGCGCGGAGCTCTCTCGCATGGGGGCCAACATCAATGTCGATAACGGAACAGCTGTCGTCACTGGGGTGAATCAACTCTCAGGAGCACCGGTCATGGCTTCCGATCTCCGCGCCTCAGCGGCCCTCGTTCTGGCGGCCCTTTCCGCCAAAGGCACTACTGCCATTCACCGTCTCTATCACATCGACCGCGGCTACGAACACATCGACGAAAAACTTCTTCTCCTTGGAGCAGATGTCGAACGTGTTCGCGAGAAGTAGTCCATTCTATTCCGAAGTGAAATGAGGAAAATTGGTGCAGGGAATTCACTCGACGATCGCGCCCTAGTAGGCACACTTTGAGCGCTTGAGAACGATTATCTCCAACGATGTCACTAAGTTGCTAGTCTTTTTGATCGCAGCCTTCATTCTCGCGGCTCTTCTCGTCCCACAAGTCTACAATCTCGGACAACTTGTTGCCGAGATCACGGCCACCAAAAATGTAACTCCCCTTATCGACTACTTGGGGACACAGACGCGCAAAGCAGACTATTCGCGCTACTTTAACTATTCCCTCTATCTCGCGGCACTCATTCTCTTTCCTTTTCTATTGCTCTCATTAAGAGCACGTAAAGCGATTGCTACTCGTCAGGGGCCTTGGTCCTTCGCCTTACCCGCACGATGCATTGCATCCAATCGAGGACAAGCGCTTCTCTCCCCTCCCCACCCTTATCGGCAGATTTTGGGAGGCTTTGCAATGGGAATGGTTTTCCTAGCAGCAGTGGGAGCAGCCGCTCTTTTACTCAATCTCTACACTTGGGCTGGCCATTCATTCCTCGCCGCCATTCCTGGGGCTCTTACGACTGCCGTCGTAGTCGCCCTCCTCGAAGAAACTATTTTTCGAGGTATCGTGTTAGGGATTTTTCTACGCACCTTTCGCCCTTCTCTCGCCATTCTTTTCACCGCCCTGCTCTTTGCTGCGCTACACTTTATCCCTTCTTCCGAGAGTCTCCTAGTAGCTCATCCTGAGGGACTCCTCTCCGGCTTCACGTTCCTAGAGTTGGCGGTACAAAGGTCACTTAGCCCCCCACTTTTATTACAACAGTTCGCGCCACTCCTCCTCGTGGGTATCCTCCTCGGCACCACCCGTTATCTCACCTCCTCTCTCTGGCTACCCATCGGGCTTCATACCGGATGGGCCTTCTCCTTCATTCTTTTTGACGAACTCACAAAAGCCGCTGCCACCCGCCCCGAATGGACCTGGCTAATGCTCGGCGACAACCTTGCGCAAGGCCTCTTTCCCTTGACTGCTCTAGCCATCAACGCGCTCATCATCTGGCTCGTTTACCGCAAACCAGACTACTATGAAGCCCCTTCGGTAACGAACTTGCCTAGCTCTGCAACCACCTAGATACTGATGGCTCTTTTTGCACAGAGTCGACTTCTCGATTGGTTCTATCCACCCTTTTGCAATCTCTGCCGCATCCCACTTCGTCGAGGTCAAAACTTGTGCTCAAGCTGCCTCGCTAACCTTCCGCCCTTACCTTCACACGCTTGTCTCACTTGTGGCAACTCCTTCGACGGCATCCTCAAAGCTCCCCAATCTTGCCCCAACTGCCTGAAGCTCAAACCAGCCTTTCAATTCGCCACGGCAGCCCTGCAAGCCAATGACGACACCATCGATCTTATTCATAAATTTAAGCTCATCGGGCAGCCTGAGCTCGGGATCGATCTTGCTCAGATCGGAGCCAACTTCTTCCGCACAGATGAGCGCCTCAGCAAGCTTGAAAAACCTCTCCTCATCCCAGTTCCTCTTCATAAAAGTCGACTCCGAAAAAGAGGGTTCAACCAAGCCGAGATTTTAGCCCAAGAGCTCTCTCGCCAGCTCGAAGTCGACTCTTTGAAAGCGCTCAAACGGGTGCGCTCCACTCCACGACAAGCAACCTTGACCCGCGGACAGCGCCTCAAAAACGTCAAAGGCTCCTTCTTACTGACCACCAAGCCCTCTAAACTGATAAATCGAAACCTCATCCTCATCGACGACGTCTTCACCACTGGTGCCACTGCTCACGAATGCGCGCGAATCCTACGGAAGAGTAAACCAGCTCAAATTGCGGTTTTCACCATCCTCCGAGCATAGAACTACTGCTGTTCGAGGCTCTTTTGACCCTTAATGCCTCTCCTCGAACTCGTTCCGTAGGCTTGCATTAGCCACAATCTGCCATTGTCGCGGCCCCATTCTCTCCGTAGAGTCTGCGCAAAACGATATGGGCATTTTCAAGAAACCACCTCTACGCGGCGGCAAACGAAATCAGGATCTCCCGGATGATCTGTGGACCAAATGTCATCAGTGTGACGAACTCATTCACACTCTCGACCTGAAGCAGCACGATCACGTCTGTCCTCACTGTGAGCACCACTTTCTCCTCCCCTCCCGCGAGCGCATTGCGATGCTTGCCGACCCAGGCTCATTTGAGGAAATGGATCACACGCTTTTCTCGGACAACCCTCTCGGCTTCAGCAAATACCCAGACAAGGTGGCAACCTTACGGGAAAAGACCAACTTGAACGACGCTGTCGTCACCGGCCGCGCCACAATCGATAGCTTTCCCGTCACCTTAGCAGTGATGGACTTCAAGTTTTTCGCTGGTTCAATGGGTTCCGTGGTGGGCGAGAAAATCACCCGGGCGATCGAAACCGCAACTGCAGAGAAACGCGGAGTAATCATCATCTCCGCCTCCTCGGGTGCCCGAATGCAAGAAGGCATGCTCTCGCTCATGCAAATGGCGAAAACCTGCGGCGCTCTCTCTCGTCACCAGGAAGCGTCCCTCCCCTACTTCTCGGTTCTCACCCATCCTACTACGGGAGGCGTAACCGCCTCCTTCGCAACTATCGGAGACATCAACCTCGCCGAACCAGGTTGCATGATCGGCTTCGCGGGTCCTCGCGTAATCAAGGAAACTACTCATCAAGATCTCCCCAAGGGATTCCAGACTGCAGAGTTCATGCTCGAGCATGGCCTCGTCGATGCCATCGTCCCTCGGAAGGAGCTCCGGCCAAAGATCGCCGAAATCTTAGCCTATCTCATGCCTCGTAGGTAGTACTCCTTCCGAACGCGCTCGCCCATCTTCTCCCATGCGACACCACCTTCTTCCATTCACCGCGAGTGCCTTCCTCGCGCTGGGAGAAGTCACCGCGCAGAGTGCTCCGGATGCCTTGGCCTCCGCACGTAATGCCCTCGCCGAATCACTACCTGATATCGCAGCCACCCGTATCGAGCGCTACCTCGCCACTAATACAAATCTCCCTACAGACCAAAAGGCAACGGTGCAGCTCCTCCTCGGCGAATCTTATCTCCGGTCCAAGAAACCTGATCAGGCATTAACCATTCTCAGTAAAATCCCTAACAGTCATCTGTCGCCACGAAGCTATTGGCAGGGACTGGCCTTGGCAGCGCAAGAGAAACTCGCCCAAGGCGCCCAGAAGCTCACCCTAGTCATACCCAAAGATCCCCTTTACCCCCAAGCACTCTTCAACCAAATCGAGCTTTTCTTTCGTCTCGAAAACTGGCCTGCAGCCTTCGAAGCACTTCGAAAACTCCAAGCTCACTCTCCAGACTTCCAAGTCGAAAAACTAGCTCAGTTAGAAGCCCAGCTCTTCCTCTCCA
>CALFBF010000133.1 GCA_937949965.1 uncultured Roseibacillus sp.
AGTTCGGACCAAGCGGCGACCAGAGGGTTTGTGATACGGGCATAGCGAGTGAGGAACCCTTCGTTCTCATCACCAGACTGCCAGCTGACTGCGACTTCATTACCATTCGCGAGGGGACGGAGGGTGTAGGTGTAGACGGGATCAGGCTCCGGAGGTTGCTGCTGCTCTGCGCCATCTTCGGCTGCAGGTGGCGCGTTGGGCTCCAGAGGGAAGAGGGTGAGATGGAGTTCATCGCCCCGGGCGTAGAAGGATTGTAACGAAACCCATTCCTCAAGGTCGGAGCTGTGTTCGAGAGTGTAGAGCGCGCCTCGGACAGTGGCAAAGCGAGTGGTCATCCACTCGGTCTCGGTGTCGTCCTGATAGCTAGCGAGATCCCAGACGAGATTTTCGGAGAGTTGGGGGGGCTCGTTTTGAGAAAATGCAGAAAAAAGAATACCGAAACTAATGAAAAGAGAAAGCATCGGCGCAGCAATTTTCATAGAGATAAGGGCTATATTTTGACTCGTCTTTTACAAGAGAAAAATATTTGCTCGGCCCAGTTCCAGTCTTTTCGATAGCAGAACGAAGCGCTAGTCTTTTTACAAGATGGACGATGCCTTTGTCGACTTTAGCTCAGACGAATACTTTATGCAGATGGCTTTGCGCGAAGCGCGTAAGGCGATGCGGGCTACCGAGGTGCCGATTGGAGCCGTGATTGTGAAGGGGATGGAGGTCATTGCCAAGGGATGGAATCAGGTTGAAACCCTCAAGGATGCCACGGCGCATGCAGAAATGATTGCGCTGACCTCTGCTCAGGAAGCTTATGGCGATTGGAGGCTGGAGGGCTGCACCCTTTATGTGACCAAGGAACCTTGCCCGATGTGTGCGGGTGCCATTGTGCACTGCCGCCCTGATCGCGTGGTTTTCGGTTGTGGAGATCCCAAGGGAGGTGCGGCAGGGGGATGGATTAATCTTCTGCAATCGAATCCTCCTCTCAATCATAGCTGTGAGATCACTTCCGGCGTTTTGGGTGATGAGTGTGGTTCGCTCATTCAGGGTTTTTTCCGCGAAGCGCGGGCGAAGAAAGCTGCTGTTAAGCTGCTCGATAGACAAGCAAACGAAGGGCCTCCTGCGGAAACGAACTGAACGTTTGCTTATGATCTTCGATTTCGTCCATCTCCTCGGAACGTCGTTTAGCTTCGGTTAATTCTTCGTCTTTTCCCGATGGCTTAACTGGTAGTGAGTCAATAGTCGGATTACCTGTCATTTCAAAAGCTAGTTCATGCGATTAGTTTTCTGTGTTTGACGTAATCGTCCAGCGATTTTCTGATAAACCTCTTTTGAGTTTTATTGAATTTGCGTTTACGTGGGGTCTCAAGTGAGATGGTTCCGGCGCTTGTAGGGGTTCATTTTTTTAAGGTGGCCTTTTGGGAGTTATTATTGTCTATATCATTTGATGAAAAAGTTAATTTTAGCCGGTGCGGTCGCGCTCTTGTTCCCGAGCTGCGCACATTTCTTTGTGAAGGAGAAAACTTACGAGGCTGCTGGTGGGAGTGATGTCAACGGTGCGCTTGTGAGTAGCGCGGTTAAAGGAATGGGCGGAAAGGCCGGAATTTCCGTCTCTGCTCTGGTCTACAGTGGTGCTACGGGAGAAACGGATGGTCCTTTTTTATGGCGGATCGAAGCTCGTGGCGAAGAAGGAGTGCACGAGTCTCTCACCGTGCATCGCCTGCGAGTCAAAACGGAAAAGACCAATCGTAGTGAACCGTTCCCCGGAGAGTGGCTTAACAAAGCTGCCCCTTTCGAACTTCTAAAAGGTAAGAAGAACAGGGGGAAGACCTTTGCCAAAGTGCAACTTCCTGGACGGCTCGAAGTTTTCCCTGAAGTGGATGGCGAGATCACGATGGAAGCTGAGCTCTCGGTCAAGAAAGCCAATGGGAGAAGTGAGCGCAAGAAGCTGACTTTCCAGATGGCTCCCAAGGTGGGCCGTAAGAACGAGGTCGTCTTCTTACCAGCGGAAATCGCGGGAAGCTTTGGACGTAAGGATCCTACGGAATGGAAGTGGAATTCTTCTCCTGGCAGCGACCCTTACGGTAATGAGTTCTGGGGAGACACGGGGCGAGGGACCTTTTAAGGACTGTTTCTCACGCTCTGCACTGGCGTCCTTGGGGCTAGCATTTGCCTAGAGATGGTGCATCTTATGGCTTTCCCCATGAAGCGATTTCCCACTCTTCTCCTCATTTTATCGGCTCTTCATGCTTCTGCACAAGATGAGTCGTCAGAGCCTATTAAGCTCTCTCCTGAGGAGTTGGAGTTGAAGGAACAGGCCCTGTTAGTCGCCGATTTTGACGGTCAACGTCGTCGCCGCCCAGAGGATGCCTCGGTAAAGACGCGGGGAAATGCCCGTGCGATTACGCGCGTGGTGCCCGCTCCGCGCGGAATCATCACTGATCGTAATGGACGCCCCATGGCACGGAACAAGGTCGCGTATTATTTCGGGATTCAATTTCCCCAGTTTGCCGACGGTGTCTCTGACGAGGAAGTTCTGGTCTGGGCACGTCGCCGTTTGGACCAGATTTCGGAGTTAGCGGAGAAGGAAGTCGTCGTGAATGAGCGCGACCTTCTTTCTCATTACAAGGACCGGCGTTGGGTGCCCATGCTTTTACCTTACTTGGCAGATGGCAGTGAGAAGTCCCGCTGGGAACCTCGCCTCATGCGGGGGCTTGAGTTTCAGGCGGTCTATCTCCGTGATTACCCGGCCAAGTCGGCAGCAGCTCATATCATTGGTTATGTCCGCAGTAAGGGCAAGTTACCCAAAGGCCCCATTCTCTCCGGCGAGCCGATGTGGGAAGAAACCTACGGGGAGGAGGGCCTGGAGAATACTCTTGATGATGAGCTGTTAGGGAAGCCTGGCGAATGGACTCTCCTCGTGGATGAGAACGGAGATCGCCTCCAAGATGAGCTTACTAAGACTCCCGTAATTGGAAACACCGTTGTTACCACAATAGACCTAACTTGGCAGGAGCACGCGGAAGCGGTGCTACGCCGTTCGTGTCGTCGCGGAGCTTTTGTCGTAGTCGATATTCAGACGGGTGAGATTTTGGTGCTCGCCTCTCGTCCGAGCTACGATATCAACAAGTGGATCCCATTTATCTCAGCAGATCAGTATAGTGAGCTCCGCGAGGATGAAGCTTCCCCCATGTTCGCTCGCGCTTTTCAGGGTTCATATCCACCCGCGTCGACTTTCAAGCCAGTGGTTGCGGTGACTGCTCTCACTACGGGGGATATTGCGGAGTGGACGAAGTTTAATTGCCCTCCTTTTATCACTATTGGCTCGCGGAAATTCCACAATCACAGTCGTCGCCATGCCGGGCAGGTGGACGTCAAGCTGGCACTCGCCATTTCTAACAACCCTTGGTTCTATCAGGTTGGGATGCGGGTGGGCCCGACCTCATTCCTATCCGTTGCCCGTCGCATGGGCTATGGGGTGCGCTCAGGGACTCCGCTCTATAATGAAGCTCCCGGAGTGATTCCCACTCAGGAGTATATGATTCAGAAGGAAGGGCGCCCCTTCACCGATGGTGACACCGCTAACTCCGCGATTGGTCAGGGTTACGTGACGGCCACTCCGCTGCAAGTCGCCCAATCGATGGCTGCGCTCGGGAACGGCGAAATTCTTCCTCAGTTGCGTCTCATTCGACAAATTCAAGATCACGAGGGTGGGGTCTTAGAAGCCACCGTTCCCACCAAACGAAATTCGTTAGGGATCACCTCAAGCTCTGCCCGCATTGCTCGCACCGGGATGATGCAGGTCGTGAATACGAGTTATGGTACCGGCAAGAATGGGGGGACGAATTTCTGTCGCGTAGCGGGGAAGACGGGCACCGCACAGTGGCGTGGCAGCGGGCGTAACAAGCAAGAGTTGGCTTGGTTTGCAGGTTTTCTTCCTTTCGATAATCCACGCTTCGCCTTTGCGATTCTTTACGAAGGTTCTCCGGGTCAATCCGTCAGTGGTGGTCAGCGCGCGGCCCCGATGGTCGGTCGTTTCTTTAACCGTTTTGGAGGACAGATCATGGCTAAGGCCGCTACTAAAATTGCCCTTCCCACTGATGAGATTGAGGAAGAGGAAGAAGAGACGACCGAAGAGATCGAACGCGATCAGCAGCGGGAACTAATTTTACGGGCTCTCCCTGTTGACGGCGCTGGAGGCACTACTCCCATTCCTTCTGCTCCTATCGTAGAAAAACCTCGCGAAGGGACTCTCGATACCATTGCGCCGCTGAGACCACTGCGAACAGAGACGGCTACTCCCGGCCTTCTCCGCGCTGTTCCCGTTCCTGCGGAAGTACCGGAGGCTCCGCCAGAGCCTCCCACCGAGCCAGAGGTCATTCCCGCCCTCCCTGTTGAAGGGCAGTAGTGGTTGAGTCGATATTGGAATCGAGAGTATCAATTGGAGTGATTTTGCGATTGGACGCAGAGTCGCAGCGATGAATGAAAACAATCGTTTGCCCATCTCTTGGCCAGCCCTTCTTCCTGCTCTCTTAGTTCCCTTGTTGGGATCTCTACTCTACTTCGTCTGGTTACCCGGAGCGGAGATTTCTCAGCTTGTTTATGGAGCGACCAAGGTCTTCACCCTTGTTTATCCTTTCTTCTTTGTCGGCTGGAAGGATCTCTTCACCAGCCCGCCTACGACGAGTTGGGGTAAGATAATCGTGATCGGTCTGGGATCTGGAATCGCCATTTCTGTGGCAGGGATAGCTCTTATGTTTTCACCAATAGGCGATCTCGTGCAGGCCGGCGCAGACCCGATTCGGGAAAAAGCCACCAAGATGGGCTTCGCGCAGAATTTTCTCCTCTTTGCGGTCTTCATTTCTTTTTTCCATTCCGCCTTGGAGGAATTTTACTGGCGGGGATTCGTCTTCGGCAAATTAAAGGAACGAGTGGGGAATGCCGGTAGCCACATCCTAGCTGGACTCGCTTTTGCGGCGCATCATCTCGTGGTTACATGGCAGTTTTTCGACCCGCCCTTGGCGATCTTTCTCGCTATTTGCGTCGCGATTGGTGGCGTGATTTGGACGTTACTCTATCAGCGTCAGGGGAGTCTCGTTGGAGTTTGGCTGAGCCATCTTTGCGTAGATGTTCTCCTAATGGTGGTGGGCTATCAGTTGATTCAGGGATAGCTTGTAAATCAGACCAGTAGGGAAGCGATGTCGATGCAGACTCTCTGCGTGGAAAAAGGGCTGGACGTCATCTCTTTCGGCAGGCAGGAAGGTGGCCCTATTATGGATTTTCAAATTGCCACCCTCTGTGACTACGCCGCCGACCACCAAGGAAAAATGACCATCGTAGCCCCATTCGATGCTCTGGCTGCACGTGAGTTGCCCGTTCGCCACCCTTCTTGCGCCCTCGCGATGCGGGTTTGCATGACTCCAGATGATAACGGAGACCACACCATGCTCATCAGCCTCATTGACGAAGATGGTAAAGCGGTAAATCCTCAAATGCCCATCAAGGCTGACCTCCCGGTCAAAATGCCTGATGACGTCGCCTTCGTGACCCGTAACCTCATCGTCAACTTCCAAGGCCTTGAGTTCACCAAGATCGGAGTCTATTCTGTCGATATCACCCTAGATGACGAGCTCGCTGTGCGTATCCCACTGCGTGTGGTACAAGTAGACGAAAAAGGCCAGCAACAGCAGCCAGCCTAACACCCACACCCTATTTTCATTCAAAAGCGACGCCGGGCAAAATGCCTCGCGTCGCTTTTTGCTGTATCTCAGTTGTTTAGCCCATCGGTTTAAGGGCAATTCCTTTGCTCATGCGCTCAACTCCTAACTTATTCCTAATTAATCCAAAATTAGGAGTAATGAGTTGCTAAATGAGTTCTGAATCCCTAATTTACTCCTAATTAATCCAAAGTTAGGAGTAGTGAAATTTCCCAAACGGCCTCCAAATTTCAGGCAAGTCTTTGCAGGCGCTAGCCGAGATGGCAAACTCGACGCTTTTTTAAAGCTGAGCCAACAGCTTTCCCAAGAGCAGGAATCCTATTTCCATTGGGATGAGTTCAGGCATCGAGTCTCTAACAATGGCGAGTTAAGCAAAGAGGAACAATGGGTTGCGCTTAAATTTTCGCGACAATCAAAATACCAAGATCTTCCTTTTGTGGATCTTCAGAATCGTCCTTTTCGGTTTTTTATTACGCAAGATTCTTTCGAGAAGCTCCACAGTATCGACATGTCTTGTGGAGGAGCATTGCCGCTCCAAAACGAAGTTGTGAATTCTGATAATCGTGATCGTTATTATGTCACCTCCCTTATCGAGGAATCGCTTACTTCAAGTCAGATTGAAGGAGCGGTGGTAACGAGAAGTGAGGCCAAAGAACTCGTTCGAAAGCAGCGTCAGCCTGCTAATAATCATGAGCGGATGGTTTTAAATAACTTCCGCACGATGCAGAAGATTTCGAAATGGAAAGAGAAGAAACTTACCGTTGAGTTAATCTTAGAAATCCAACGCTCCGTTACTACAGGGACCCTTGATAACCCTGATCATGTCGGTTCGTTTCGTAACGATAATAGTGTGAATGTCGTCGATGAGGAAAGTGATGAAATCTTCCACGAGCCTCCCTCGCATGAGCAAATAGAAGCGCAGATTCAGGCTCTCTGTGATTTTGCGAATGACAGCACCATGAAGGGATTTCTTCATCCTGTTATTCGAGCGATTGTTGTCCATTTTTGGTTTTCTTACCTTCACCCCTGTTTTGACGGGAATGGGCGGACGGCTCGGGCTCTCTTTTACTGGACCATGCTCAAGAATGATTTTTGGCTCTTCGAGTTTATTTCCATTTCTCATGAGATTAAGAAGGCTCCTAAGAAATACTATCGTGCGTTTCTCCATACTGAGACCGATGAGGGAGATCTGAATTACTTCGTTTCACATCAGCTGAACATCATTACCAATGCGATTGCGGCATTACACCAATTCCTTGAGCGGCAGCGAAATGATTACAATCAGGTTGTCTCGTTACTAAGCGTCCAGAGCGGTTTTAATCACCGCCAACTGGCGCTTTTTAAGCATGCGCTTAAACATCAGTTTGCGGTGTTTACAGTTCTGAGCCATCAGAATAGTCATCAAGTGTCTAATCAGACTGCTCGTGCAGATTTGCAGCAGTTGGAAAGGAGAGGCTTTCTAAAGGTCGGTAAATCAGGGCGAAGCACCATTTGGTCTCCAGCTCCTGACTTTAAGGAATTACTCTCGACTTGGAAGAAGTGAGTAATAGCGCATTCACCATCCAGACTTGAATCTTCGCTTAGCATGGGCACCTTCGCTGCATGAGCATTGCTTATGAAACCGCTCTCATTACCGGAGCTTCCTCAGGTCTGGGGGAAGAGTTTGCGAACCAGTTAGCGGAGCGTGTTTCGCGCCTTGTCTTGGTGGCCCGCCGTAAGGAACGTCTTGAGGAAGTGGCGGTCAATCTGCGCGCTAAATACGAAGTAGAGGTTTTGGTGATCACGGCGGATCTTTCTCAGACAGATGAACGCAGTCGCATTGCCCAAGAGCTGTCTGCTAAGGGATGGCAAGTCGATGTCGTGGTCAACAATGCGGGCTTGGGTGATTATGGTGAGTTCCAGGACTCGGACTGGTCTCGTAATGAAGCGATGCTGCGAGTGAACGTGGAGGCTCTCACCCATCTCAGTCACCTCTTTTTGCCGCCGATGATTGCCCAGAGTGGGGGTGCCTTTATTAATGTGAGTTCACTTGCGAGCACCCTACCCATCCCAGACTTTGCAGTCTACGCTGCTACTAAGGCTTACGTAAGTAGTTTCTCTGAGGCTCTGCGTATTGAGCTTCGCGATTTTGGGATCGAGGTCCTCGCCGTCTGCCCTGGTCCCGTGAAGACCGAGTTCGGCTCCGTTGCCGCCCGTGCGGGAGATGGGCCAGGTATGCCGCATGGGAGCGAGGCCTTTTACGTCACGGCCCAGCAGGTTGTTTCCGAGTCCTTACTGGCGCTCGAAGCTGGTCGGGCTCGCGTCTATCCGGGTTGGAAGGTGACCTTGGCCGCCGCCGGGATTTCTCTCCTTCCGCTTGCTGCTATTCGTCTCATTATGAGTTCTCGCCCTCGCTCTCAAAAACCTACCCCCTGACCCGATGAAATTTGTCACTTCTTCTAGCTGGATTTGGAAGCTCCTTTGCGCCCTCCTTGCCATTCTTGTCGTTGTCTTTGGTCTTCGAAAGCCCAAGACTGAGATCGTTGAGAAAACAGTCGAGGTGCCTGTCGAGGTCGAGGTTGTCAAAGTGGTTGAGAAGATTGTGGAAGTGGAAAAGAAACCAGAGGCTGCTGCGGTGATAGGAGTTGCGAGTGATTTGGATCTGACCCCGACTTCCAAAGGCTTCTCTTTCAGTTCACGAGTGCAGTTAGAAAATGGCGAATTGGCGACTAGTGAGCGTAAGGAAAAGTCGGCCTACAAGTCCGAGCATGTGCTCACTGTTAGAGTGCCCCGTGCGGCTACTACTATGAAGGAGTTGCAGGTGAGCACTCCTAAGCTCGGCTCTCTGCTGCCAGGGCTGGAGCCTCTCGTGGCCGGAGCAACGATCTCAGACTTTTTCGAAACGCTGTATCGTAACAAGACCAAGCGTCTGGAGAAAGATTCCGCCAAGCTGGGAAGCCTCTTAACCTCACACAACTTCTTCGACTGCCAGACCATGCTCAATTTAACTACAGAGAGTGGGCGTCGCTTGTTTCTCCTACAGGGAGATATGGATGTCGTCAGTGATGGCTCCGATGGAGATCGATTGCCCACGATGCCTGATGAGATTGTGAACTCCACGCACTACCAACCTACGACTAGCTACGGGTGGGCCAAGGAGGGTAAGGTTCCCAATCCCCTGATTCAGGGCTATCAACGCCGCTTGGTTGCCGCTCGGGCAGAGCTCGCCGACGCATCGGTTTCGAAGGACCGTAAGGACTGGGTGCGAGGACGGATTCAAAATCTAATCTTGCCGGGTATCGAGGAGATGGGACGTCGGAGTTTCCTCATCGCCGAGTATGATCCTTTCATCGTGATCCCGACCAATATCATTCTCGATCGGAAGGATAAGTTTGGCCCCAAGGTGGGAGACTACGCGGTAGTTATTCACCGAGGCGTGGTCTATCCCGCTATCGTGGGTGATGCTGGTCCGACCTTCAAGGTAGGAGAAGCTTCCTTACGCATGGCTCGTCAGATCGATGAGCGCTCCAGCCCCTACTGGCGTCCCGTGAGCGATCTCACGGTCACCTATCTCTGTTTCCCCGGCACGGCCAAGAAGCCTCACCGACCACCGAACTACGAAGACATTCGTAGCGAGTGTGCTCAGCTGTTAGTAGAGGTTGGCGGCTTAGCTGAGGGGGTCGATCTTTTTCAATGGGAGGATACTCTCCCGCCGCTGCAGCAAGACGAAGAACCTGCTGCAGAGGGTGAAGTTGAGGAGAGTGGCGAATAGAAAAAGAAACGATGGCAAAACTAGCACAAGGGCAGATCTGGAAAAAAGGGGAAGACTACTATCGCATCGTAGTCTGGGAGCGCTTGCGCATCGAATATAAGCACATCACCGACTGGGAGCTGCGAGAGGGAACCATGCACGCGGTCACCAAGAAGGAATTCTGCCGTCTCATTCGCAATGCTGAATTATGGGAGCCTGTCGAAGACGAGGATAGAGAAGATGCCCTCTAACGATCCTCTTCATGGGCTTACTCTTGAAGCGATACTGACTCGCTTGGTGGAGGAATACGGTTGGGCTGAACTGGGCTACCGGATTCGTATCAATTGCTTCCTCTCTGACCCGACCATTAAGTCGAGCCTGAAGTTTCTGCGCAAAACTCCCTGGGCGCGACAAAAGGTAGAAGCGCTCTATCTCGACACTTTTTGGGAGTAGAGCGCTCATTGTTAGCGGACGGATTTTACCAACAGCTAATCTCGCGGAAATGCTGTAAGCGGGCGTTGAGCTCGCCTTCCTCAAGGCATTCAAGGGCCCGGGTGGAGAAGTCTTCGCAAGTGTAACTCGCGAGGACGGTGCCGCGTACCACTCCTTCGCGCAGATCGCCAAAGCTGAAGTCGGTCTTGCCAAGAGAAGCGAGATAACCAGCCAATCCACCCAGGAAAGTGTCACCTGCTCCGGTGGGGTCGGCAACTTCTTCCAGTGGGAAGGCATTGCAGCGGAAGAGGCCGTGATTTTCTTCTGGTGGGCCGAAGAGGACGGCGCCGAATTCACCGAGCTTGATGATCACGTATTTTGGTCCTTTCGCGCGGAGAATTTTACCGGCCTTGATGATGTTACTGGTGCCAGCGAATTCGCGAGCTTCGCTCTCGTTGATGACGAGGAGGTCTGCTTTCTTGAGAACTTCGTGGAGTGCGTCGTTCGCAATCTCAATCCAGAGATCCATGGTGTCGATGAGGACGAATTTGTTCTCGGCGGTGCAAGCGTCGATCATCTGCATCTGGTTATCAGGAGACATGTTGGCAGCCACTACGATGGGGCTTTCTGAGGCAACTCCGGGGACTTTAACGGTCCAGTTTTCTAACACGTTAAGCGCAACGCTGAGGGTCTTGCGGTCGTTCATGCTGTTGAAGTATTCGCCTGACCAGGTGAAGGAGTCTCCTTCGGAGGTTTCGAGAGCACCCTGCTCAACTCCGTTTTCGGCGAGCATAGCGAGGTGTTCGGCAGGGAAGTCTTTGCCGACAATGCCGACCAAATGGACGGGCTTGGCGAAGAAAGAAGCAGCCAGAGAGGCATAAGAAGCTGAACCGCCGAGCAGATTATTGTGCTCGGCATCGGGGGTTTTGACATTGTCGATGGCAATGGTGCCACCAATTACAACGGGTAAGGTTTCGCTCATAACGCGGGCATCCTTGACGGACTCTGACCTGAAACAAAATCAAAAAATGACAGAATAGTTCAAAATCTTGATCGTCAATTCGTATTGAGGGTTGGCTTCCAATGAGTCTTTGCTACCGTCACGCCTCAAAAATTATGTGCGGAATCGTAGGTTATAGCGGCACCCAGCCCGCCGCTCCCATTCTCTTGAATGGACTGAAGAGGCTCGAATACCGAGGATATGACTCGGCGGGATTGGCTTTGACTTCTGCTGCCGGTATCCGAGTCGAGAAGTCTGAAGGCAAGGTTGCGAATCTCGTCAACTTGTTAGGGGACTTCGAGAAAGATTCTTCCTTGGGCCAGGCCAGCTGTGGCATCGCGCACACTCGCTGGGCTACCCACGGACCGCCTACTACCGTTAATGCTCACCCCCATGCTGCTCGTCCGAGTGGCGAAGAGGACAATCGCGTTGCCCTCGTCCACAACGGCATCATCGAGAACTATAAGGCCCTCAAGGCACGTCTCGAAGAACAGGGCCGAGTTTTTCATTCCGAAACCGATAGCGAAGTTCTCGCCCACCTGGTTGATTCCCTTTACGAAGGCAATTTGGTGAAGGCCGTCACCGCAGCTCTCAATCAGGTGGAGGGTACTTTCGGAGTCGCCAGTGTGGCCAAGGATGAACCTGGGGTAATGGTCGTCGCTCGTCGTGGAAGTCCGATTGTCATTGGTCTCGGTGAGGATGAGACTCTCGTAGCCAGCGATGCCGCCGCGATTCTTCGCTACACGCGCCAAGTCATCTACCTTGATGATAATGATGTTGCTCGCATCGAAGGACCAAATATCGAAATTTGTAGTCTCGACGCTTTGCCCGTCACCCGCGAAGCCACCCAGATTGACTGGTCTGATGATGCCGCCGAGAAGGGGGGCTATGCCCACTACATGCTCAAGGAAATCTATGAGCAGCCAGAATCGATCTGGAACACTATCCGCGGGCGTATGGATCAAGAGCGTGGCAACGCCATTCTTTCGGGACTAAACGTAGAGCCGCGTGATTTTGCGGAGCTCAGGCGTGTGTTGCTCATCGGATGTGGCACCAGCCTCAATGCCGGTCTCGTTGGTGAATATGCCATCGAGGATTTCGCAGGTATTCCTTCCGAGGTCGAGCAGGCGGCAGAGTTCCGTTACCGCAACCCTATTGTTGGCGCTAAGGACCTCGTCCTCGCAATCTCGCAGAGTGGCGAAACTGCCGACACCTTGGCTGCTGTTCGTGAGGCGGTTGATAAGGGTGCCTTAGTTGCAGGTTTGGTGAATGTCGTTGGCTCCACGATTGCTCGCGAGACTGGGCGAGGCATCTATCTTCACGCTGGTCCAGAGATTTCGGTGGCTTCCACCAAGGCTTTCACCTCACAAGTGAGCTGCCTGCTCATGATTGCACTCAAATTCGCTCGTGCTGCTCGCATGTCTCGTGAACGGGGTGCTCGTTTTGTAAAGGAGATCGAGGCCATCCCAGATCAGGTGCGGGAGGTTCTCGCACAAGAGCAACACATCGCCAAAGTAGCCGAGAACTACGTCGAGGCTGAGAACGCATTCTACATCGGTCGGGGTTACATGTATCCCGTAGCTCTCGAGGGGGCGCTCAAGATTAAGGAGATCAGCTACATCCATGCCGAGGCCTTCCATGCTGCTGAGTTGAAGCATGGGTCTATCGCCTTGTTAACTGAAAATGTGCCCGTCGTGGCTCTTGTTCCAGAAGGTCCTGGTAAAGATAAGACGCTCTCTAATGTCGCCGAGTGTCGAGCCCGTGGGTCCAAGGTTTTGTTAGTTGCCACCGAGGGTGATGAGGAGGTTAACGATTACGGAGATGATATTATCCGTATTCCGGCCGCTCCTCTCCATGCGGCGGTGATTCCCGCTGCCGTTGCATTACAACTCTTTGCTTACCATGTTGCTCGTCTTCGTGGCTGTGCGATTGACCAACCGCGTAACCTAGCCAAGAGCGTGACCGTCGAATAAAGAACTACTCGATAGATTCTGTTAGAACATGAAGGTTAGGTTGAGCTCAAGCTCGGCTCCTTGTAGTTCTTCGGTGAGTTCCTCTGGCATCGCGGGGATTTTCGCCTTCTGGATCGCTCGCATGGTGAAGCCCTCTTGAATGGCTCCGCCTGCGATGCGGGAGTCAAAGCGGAAGCCGGTAACGCGGCCTTGCTCATTGATGGAGAAGCTTACCGAAAGCACTCCAGGGAGAATGAACTCTCGGCGCAGAATGCACTCTCGTTGCCAAGCGCGCTCGATCTCTTTGTTCATGGTTGCGAGGAAGCGGCCCTTCACGGTGTCTTCTACATCGAGGCTATTCTTGCCACGTCGGCGGATGGTGCCGCTGATGCGCGTCTTACGTGCCTCGCGATCATAGCCACTTTGCAAGCCGCGCTCCCCAGGCACTGCTCCTGAGGGAGTAGCAACTTTAGGTTCCGGGATTTGTTCTTCCACCAGTTCCTTCTCTTCCTTGGGTTCTTCGAGTGGTTTTTCTTCTTCCTCTTCTTCTTTGGCGACAGGAAGACTCTCCTCAAGGCTGAGTAGCTCCTCTTGTTGAGGCTCGTTATCGACTGTCGCTTCTTCAACCGGTGTTTCGCTTGGCTGAGTGGTTTCGAGAAGAGGGGTCTCCTGCGGTTGTTCGATGGGTTCTTCTTGTGTTTCGGAGAAGGTCTCTTCGTTGGGTTGAGTTTCTGCCGCGTCGGTCACCACTGGAGAGGGAGGTAAAGGTTCACCAGGAACTCCCGGTGAGCCATCGAGGTCACTGTCCGAGAAGTCAGAGTCGGAGAGTTCAAAATCGTTAGGTGATAACTGTTCGCGTCCCTCTTGACTGGGCACTTCCAGTCCGTTCTCGACTGCTTCACCGCTACTGGCTGCAGCCGTATTTCGTTCTCCAAAGTAACGGGCAGATTGGACTGGTTCGGTGGTTTCTTGGCTCTCTTGGGTCGGGAGAAACTGCTTTTCGGCAGGAGCTGGTTCGGGCTCTGCGACAGGTGCTTCCGGTTCGGGCGCGACTTGGGTTTCTTGGAAAGCTTCTACGAATTCGGTGGGGACGGTGAGGTATTGGTCTTCTTTGATCTCTTGCACGACCTCTTGGGCCTTGATTACAAAGACCTCTAACAGGATGGCTCCAATCCATGCTGCAATGATCACCAAGTGCACCATGATAGAGACCAAGAGAGCCTTGGCCCAATCGAAGGAGTGGGGCTTGCGCAGGGAGTAGGTGTTGTTCATCGCGCTCAGGACTGGCTATAACATGCCTGTTTTCCAAAATTTAACCACAAAATCTACCCCCGATACCCGCTGCTTTTGGCGATGTGACGTTTGACGGTTAGTTCGCGCAAAAATCGCGGCTCTCGTCTCTGGTTCTCCATTGGGAAATTCCCAAAAGAACTGAGATAAATATCCAAGCTCCGATAGCTGAGTTCGCCAGCCAGGCTTGACCCCAAGTCTCGCCATCTTGTGGAGTGGTTAGGTAGAGCGGCAAAGCAAATCCAACCGTCGAAGAAAGCAGAATGAGGGTCGTCACTTGGATACGCTCATGCATTTTCGAGGATAGATAGGAAGTGGTGTAGCGAAGTCAGAGTGAACTTCTTTTCGCTTTCAAGTCTCCGGTAACCTGCTTTCGAGAAAAATGAGTTCAAATTTTCTCAAACCAACAAAGAGTTGCAGAAATAGGGGCGTGTTTCTTGGAAAGAGGTTAGTGGGGGGGGTCCTTAAACTGTTTCCGGTTCCAAGTTGTTCTCAGGCTTATTTTTATTTTGGCGAATTTTCAGAATGGCGCCGAAGACAAGCGCTCCCAGTAATACGGGAATGCAGTCTGCCCATTCTGGAGCAAGGTTGATAATGGGGCCTGACTGCAAGTTAGCTGATTGCGGAATGGTTTCTGACCCGCTCGATTTGAGCGCTTCGTGAACAGGCTCTTGTTCTTCGGGGAGGTTTTGGTCGGACTTCCGCGCACTGCGGTAAGCGCTTACTAAGCTCATAAGGCTTACTGTCAGAATGGACCAAAATTTTGAAACTTGTAAACGTCTCAGGATAGCAAGGGTGATGAGGCATCCGACAAAGCTACTTCCCCATTCGATCCAGTGAAAATATTGGTGAAGTTCAACTTCCATTCCCGCGAGCTGCTGTTGCTGACTTTCGATGAGTAATTCAGAGGGAGGTTCTCCTTCTGAGCCTTCAATAGGGGAGGAGTTCTGTTTGGATAAAGCGACGAGATCTGTTGGCTCAGTATCAGGTTTACTGGCATCTCTATGACTAATTGTAAATTGAGCGCTTCTCAGACGCGATGAGAAGTAGAGTAGAACAGTAGCTATTGAGAGACTTCCGCAAAGGACGAAATAAGTGAGGGTGATCCCAAGCATCCCGAGGAAAAAAGGAGCTCCGAAAACGAGAGTTTTGGCGGTAGGTTGGAGGATTGGCCGCCAACTTGAGTGGTCAATAGCTTTCCATTTACGAATATTGATGAGGTGAAAGAAAAAGCCGCATAACAAAAACACACATAAGGGAATCAAAAAGGAATCTGGAATGGGGTGCCCTCCATTTGAGGTCAGAAAGGCAAACCACAGAAACTCGATGACTCCTAAGAAGCAGACAAAAAGTAGAGCAAATCCGATTCCTAATTTGTTTTTTGTTTTCATTCTTAATGCCTTAAGCGGATTACATACTTGTTATTATCTGTAATAAAATTATTTTTAAGAAGGACGAGAAGAGTTGAGTTATTGGTTGTTGATTACCAAATCCCGGCTTCTTTCAGCTGTTTAGTTGCCGCTTCGGCCCAACCCCTGTTGGCTGCTGGGCTGGCGGGGGAGGGGTGGAGGATGCGTCCGATGTGGGCGGTGTAATCGAGTGCCTGGGCCGCGATCTTGAGCTTTCCTTCAGCATAGGCACCAACTCCGATGAGGTATTCAGGTTGTAGTTCTGTGATGAGCGTCTGGATGTGAGCCTGACAATGTTCTTCGACGGGAACTAATGAAGCGGCGGGGAGCTTATCCGGAGTCAGATTCGCACCGGTATCCTTCATCCAGATGAGAGGGCAGTAGTTGGCGACAAAGTGGTCTTGGAAGAAGTTCTCGGCCTTGGGATAAGTTTCTGCGAAGAGTCCCCAAAGACGTTTGCCGGAAACTTCCGAGCGAGTGCAGTCGAATCCTGAGATTGGTCTTTTAGGGTGTTCGTCTGCTGGTTTGCCGACTTCGTCATGAATCTTCAACCAGTCTCGGACGTGTTCAACTTCTCCAAAGGGAACCCCAGTTTGCGCCATCCCGTATGGTCCTGGGTTCATCCCCATCAGAAGTACTCGTTTGCGACCACTCCCATACTTTTCGAGATATTGCACATGACTGCCCCAAGCATATTCGAGTGGGTTGTAAGTATGAGTGACAGGTTTGGGAAAGGTGAGCCCGCTGAGTTCTTTTCTCAAAGTGTCGGCGGCGGTGATGAGTGGGTTTCGGTTCATGGTTTGAAATAAAGTGCTGTTCCTAACAAGTTGTGGAAAGAGGGAGGCAGAGCTTCTTTTGATGAAATTCGTCTAACTTGTCTCAAGTTCTTGGGCGAGAATACTGATTTTGACGAGAGTTTCTTGCTCGGAGGGATGAGCTAGTTTCTAGATGAAATAAGAGTTCGCAAGTGTTCTCACGTTTGTCGGTAACCCCTTATTTGTTGGTTTTTGAAAGCCAGTGACCTCGCGGTAAAGGTATGCGCCATGGCCATACCTGAGAAATGTTTCTGCACGAATCGGGTTCAGCGGATTGACAAGGGGGGGCGATTTTGCGCAATTTGTTATTTCTAGGAAGGTGGACTGTTGTTCATCTGGCCCAATGACAAGCACACCACCTCGCAACCGTGTATTCGAATCAGGATTATCTCAGCCAATTATTAGTGGAAGCCGGTTTGGTTTCCACCGAAACCGTCGATGAAATTAAGCGCTCTGGCGCCTCCGAAGTTGTGGACCGTCTCTTGATGGACGGCGCAGTGGCGGAGTCACAGATCACAAGTGTGATTGCCCAGAATGCCTCTATGGAGGTGGTTGATCTTTCCGAGTTTGAAGTGCCCGAGGCGGTTGCTTCGCAAATGACCTCGGAGACTGCTAAGCGCTTCCAGGCCGTGCCTGTGCATGACGATGGTTCGCAATTGATGGTAGCTATTGCGGATGGTTTGAACTTTGAGATTTTAGACAGTCTTCCGCATGCGATTGGGCGCGAGGTGAACCCTGTGGTAGCAAATCTATCAGATATCCAACGCCTTCTAGTCGATGTCTATCGTGTGGGCGGGGCTGATGAGGATGATATCCCCGAGTTCGAGGTCCTCACAATGGAAGGGGTGGAGGAAGTGAGCGAAGAGGATGCCCCCATCGTCCGTATTGTGACGAGCACTCTCATGAATGCCTTCAAGATGAAGGCTTCTGATATTCACATCGAGCCTCTTGAGACCAGTCTCCGTGTTCGCTTCCGCATCGACGGAAAGCTAGTCGAGGTCGAGAATCATCCCAAAAAGTTATTACCAGCAGTTGTTGCTCGTTTGAAGGTCATGTCTGGTGCGATGAGTATCGCGGAGAAGCGCCTCCCTCAGGATGGTCGTATCCAGATGCGTATTGCTGGTAAGTCGGTGGACTTACGGGTTTCGACGGTGCCTTCGAACCACGGGGAAAGCGTCGTGATGAGGATTCTTGATAAGTCAGCTCTTACCCTGGGTCTTCCGCAGTTAGGCTTCCTCTCCGATGATGAGTCGACCTTCAAGGAGATGCTCGCTCTGCCCGACGGGATCTTGCTTGTTACCGGGCCGACCGGTTCTGGTAAGACCACTACCCTTTACGCCTGTCTTAATGAGATTAACAAACCGGATAAAAAAATCATCACCGTGGAAGACCCGGTGGAATACCAGCTCTCTGGTATCAATCAGGTCATGGTGAAGACTGACATCGGAATGACCTTCGCGGCGGCTCTTCGTTCTATGTTGCGTCAGGCTCCTAATATCATCATGGTGGGTGAGATTCGAGATAAGGAAACGGCAACTATCGCCATGAACGCTTCTCTAACAGGTCACTTGGTATTCTCCACCCTCCACACCAACGATGCTACTAGTACTGTCGCTCGTCTTGCCGATATGGGGATCAAGCGTTTCCTTATTGCTTCCGCAGTACGAGCAGTTTTGGCCCAACGCCTTGTCCGTCACCTCTGCCCAAGCTGTAAGGCTCCAGTGCCTCTAACAGAGCGAGAAATGCGCATTCTAGGAATGGATGCAGAGCGGGCCGCTACAGCAGACATTTTAGGCCCGATCGGGTGTGAAAAATGCCGTGGTGGTGGTTATAAAGGTCGGAAAGGTATTTTCGAAATCTTCAAGGTCGACGACGAGGTCCGCAATATGATCAACGATGATCTCAGTAGCCCAGAGCTGCGCAAACGTGCCCGTGAGCTAGGAATGCGCACCATGCGCGAAGACGGAATCCGCAAAATTCTCGGAGGCATGACCTCCGCAGAAGAGGTTATCCGGGTCACTATGGCCGACGAAAACTAAAGGCAAAAATTTTTACGAACATCACGACATGGATAGTAATCAAGTCATCGAACTTTTTCAAAACCGCGGCATGCTCGACTCGGGCTTGGAAGCCGAATTAAAAACTCAGATAGAGACCAGTGGCAAAGGCATTGGCGAATTACTCGCCGATTATGATGTCCTTAACTCTCGCGAGGATATTTGGCCCATCATTGCTCAAGAGCTCGGTGCCGAGGTCTTTGATCTCAGCACTTACGTTCCTCCTCGCCAGGTGCTTTCGATGGTGCCAGCGGGTCTTGCACGTCTTCACGGAGCCCTGCCACTTTTAGTTGATGAGCGGGGGCTTACGGTCGCTCTTGCCGATCCTTTTAATCCTCAAACCCTCGAGGACTTACGCTTTGCTCTTGGGCAAAGTGTTAATCAGGTCATTGCACCTACTGAGCTGATCGAAGCTAAGATCGAGACCCTCTATGCTGGCGATCAGGCAGACGCCATGAGCGAAATCCTGGGGCAACTGGATGCTGAGTTCAGTGGCAAGTCTGCGGCTGAGCTTGAGGATGAATCCAATGCCGCTCCTATTATCCGCTACGTCGATCTCGTGCTCTATCAGGCGATTCGTGAAAAGGCGTCCGATATCCACTTTGAGCCTTTCGAGAACGACTTCCAGATCCGTTACCGGGTCGATGGTGCACTCTACGCGATGGACCCACCTCCCGCCCACCTTGCTCTCTCTATTATTTCGCGAGTCAAGGTCATGGCTAATCTTAACATTGCAGAGAAGCGAGTGCCACAGGATGGTCGTATTGTTAAGAAAGTAGGCGATCACCATGTTGATATGCGGGTATCGTCCTTGCCGACGACATACGGGGAAAGTGTCGTTCTTCGAGTCCTCGATAGCTCTTCGGTCAATCTCGATTTAGATGCCCTGAGCCTCCCGACCGAGATTGATAACTACATTCGTGAGACGATCGAAAAACCGAACGGAATTTTCGTCGTCACCGGGCCGACTGGTGCGGGCAAGACGACGACACTCTACGCCGCACTGCGCGAGATCAATCGAATCGATACCAAGCTCCTCACTGCCGAGGATCCGGTGGAATATGACGTGGACGGGATTATCCAAATCCCGACTAATGACGCGATTGAACTGACCTTTGCTCGGGTTTTGCGAGCATTCTTGAGGCAAGACCCTGATAAGATTCTGGTGGGAGAGATTCGTGACTTGGAGACGGCCCAGATTGCGATTCAGGCCTCGCTCACCGGTCACTTAGTTCTTTCGACTCTTCACACCAACGATGCTGCAGGAGCGGTGACTCGTCTCATTGATATGGGGACCGAACCTTTCCTCGTAGCAGCCTCGCTAGAGGGAGTTCTTGCGCAGCGTCTGGTGCGTCGTATCTGCCCCGATTGTAAGGCCGACTACGAGCCCAATGAGGCTACTGTTGCTCAGCTTGGGCTGTCGGCCAACGAGCTCGGTGATAAGCGTTTCTACACTGGCACTGGTTGCGAGACTTGCAACGGAGGTGGTTATCGTGGTCGTCGAGGTCTTTTCGAACTTTTGAATATGTCGGACCCAATTAAGGAACTCGTCACTGAACGTGCTCCTTCCGTAGTCATTAAGCATAAGGCGATTGAGTTGGGGATGAATACTCTGCGCGAAGACGGTTTGCGCAATATCTACGATGGCACCACCACAATTGAAGAAGTTTTAAAATATACCTAAGAAATAATTTCCACTGGTGGCTTGCGCCCCACCCCGGAGACACGTTAGACATAGACTAGTAAACGACATGGCAAATTTTCAGTACATCGCGCTCGATGCCTCGGGCCAACAACACGAAGGAGCAGTAGAGGCAGGGACTCGAGAGGAAGCGATTGCTCAACTTCAGGGACAAGGCCTTTATCCAACTAAGGTTGGAGAAGCAGGCAAGAAGGCAAAAGGGGGCAAAAAAGGAAGCGCGAATAAAACCGCTGCTAAGAAAGGGAAGAGTAGTAAGAAAGGCGGCGTCGGCGGCAAGCTGAAGCCAAAGGCCCTCATGATTTTCACTCGTCAACTTGCGACTTTGATCGACTCTGGTCTGCCGCTTCTACGTGGCTTGAACGTTCTCGCCAAGCAGGAGCCTAACCCAGTTCTCAAGAGCACCATTGATTCCTTGGCCGACTCTGTCCAAGGTGGTTCCACTTTCTCTGAAAGTCTCTCCCAGCACCCTCGCATCTTCAATAAGCTCTACGTGAACATGGTCAAAGCCGGTGAGCTGGGCGGTGTTCTCGAAGTCGTCCTCAATCGCTTGGCAGAATACCAAGAGAAGGCTCAGAAGCTGAAAAACAAGATCGTCTCGGCCATGGTTTACCCCGTGATCGTGATGTGTATTGCGGTCTTCATCCTGACTTTCTTGATGATTTTCATCGTTCCTAAGTTCAAGGAAATGTTCCGTGATATGAACGTAGAGCTCCCGACAATCTCCAAGATTGTCTTCAACGCTTCTGGCTTCTTGATGTCAACGAGCGTACCTTTCGTCCCTAATATCGTTTGGCTCCTGATCGTTGCCGTTTTGGGTTACGTTGGATTCACTTCTTGGGGTAATACCAAAGGCGGTCGCAAAGCGATTGATACCTTCAAGCTCAATGCTCCTCTCTTTGGAGATATCCAGCAGAAGAGCGCCATCGCTCGTTTTGCTCGCACACTCGGAACTCTCGTTACTTCTGGGGTGCCGATCTTGCAGGCGCTGAATATTACCAAGGAGACTTCTGGTAATGTCGTCGTCTCTAATGCCATTGAAAAGGTTTACGACTCAGTCAAAGAGGGAGAATCAATTGTGAACCCTATGCAGGCCAGTAGTGTTTTCCCCTCTATGGTGATTAGTATGGTCGATGTCGGTGAGGAGACCGGTCAACTCCCAGAGATGCTTCTCAAGGTAGCTGACGTTTACGATGATGAGGTCGATAATGCCGTCACCGCATTGACCTCGATCCTCGAGCCAATCATGATTGTCTTCTTGGCGGTGGTTGTGGGTGGTATCGTATTCGCCCTCTTCCTCCCTTTGATGAAGGTTATCCAGACCATG
>CALFBF010000134.1 GCA_937949965.1 uncultured Roseibacillus sp.
GGCAGCGGCGGCAGCGGCGGGGACATCACTGAAGTCGAAGTCAGCGCACCTGTTATTACCATTCGCGGGGGAATTAACACCCTCAACTAAACGGCTAAACGGATGATGTGATTTGAACTTAAAAGAAGCTCAAATCGTATAGACTCATTTTTAATTTCAGCGTGTTAGTGAGAGCTTCTCACTAACACGCTTTTTTGTAGACCCCCGAGCCCCTTGCTCAAGCAGCCCCCTCGGCGATACTCATTAATGAGGAAAAGCGTTTTCTGAAAAACGGTAATTCCAATATTACCAATAGGAATCTCTTTCAGAGACGTTAAGGTCTGCAACATCATGCGCGTTGGTCTCACTTTACTTCTCTTGAGTTCACTCCAGGGATTAGCGGTTCCCAAAAAGAAAGCAGCTAAGGAGGTTTTGTTAGATTTTGAAGGGGACGGTTTCCAAACTTGGCAAACTAAAGGAGAAGCCTTTGGAGTGGGGCCGACCACTAGCCTTCCCGAAGCTATCGGGGGGACGGTGTTGGGCTTTTCTGAAGAAACCTTTGCGTCTTCTGCTCAAGGAGGCATCCAAGCACAAGGCACCTTGACTTCTCCTCCTTTCATACTGAATTACAACTATCTGAGCTTCAAAGCCGGTGGGTTAAAAACAGCGAAAACCAAAGTAGAGCTCAAAGTAGCCGGAGAAGTCGTCCATACCCTCGTTCCTAGTGAAGATCTCGCACTCCAACAAATCAGTTGGGAGATCACCCCATGGATAGGACAGCAAGCAACGTTGCATCTCACAGACGAGAGTGCCGAGGGCTTCTTGATCGTCGATCACTTTGTCGCTCATACGCGGATTAATCCCTCCTTTCCTCCCCCAACTCAGGATGGGGTTTTCTTCGCTCCTGGGTTAACCAGTTCTCCTCTTTTGCCTGGGCTCCAAATTCCTGAAGGGTTTAATGCTTCTATTTTTGCAGATCATAAAACGCATTCGGTAAGTTCGCCTACGGCCCTCACCGTAGCAGACGATGGTTCCCTCTATCTGAGCGAAACTTACCGCTTCCGGTTCGGAGTGGCCGATAATCGCGATCACCTCTATTGGATCCTTGATGATATTGCTTCAACCACAACCGATGATCGCAGAGCCCTCCATGACAAGTGGCAGCATCAACTCCCCATCGATACCCTTACTGCGCGAAGCGAAGCTGTTAGAAGATTACAAGACATCGATAATGATGGTCGTGCAGATGAGAGCTCCGTTTTTGCCGCCGGGTTCAATGATGTGTTAGACGGTACTGCTGCAGGTGTTTTTGCCTACGAGGGGATTGTTTATTTTTCCTGTATTCCGAACATCTGGGCGCTCTCAGACTTCGATGGAGATGGTTCCGTAAGCGAAGAAGAGCGGATAGTCCTGCAAGATGGCTTCGGCGTCCGGGTGTCTATCTCGGGACACGATCTAAACGGTTTTGCCCTTGGCCCCGACGGACGTCTCTACGGCACAATAGGAGATCGAGCGATGAATCTAACAACTGCCGAGGGGAAGCACTACCCTCTCACCGATCAAGGAGCAGTCTTTCGCTTCGAGCCTGATGGGAGTGACTTTGAAATCATCCATACCGGTCTCCGTAACCCTAAGGAAATTGCCTTCAATGAAGTCGGAGATGCCTTCACGATGGACAACAACGCTGATATCGGCGACCAAGCTCGCTTGGTCTATGTCGTCGATGGAGGCGACTCTGGATGGCGGACCGATCACCAAACCTTGGGCACTTTTTTCCGGGAAATCGGACTCACCGAGAGACCTCTCAATCGATGGACTGATGACGAGATGTGGCGTCCTGCCAATTCCTCGCAACCGGCCTGGATGTTACCTCCTTTGTACAACTTTACGAGTGGACCTTCAGGGTTCGCCTTCCAACCCGGGACGGCATTGGGCGGCAGCTTTCGTGACCACTTCTTCATCTGCGATTACAAAGGGGGACCTGCTGCGTCAGGCGTACACGCCTTCACGGTAGAGCAGACGGGTGCGAGTTATCAGTTAGATCGCCAGCGCAAGCTCCTGTGGGGCCTCGCGGCAACCGACATCGACTTCGGCTTCCAAGGAACCGCTTATCTCACCGATTACGTCGGCGGTTGGGTCTCGGCCAAACAAGGACAAGTAGTAGCGCTCAATCCACCTAGCCCTCACCCGGCAGCTCAAGAGGTAGCTCAGCTAGTAGCGGAAGGTTTTCGCCATCGAACGACTAACGAACTTAAGGATCTAATCGCTCATCCTGACCAACGAGTGCGCTTGCGAGCTCAATTCGCCCTGACCGAAAAGGAAGATGCACTTACTGCTTTTTATTCACAACTGCACCTCCGCAATGAGATCCTGGATCTCGCCCCCGAGAATCTTCTCCTCCCTCCACTGGAAGTGGATGACGAGTTCCGCGAGCAGACCACTCCGCTGGCTCGTCTCCACGCGACTTGGGGGCTGGCGATGTTGGCACGGAAAGAGAAGAATCTCTATGCAACGGCGGCCCTCCTCGGCCTCCTCCAAGGGGACGATGCCGAACTCCGAGCCCAAGCTGCCAAGGCCCTGGGGGAAGCTCCCGTGCAAGATGCGAGTCGCCTCATCACTGCCCTCAGCGATTCCTCCGAACGGGTCCGCTTTTTCGCGGCTCTCTCCCTCGGTCGCTTGAAGGTAAAAGAAGCCTTCGAGCCTCTCCTCAAGCTTGCGATCACGGCGAGCGATCAGAACGATCCCTATCTGCGCCACGCTGCGGTAGTGGGTCTCGCTGGTTGTGCGAGCGAGCAAGAACTGCTCACTCTATCGGGGCACGCTCTTCCCGGAGCCCGTCTCCCCTCACTACTCGCTCTCTATCGTCGCCAGCACACGGGAGTCAGTCGCTTTCTCTTCGATCATACTCCCGCCATCCGTCACGAAGCAATTCGCACTATCCACGACACCCCTATCGAGTCTGCTCGCCCAGCTCTATTAGAGGTCGTCGATGAATTACTCACGAAGACAGGCTCATCAGTGATGCCGCCCTTCATCTGGCGACGCTTGATTCACTCCACCTTCCGTTTAGGAGAATCTAAGAATGCGGCTCGCCTTCTCCAGATAGCCAAATCCGCGAGAGTTCCCTTAACTGAACGAAAGGAAGCGCTGCGACTCCTCCACCAATGGACCGAACCTTACGCCGTTGATCAGTCTCTCGGGCGACACGCTCCGCTAACGCCTCGCCCCTTTGACGAAATCAATACCCTCCTAGAGAATGAGCTCCCTTCGTTGCTCCTTCCCGAGAGCCCTCTCTTGCAAGAGGCTATCGCCTTGATCGCTCACTATCAATTGATTCCACCCAGTCTAGATGATGTTCGGCTCCTGACCTTAGTCGATGAGGAAAGCATCCTCCCCGAGGCACGCCGATTGGCTTTGACGATGCTTGCCGAGCGGTCGAAATTCAAAATCACGCCCATCCTAGTCAAGCTCCTCGATGCCAGTAAAACACCTGCCGCGTTGAAGTTGGAGGCGCTCACGCAGCTGACCAAACAGGATCCGAATCATTCCTTCTCTTACCTCAGTCGGACCCTCCACTCTGATGACCCTGCAGTTCGGCAAGGGGTAGCGCTGCAATTGGCCTCCCATCCTCATCCCGAGGTTCCTCTCATTTTAGTTTCCTACTTTGACCGTTTGCGAGAGGGGGAAGAGGCGGACCGGAGCATCGAGTTAGAGATGACCTTGGCAGCTCGAATCAGCTCCCATCATGCTGCGCACGAGGCTCTCAAAGCCTATGAGGAGACTCTCGGAGATGACCCCTTAGCCGCTCACCTCCCGAGTCTGCATGGCGGAAACGCCAAACGGGGAGCAGAACTTTTTGCAAACCATCCTACTGCGCAATGCTCTCGCTGCCACTCGGTGAATCCAAAGCGAAGCCACCTCCAGCTCGCAGGTCCCCACTTGGCTGGAACCGGGAAGCAGACTCGCCGCGAGCTACTCGAAGCCCTCATCGATCCCTCCGCGACTCTCGCTCCCGGATTCGGATTCATTACAATTACCAAAAAAGATGGCGAAACCATCTCAGGTAGCTTCTTGGACAAGGCACCTACTTCGATTCACCTCCTTGTCAACGAGAAGGAAATGAAGATTCAACTCGCTGATATTGAGACCCAATCCGAGCCTGTCTCTCCTATGCCTCCGATGGCTCAACTGCTATCAGGAGAAGAAATTCGTGATCTCATTGCCTATCTGAAAACCTTTCAGTAAACTCTCTTTCAGTAAAAAACCACTTGCCCAAGAGGCAAAACAGCATCATCCCTCTACCTTACTTGCTTACACGATATGGCTGAAGAAACGACACCTACAACAAATTCTGCTCCCGCTCAAGCTGCTGGAGGCGTGCCTGAAGGAATTGAACCCGCTGTTTGGGAACTTGGTAAGCAAAGCTATGCCCTCTGCTCCGCCTGTCACCAGCCTACTGGCGCCGGGCTTCCCGGAGCTTTCCCTCCTCTCGCCGAATCTGAGTGGGTGAACGGACCTGTTGAAAATCTCATCCGCATCCAGCTCCGCGGGCTCAACGGACCAATCGAAGTCAAAGGGCAAGCCTTCGCCGGTGTGATGCCCCCCATGGCTCAACAGACTGATGAACAGATCGCAGCGGTGTTGACTTATGTCCGGAATTCTTGGGGAAACAAAGCCTCCGCCGTTACTCCTGAAATGGTTGCGGAATTCCGTGGCGAAGTGGGCCAACCGATGCTTACTGCAACCGAGCTCATCGATCCCAAGGAAGCTGCTGCTAAGGCAGCGGAAAAAGCAGACGCACCAGCAGCCGATGGCGAAGGTGGCGGCAATGCTCTCACTCTCGCCCCGGCAGTCGTTGGTGAGATGCCTTCCGGCCAGACTTACAATACCTTCCCTAACACTTTTTTCGCACTCGGCTTCATTGCCATCGTGCTCTTGGTTGCGGGTAAGTTTGTTTTCTCTCGGGGTGAATAATGCCCCCTCGTGACGCGGGTGAGTGATTGATTTCATTCGCTCGCTATTCTTGTTTCTCCAAGGCTCACTCTCTTTTCCCGCACGTATTATGGAATGGCTTGAGCAGCTGCAGGACTTCCACGCTCCTCCAGTCGTACTGGTCTTGCTCATTGCGCTAGGGACTTTGCTGAGCGAAGACTTGGCCTGCATTGCAGCCGGCATCCTCGCGGCCAAAGGATGGATTCCATTACCGCTCGCGATTGGAGCTGCGACGGTAGGCATCTACAGCGGAGATCTTGGTCTCTACTGGCTGGGTCGTCTCAGTCAACGAACTCAGAAGAAGTGGCATTGGCTCGCCCGCATCGCGAGCGAAGAACGAGTCACAAAAGGACGCAAGCTCTTCGAACGTTTTGGTACCCGTTGGATTTTTCTATCCCGCTTCTTGCCCGGTAGTCGGGTGCCTTCTTATGTTGCAGCGGGAGCCGTGGGCTGGTCTTTTCCTCGCTTTGCAATCGCTCTCGCTATTGCGGTTGTGATCTGGACGCCGATTTTGGTGAGCTTTGCTTACTTCTCAGGTCAAAAAGCGCTCGCTATTATCGAAGGGTATCAGAAGTGGGCCTACCCCGTCCTCGCCCTCCTCGTTCTCGTCCTCTTCCTCATTCTCAAGGTCATCATCCCCCTCTTCAGCTGGCAAGGACGCCTTATCCTCGCTGGCAAATGGCGACGCCTTACCCATTGGGAATACTGGTCTCCGGCCATTGTCTACCCCCTCAGTCTCTGGCCTCTCTTCCTTCGTCGTCTCCGTGGGCAACGCACCCTCGACTTCCTCCTCTGCAATCCTGCGATGCCACTCTCGGGATTCGCGATGGAATCCAAGGGGGACATTCTCGACAGCTTCCAACCACCTCATCCCACACAAATCCGAATCGCTGACTATCTCCGTTTCACAACCGAGGGCCGAGAAGCGGTGACTCAATTTGCAGAAAAGCATGGCTTCCCTCTCGTACTCAAGCCCGACATTGGCGAGCGCGGAAACGGAGTCACCATCGTTCGTTCAGTTGAAGAGGCACAGAAGTGGTTAGATCAAAACGAGAACACCTCTGCGCTCGTGCAGGAGTTCATCCCCGGCCTCGAAGTCGGTATTCATTGGGCTCAGATCCCTGGCGAAGCCAAAGGACGCATCACTTCGCTCGCGCGTAAGCTGCCCCAAAGCCTCCATGGCAATGGGCGCGACACTATTGAGGAGTTAATTCTCCGCGACAAGCGAGCAGCGGCGATGGCGAAGCACTTCCTCAAGCAGTTCTCTGCGCGCCTTGACGAAGTTCCTGCCAAGGATGAGAAGATCGTTCTCACCGAACTCGGCACCCACTGCTTGGGAGCCATCTTCGAAGACGCTCGCGCCGACATCACCCCTGCCCTCTCACAGGCGATGGATGGGGCAGGTCTGAGCTATGAAGGCTTCCACTTCGGACGTTACGATATTCGCGTAGCTGATGAAGAAAGCCTGCGCGCGGGGAAGGGACTCGTCATCCTCGAGCTCAACGGAGTGACTGGTGAACCAGCCCACATCTATCAACCGAACTACCCACTGCACCGAGGGCTCAAAGATTTGCGAAAGCACTATCAGCTAGCGAGTCAGATTGGTGAAAAACTGCGCGAACAAGGCCAACCAGCAGCCACCTTTGGTAAGCTCTGGCGTGTGGCGCAGGCCCATCGCAAAAGAGACTTCGCCGCTCTTGCGGAACTCTAACAGGAAAGCTTCTTTAACTCTTCGCGAAGACAAAACCTTCCTTGTCCACCTCCCAATCTTGCGGCCAAGGCACCCCGGACAAAAGGCGACCAACGCTTCCTTCCTTCCAGCCAGGTTGGAAGGTTGAGAGCAAATCCTGCCGCTCTGCAGGGTGAGGCATGGACCAAGTCAGAATCTCATCTCCCGCTACTAAAGACGGGTAAACTCCTGTTAGGGTGAGAGCCTTCTCTCCTCCCTGCCAGTTGGCTAACAGCTGCAGCATGCGTCCCTCGCAACGAGCGATCTTGGCCAGTTTTTCTGAAATATTAGCACGATGGAGAACAAGGCGATTGACCCTCTCTTCACGGGCAACTCGCAACAGCTCATCTTCACTCAAGTCAGGCGGAACGAGAACAACCTTCACCCCGACCAAAGGAGGTAAAAGAAGGCCCAGCACACGTGATATCGAATCCTGCGGAGACCACTCTAGCAGCACTCGATCTCCGCGCTGCCAAAAGGCGACTGCATTGAGTTCACTCGCCTGACGAACGAGAAGGGCAAACTGCGCGGGGCTCATCTCACCGAGCTCGTGCACCTCATCCCACCAAGCGGCAGGTTCTTCTGCTAGAAAAAGGCTGGGGTCGGCGAAGCGGCGCTGGTCCATCGTAGTGAGAGCCAAAGACTCGTCTGCCATCGTGCGCCATGTGGACTCCATCGCCACCGAAGTCGCCTCTCGCGGAGCCATAGCAGGACTAAAACTAACAGTAAGCCCGGAACCAAAACGACGCGGCCACTTCCGGAAATAACGACCCTGCGAAAAGCTGGTAAAGGTTCCCCACAACCCAGACATGTAAGCGGCAACGACTGGGCAGTCGGCCTTGCGAGCAATCATCTCAAAGCCTCGCTTGACCTCGCAAGTCGCACCCGAGCGACTGAGCTGACCTTCGGGAAAAATACAGACCACATTCCCCGCCGCCGCTTCTTCCGCCGCGAGACGGATTGCCTCCTTCGCTCGCTCGGGTGAAACGGGAACGGCATCAAACAAACGAGCGAAGTAACCGACCCAACGATGACGGTAACACTTCTCCGCAATCAGGAAGCGCACTCGTCGTGGACTCGCTGCCGAGATGACGAGGGTATCGACAAAGGTCATGTGATTCGGGCAAAGAATGACCCCCCCTTCCCTGGGCATATTCTCCTCCCCTCGGATGCGAAGACGGTAGAAAGAACGGATCATGCGAATCCCTAGGAAGTAGAGAAATTGCTTAGGAAGAAGACGGAGCACATAAACCGTAGTGCCTAAGGCGAAGATCGCAAAGATCCCCATCTGAAGCCCAATCGGCAGGCTCACCTTGGTGAAGATGAACTGCAGCAGCACCGCCCCTGCGCCCGCGAGATTGTTCATCAAGTTAGAAACACTGAGCACTTTTCCACGCTCATCACTGGGACTCAAGTCAATGAGATGAGCCTTCAACGGCACCAGAAAAACAGCCGCTCCCGCACCTGCCACGAAGAGGCCAAAACGAAAGAGGCCACCACCCGCAGGCGAAAAGGCCAAAATCAAAGCACCCATCGTCATCACAAATCCACCCACCGGCACCAAGCCCAACTCCGTGCCACGACGGCTCAACCAACCCGCACCAATACTACCGATCGCAATCCCGATACTGGCCAGCGCCATCATGAGGGAATAGGAAGTGCCCGTGCCGGCATCACCGTGATGCAACTCCTTCGCAACCTGAAAAACGAGCAACAGCATGAAGCTGGCAAAGCCCCAAAAGAAGGCCACCCCCAGAGCACTGAGACGGAGATTTCGCACGGACCACACGCCCTTGAAATCGCGCACATGGCGGAAGGCGACCCGAGCGCTGAAAGGCTCCACTGATTGAGCAGGTGTTTTCTCAATCATGCGTGCCAACACAACGGCGAGAAAACATCCTCCAAATACGAGAAACATAGGAGTAGTGGCCGAAGCCCAGCCTTCGCCCACTCGATTCAGACGGTAATCGAAAAGAATCCCCGCAACGATTTGCCCGACCAACACACACACAATGGTCACTCCCTCGGCGACCCCACTGCCAAATGCCAACTTCTTGGTCCCCAGTAACTCTTTCAGGATTCCGGCCTTGGTCGGGGAAAGGAGGGCTGACTGCAGCGCGAGAATAAAGAAGGCCAAAACCGCCAACGATAACGAACGCTGCCACAAAGCCAACGACATGACCCCAAGTCCAACAACCTGCATCCAAGCCGCCCAACGGATGACGGTATTCTTAGCAAAACGATCCGCTAACCACCCTGCACTGGGAGCGAATAAGATGTAAGGCAAAACCATGAGGAGGCCGAGAAGATGCTCGATCTCGAAACCCTGTCCCTGCGCCACCAACCAACCCGCGAGAGGTAGCAACATGAAGCGGGCAAAGTTGTCATTGAAGGCATTGAGCCCCGTCATCGCCGTCATCGCAGCATAGGACAGCCAGTTGCGACGAGTCGGAGTCAGCTCTTCGTGGTGGGGAGTCATGCTTGAGTGATACCAGCGATATCCCTCAACGGGAAATTGATAGTCTGTTTCCGTTCATCGTTTAAAGTGATGAATACGAGGAGAACCTCAAAAAAAGACCCAAGTCCTCAAGCTCAACTACTAGTAATGAAAGACCTGTCCACTCATCGACAGGAAGAATCATTGTCGGTTTTTAACTTTCTTTGAGAGAAAAAATGTTTCTTCCTCGTTTCTTGCCATACTCACACAAAACCCATGTCTAATTCTTACGAACGTGAACTTGCGGCTATTGAATCCGTAGTAGACGCCTCTCCCGCCAAGAAATTCTTTACCTACGCCAAGCTCTCCGGTCCAGGCTGGTTGCAAGGCGCAATCACGCTCGGTGGTGGTTCGCTCGCGGGAGCCCTCTTTCTCGGAAGCACTGCCGGCTTCGGGGCGATGTGGGTGCAACCCCTGGCGATGATTTGCGGGATCATCATGCTTTCTGCCATTGCCTACGTCACGCTCTCCACCGGGGCGCGTCCTTTTCAAGCCATCAATCGTCACCTCAACCCGCTGTTAGGTTGGTCCTGGCTCATCGCCACCATCATGGCGAACGTGGTCTGGACCATGCCGCAGTTCTCGTTGGCAACAGGGGCGATTCAGCAAAACCTGCTTGGGGGCGCTGAATTTCCAGTTGCATACGTTTCCATCCCCCTCTTGCTGTTAGGGCTCTTTGTGAATTATCTTTATCAATCGGAAGGAGCTGGCGCGAAGGCCTTTGACCTCATCATCAAGCTCATGGTGGCGATCATTGTTCTTTCCTTCTTTGCAGTTGTTGTCGCCCTCCTCACTGCCGGACAGTTGCCTGTTGGAAAGCTGTTAGGCGGATACGTCCC
>CALFBF010000135.1 GCA_937949965.1 uncultured Roseibacillus sp.
GCAGCGATGGAATCACGTAATGAGTCTGGGAGACCGTAAGTGGGAAGTTGCTCTAGAAAGGTTGGCCAATCTTTCTTCATCCCCGAACCCAAGAATGCGTTGAGTCGAGTTGCCACTGCAGAGTCGGCAAACTCTTTCCCAGTCGAATAAATCCCCTCCAGATAGAGACGAACCTCGCTACTGCGTGAGAGAGAATATTTCTGGTGATAGGCCTCGGCGTAAGTGAAATGATTGACTGGAAGAACAGAGGTCGTCACTTGCTCAAGCCTCTTACCAGCCCGTTGCGCCTCGTCCCGCAACGAATCCTCTGCCAACTGCTGTTGCTGATCATTTCGATAAAAAATAGCCTTCATATACTGTCGACCCCGATTGATAGAATCACAGCAATGGCCAGCCCAGAACTCGGTCAGCAGTTCTTCGTAACTCAAAACGGTGGGATCGTAATCAATCGAGACCGCCTCGGTGTGATCGCCCATTGCACGATAAGTCGGGTTTTCCAACTCTCCCCCACAATAACCGGCGCGAGTTCTTAGTACTCCAGGTAGACTGCCGAACTCGGAGTCTGGTCCCCAGAATCAGCCTAATCCAAAGGTGGCGGTTTCAAAGGCAATCGCTGATTGCTCACGATCAAAAGGCAATGCATTTGCCGCACTCTTCCCATCTTCCCGAAGAAGAGCTTCTCTCTCTTGCCTGTCATACTTAGTCATCACGTCCTCTTTATAACCGAGGTTTCTAAAACCGCAAACCCTAGTAAACATCATTTGAAGAACGCAAAAACCTGTTTTCTCAAGTGCTCAAAAAGTTTTTTCTTAAAAAATAGGCCTACAAAAAGATCATCGAGTTTTGAAGGCCATCAATCAACATGTAGTGTATTTTTTGAAAAAAACCACAAAATGTGGAATCTCGGTGCCCTTTGCTTGTGATATTGTCTCGGACCCGTCATTCTTTGGGCACTGTTCCATGTATCTCAAATCCCTCGATATCCAAGGCTTCAAATCCTTCGCCGATAAAACCCACTTCGAATTCGATACCGGAGTCACGGGTATTGTTGGCCCCAACGGTTGCGGCAAGTCTAACGTCGTCGATGCCATCCGCTGGGTGCTCGGCGAAACCTCAGCCAAAGCCCTGCGCGGTGGTGAAATGGCCGACGTTATTTTCAACGGAACCGATCGGCGAAAACCACACGGGATGGCTGAGGTCACGATGACGATGGCTGACTGCGAAGTGGCTCTGAAGACGGAGTTCAACGAGGTAGCGATTACCCGACGCGTCTTCCGTGATGGTAAGTCTGAGTATCGTATCAATGATAAGACCTGCCGCCTACGTGACATCCACGAGCTCTTCATGGATACCGGGATCGGCCGCTCAGCATATTCCATTATGGCGCAGGGTCAGATCGATCAAATTCTCTCATCGAAGCCCGAGGAACGGCGGGCCGTCTTTGAGGAAGCGGCGGGTATTACCAAATTCAAGAAGGACAAGAAGGACGCGCTGCGCAAACTGGAATATACAGAAGCGAATCTGCTCCGAACAGGGGATGTCATTGCCGAACAGGAGCGACGCATGAACTCACTGAAGCGTCAGGTCTCCAAGGCACGACGTTACAAGGAACTCTCGCACTCGGTGCGGGTGCTTGATACCCATCTCTCCCACAAGCACTGGACTGAGTTCAAAGCGAGCGAATCGGAACTAGAAACCAATCTCAAGTCATTGGAGAACGAGGTTGATTGCCTAGAAATTGAGTTACCGGCTTTCGAAACCGCCGTCACCGAAGCACGCGATGCTTCCCAAGAACTCGAGAGCGAACTCTCGGACTTGCGGCAAAAGATCTCTGAGCACCGCTCTGCAGCAGACAGCGCGGAATCTCGCATGGGGTTCAATGAAGAACGCCGTAATGAGCTCAACAAGCGTATCGAGCAGCACCGTCACGAAATCGCGGAAACTCAGGAACGCCTCAACCAGACCCAATCCGACTTCCAAGAATCTCAAACCCAAAGCGAAGAGCGGAAGGAGCGCATCCAGACGAGCGAGAAAGCAGTATTGGAACAACAAAACGTCGTTACTACGGCCCGGGAGGCTCGTGACGGACTCAATGCAAAATTACGTGACACCCGTCGTAAAGCAGAAACTACGAGAACTCTCGTAGCTACGATTCAGGCCAAGATCGAAGCCGATCTCGCACAAGCGGAAGCCAGTCGCGATCGCAGCAAACAACTAGAAGAAGAGGAGCAGCGTCTCGCGCAAGAACTCGCCCAAGCGAAAGAACGTGAAACTGAGGCCCGCAAGCTCCTGCAAGACCTCGAAACAAGGTTGGGCGATCTCAATGAAGCGCAAGAAACCTCAGAACGTGCTTACCAACACACGCGAGGCGACCTCGACGCCGCCAAGAAAGCAGCTGACAGCCTCCATCGAGACTGCACCGGAAAGCAATCCCGTCTCGGGGTATTGCAACAGGTGTTAGAAAACGGCGAAGGACTGCTCAAGGGTACCAAACAGGTGCTCAAGGGACTCGACGATCCTGATCTCTTTCGGACAGGAGTCGACGGTGTTCTCTCCAGCCGACTCACTGTAGACGACGAGTATGCCTTCGCAATCGAAGCGGTCTTAGGCGATACTCTACAAGCAGTCTTGGTCAAGGACAGCGCCTTTGCAGAAGAAATCATCGAGCGTCTCGTTCACAAGAAAATGGGCCAAGTCGCCCTTCTGCCGAAAGACTTCACCGGACTAGATTCGGCTCACCAAATTGAGGCCTTGCCGAAAGGTGCTCTCTCATGGGCTATTGATGCGGTGCAAGCTGACGAGTCAGTCACCGACCTGGTGGCAACTCTGTTAGAGAAAACCCTTATCGTTCCCAGCCGAGCGATTGCGCAAGAGTTACGCAAGTCTTTTGGCGACGTCACCATGGTGACCCAATCGGGCGATCTCTTTTTCCCGAACGGGATTCTCCGTGGCGGAAGCTCTGATAGCGATGGCAACTCCGTCCTCCAACGCCAGAACGAAGTCAAGGCGCTTGCTAAAGAAGTTACGCAGTTAGAAAAGGATTTGCAGGCAGAGCGAAATAAGGTCGATGACCTCGATGCGCAATCCTACGCTGCACGCGAGGAAGTGGAACAATGCAAGGGACGCTTGAACGAGGTGCGTCTGGAGGTATCGAAAGCACAGGGACAGACCTCTCTAGCCGAACGCGAGATTAAGAATCTGGAAGGTAAGCTTGAGCGTCTCCAATCGGAGCGCGAAAACATCGGCAATCGGGTTCAAAGCGCCACCGAATCACGGGCCAATCGAGAAGCGGAGCTAATTTCGGCACAAGGTCAGGTTGGAAGCTTTGAGAACGAACTGGCGGACCTTCAAAATGAATCCGATGGCTTAGAGACTCGCCTCCAAGAACAGAGTGAACGGCTCAATGAACTGCAAACAGAGTTGGCAGTCGAGCGTCGCGCACACCAATCCGAGCAGGACCAGCAACGGCCCATGCAGAGTCGGATCGAGGAACTGACTCATCTCATGGTCAAGCGCGAGGCCGAGATCGTCGGCTTCCAGAATCGAATCGGGACCGATTGTGAAGACGATCATGTCCTCGAGATGGAGATGTTAGAGAATCAAGATGCTGCCGTTGAATTAGAGAAAGACCTCGATGGTTTCGACGAACGCCGCCTCAGCCTACGCACCGCCATTGAGGAGAAAGACACTGCCCTCTCTGAAATTCGCGACCGTATCCACAAGGCTACCGAACGCCGTGGCCGCGAGGAAGTGGCTCACACCAAAGTGCGTCTAAAATTGGAAAATCTTGAAGAAACGGTGATGGAACGCCACCAGTTAGAACTCGAGCACTTCCGCCCCGATGCGCACGAACTCTTGAGCTGTCTCAATGAGCAAAAAAAACGCAACGCAGCCCCCTCTCCCACACCTGCTGCTGAGGATGAAGAGGAAGAAGAATTCGTCATGCCCGAGGACGGGCCCGACTGGTCTCTCATCGAAACTCTCGTGGGGGAGCTCAAACGTAAACTGGACTCGATGGGCCCCGTTAACGTCGATGCCATTGAGGAATTCGAAGAACTCGAAGAACGACACAACTTCGTCGTCACTCAGCATCAGGATTTGGTGAACTCAAAGACCGAACTGTTAGAAGTCATTGCCAAAATCAATGACGAAACGACAAAGCGTTTTGCGGAAACCTTTGCCACCGTGCGGAAGAACTTCCGCGATATGTTCAAGCTCTTGTTCGGCGAACAAGGAAAGGCCGATCTCGTCCTGTTAGACGAAGACGATCCGCTCGAATCTGGCATTGAGGTCATTGCCAAACCTCCTGGCAAAAAACTCCAGAGTATCAGCCTCCTCTCTGGTGGCGAACGCTCGATGACCGCAGTCGCCCTCCTGTTCTCAATCTACAAGGTCAAACCCAGCCCCTTTTGTGTTCTTGATGAGCTGGACGCCCCACTCGATGAATCGAACATTGGTCGTTTCTTAAAAGTGCTCGACGCCTTCATCGATCAGAGCCAGTTCATCATCGTGACTCACTCCAAACGGACCATGAATCGTGCCGATATCATGTACGGCGTCACGATGGAAGAGTTCGGAGTCTCCAAGCCCGTCGGGATGCGCCTCACTACGGAGGATGACAAGACCGAGGCTAAAACTGCCGCCCAAAAAGCCGCCGAACGACTCGACGCTTGACCCGATCAAGCTCGCTCGCAGAGCCCTGAGTCAGGTCTGGATCAGGTTGGTGCCCCCCTCAGTCGTAACCGCTTCTCCGGAGTGGCTACGATCTCGGTGCCGACCCTAGGAATCAAAGGAAAGAAAATCTCTCCGGAAGAAACTTACCTCGAAACAATCAATCCCGCACCCGCCACCCCGGCTGGTGAACCGCTCGGTGAAATTGAAGTCGAAGTGAGCGCCGAAATGGCGGAACGGCTTCAAAAAAAAGAAACCGTCATCATCGCTTCCCCCCAAGAAACGGAAGCGAAAGAAGTAGCACAACCAGTGCGCGAAACCCTTGCCGAAGTCGCTGACGGAACCATCTCTTCCGGCAAACAAAATGACGAATGTCCGGAAATTGGTTTCGACCTTACCCCCCCTCAAGAACAGGACCCGGAAGTAACGGAAGTCCTCGAAAATACCTGCGAAGCTAAGACTCCCGAAATAGCGGTAACGGATGAGAAAACCTGCGAGATTGAGACTGAAGAAACAACCCCACCAAATGCACTAGCCACGGAAGTCTCCACAACAGAAGCGTCTCTTCTCGTCAACAAGCTCATCAACAAAGAGCAAGCAGTAGAAACAGTGGTAGCTTGCCAAGACGTTCACACCCTCGGAACACCTAAAACTCAGTCTAAGAACGAAACTGGTGCCATCATCGAAGTGGTTACCGAAGAAACGACCACCCCTAACCAGCAAGATACTGAGGCCCTCGTCACATCTCTCGAATCCACCTCTATTCCGACGAATCTGCTAGATACTACCTTGCAAAAAGAGAATCTTGCTCATTCTCTGTTCCCTCCAAAAAGTAGTTATCATCCAGACTACACCCTCGCGATTTTGACTCAATCTACGGTCGTCACCTTTCAAAAACCAAATCCAAAAAAAGCGCGACCTCCCTCTGCCAACAACCCTCCCCCTTCTCCCTCCCAAGAACAGCTTCTAAAGCACGATACTCCGACAACGGAACCAAGAGAGCCTATTGAGAACGCTGCAGCTGTAGAACTACTTGAGAAAATCAAAACTAAAGAGACAACTCAGATAGCGATTAACTCCTCTACTCCTGAAAAAAACCCCAAACTTGCAGCAATCTCACCGAACCCATCAGAGAACGAAAAACAAGTCATTACGTCTTCTCTAGTAGGCGAAACACCTCCTTCTCTATTCCGTTCTCGTTCCTTTGCAGCCCTCATCGACATCTCGATAGCCTGTTCTTTCTTTGTGCTCGGCTTACTCTTCTTCCCGGAGCCGCCACGTATTCTTCCCTTTGTCTTCGGAGGGTTATATCTCCTCACCAAGGATTCTCTCGGTCTCCTCAATGGTCAAAGCCTTGGGAAAAAATTGCTGAAATTACGGGTGGTGAATCATCAGAAACGCACCCTCACCGGCGACTACCTCACCGGCCTCAAGCGCAATCTCTCTTGGCTGGCAGCTCCAATTGAATTCGCCATTCTCTACGTGCGAGAAGACGAAATCACAATCGGAAAACGGCTCGGCGATGACTGGGCCAAAACAGAAGTGATACGTGAGGAAAAACCAGCGCCTCGCAAATCAAAATGGCTTCCTTAACCATCCAGTTCATTCTCTATTCCAACGAACATTCTTCCCTGTCAACTCGTTCCTGTTTGGGAAAACAAGGAAACCAATTCGCACTTTAAGTAAAAGAACCCTTAAAGCGCTGCTCCCACAAGAGCCCCTTCCGCTCACGACTACGATTGAACCAAATCGAAAACCGCTGCGTCAGCGTCTTCATAAACCCACTCAAATCATGCATTCGATAAGCATAACGAGTAAAAATACGAACCACTTCCTAGGGATGGTTCCGAACTTTCGCCTCTTGGACTTGCACCCGAACTCCTTCTCCTACTGTTTCCAAATAAAGTTCCCCTAATCTCTCGAAGAACTCTTGCCCCTCAATCTCAGAATCAACCCCTCGTCTTCCCACACTCACAACAGCCAAACTACCCGAACCATCGAACTGCTCCGCACACCTCGATCCTTCTCCCGCATCCACCAAAACAAAACCACCCATTTTCCTAACCCTCGGAGGAATCTCTAACAAAACGCCTCCAAGAGTTATTCTTTGCGCAAATCTCTCGCCGTCCAGAGCACTTGCGCAAAAACTCCTAGCGCTCCCCTCGGTTTGCGCGCTCCGCTTTCTCGCTTCGTTCCAAAGCGTTCTCGACTTTCCTGAAATACTTCTTCCACAAAATCTTTTCCTCCTAACACCACTCCATCCGAAAAATAACGCACTCGATGTCGCACCACTTCCGATATCGCTAAATCGCTTTCTCTGTTCTCCAGTTCTCGCAGCTTCTTCGCAACTTCCTCTTTCGGCATTCCTTTGCGGACCACCCGAGCCTCAATCACCTTCTCCTCCCCTCTCCCTAACAGAATACCACGATACCTTTTCCCTACTCCTCCCTGACTCCAAGCTCGCACCAATTTGTTGGCCTCAAATTCTTCTAACAACAGCGCCACGTTCTCGTCCGTGCTCTCTTTGCGAGGATTTTTACCACCTAATGCTCGCACCAAGCCTGCG
>CALFBF010000136.1 GCA_937949965.1 uncultured Roseibacillus sp.
CTGGGGGGCGGAGTTGGGGTTGGAGAAGGAGTTTGGTTCCCTTTCACTCCTCGAATGACTCCACCCGCTTTTCCTTCAGCCTGCGCTTTTCTCAAAAACTGAACTGCGGAACGGACCATAGAGGGAGTTGCCCCCGTGTGCTGAGGTTCACTCTGCCCGGGAAGAGGAGGTGCGGTAGGGTTTTCTTCTTGATTCTGAACCGGGGGTGGAAACTCTGGCTCAGAAGCTGTGACCACGGGCTGAGGGACGACTAGTTGAGAGCTTACGATGGGGTCTCCTACAGGAGCTTGCACCTGCAATTGCATTTCCTGAGGGGAATTTACCTGCTGAAAGACAGGTTCTAAAGGAGCTTGTGGCGGTGGAACCTGTGCAGGATATGTCGGGGAGGACTTAGGAACGGGAGCGATCTCCACCGATAAAGGTTCTTCTTTCGAAGGAGAATCAACCCTGGCTTTCAAGACAATTCTCTCCGTCAGCCCTTGCATGGGAGGACGTTCAACAGGTGCAGTTGCTCGTTTAAAGCTTTCTACTTCGGGCCTCCTTTGTATAGGAGGTGGTGAGTAAGCGGGTTCTGCTCTTTGTTCGCTTTGCTTGTTCTCGCTGACAAGCGCTGTGTCCTCTTCTGAAGAAACGAATTCATTGGCGAAGCCTTCAAATTGTTTCCCAAAGTGGATCTCTAAGCGGTTGAGATCCTGACCAAAAGGACGGGAAAGGAGAGATTCGGCCAAACGCCGCATCTCGTCCTCATCGATCCATGCTGAGATAACATCGTTCATCCTCAATGACCTCTCGCAGTTAATTTTGCTTCGACCTCCATCCGTAACTGATCAAAAACAGCCATCGCACCAGCACCATTCTCCATTGCTCCGACAGGCAAACCACGAGCACTCGCCCTGATGAATAGATCATCACGCGGAATCATCGTTTGAAAGAGGAGCTCCGAGGGCAAAATATCCTTAAGAGCTTGAGCTGCTTCGCGGCTCTCGGCCAATCCCGGTTGCATCATCGTTAACGCGAGGCCAAGCACGGAGAGTTGTGGGTTCACCACCCGCATCCGAGCCAATACTGACATCAACTTGGGAACTGAACGAATCCCTAACGGTTCTGCCTGCTGAGGAATAATGGCTGCAGAGGAAGCAGATAAAATATCAGCAGTCGCTCCAAAAAGACCTGCAGCGGTATCAATGATACAAACTTCATAGCCCTTTGCCTCAATTCCTCGCAAAAATTCGCGCACTCGATGCAGGGTCACTCCCATCTCACCTCCACCGAGCTCGTAATCACTCGTCTGTCCTGCTGCCACAAGGCTCAAAGTCTCTAACCGTGTTGGAACGATGAGTCGCTCTAACGGGTAAACAGGATCAGCCATCAAATCGTAAAAACCAGGTAAGACCCTTGATTGCCTGGTGAGAGAAAGTCCTACCGAACCCTGTGGATCAGCATCGACCAGAAGGGTCTTGCGACCATTTCGTGCAAAAGAATGGGCAAGATTTATACAGAGGGTAGTCTTCCCTACTCCTCCTTTTTGGCTCGATACGGCTATCGTTATCACGTTCGGGGCAATGATTGTGCACCTTCTCCCTCCACGGAAGTCTTTTCTCTCTCAGTCGGATGCCGTTGACAAGCTTAGGTTCAATTTAGCATCCTCATGGAGTGAAACAAACAACGCTCAGATTCCTGCTACTTCTTTCTATTTTCCTCCCTTCCTGTCGGGACAGAGACGCTGAAAGTAAGGAGTCTGAGGCAGAAAAATCTGACAATATATTTTTCTCCAGGGGTCCCGAATCCCCCTCCAAGCTCACAAGTAACCGACTCGCCAACGAATCTTCAAATTTCTTACGAACTCACGCTGATTCTGCAATCAATTGGCAACCGTGGAGCAGTGACATTCTAGACTTAGCAGAGCGCTCCCAACGTCTCATCCTTGTCTTGGTCGGTTCCACTTACTATTCCCAGTCTTATCAATTCGCAGACTTATTAGAAACACAATTTAAGGATCAGATTAATGTCAACTACGTCCCGGTATTGGCTGATATCGAAGTCGATCCTGCGCTCAGTCTTGCGGCTAACTATCTTGCGCTCGAGCGCGGCGAGTCGATTGCATTCCCCTTTGCACTGTGGTTGAGCCACGAAGGAAACCCCGTAGCATGGATGTCAGTCTCGACAACCAAGGAAGCTGAAATGCTCAGTGAATTTCGAAGAGCCAGCAACACGGTGCAAGCCATCTTGAACGACTCACAACGTTACATCGTAGAGAATAGTCGCTTCGACAACAAAGGGAGACTGAAACGAATTACTTCTTTATGGAATTTGACGGAGCAGGAAGAGGGCCCCCAACCCAAGCAGGGAGAGCTTTTTCTACGAGCTCAAGGACTTGCTGATCTTTACGATCCGACTACTTCGACTTTCGACAACACAGGCGGTATCCCCCCTGCCAATCTCATCACTACCCTGTCCCGAATTAGCCAGCACCCAGCATGTCCTCCCCGTCTACGCAAAAATGCAAAAAGGGCAACTCAAGCAGTGAATCAACACCTGATTCAATCCGCTATCCGCGATCCTCTCGATGGCCAATTTTATATCCGTCGTGGAAGCAACTCCTTTGCTATCCCCATCTTATCAAAACATGTTAGAACCCAAGCAGAAATGCTCTCCGCTCTGGTCAGCAGTGCGAGCAACACCATCTCAGACTATGCTATCGAGCAGTTGATCACCTCATTCCTCAACAACCGATTCGAGAGCCTTTCCATCAATCGAGATGAGGTGATTGATGAAGTCTACTTTTGGAAAAAAGAAACCCTTTCCGAACTGCTCTCTCCGCAAGAACTTGAGGTGGCCACTGCTGCTTTTGGGCTCCATAACTTGGGAAACATTCCCGGAAATGATGACCCTCAACGGAACTTCTTCCGACGCAATACCCTAGGGCTTGTCAAGTTCGGTCCCCAGCTGGCAGCAGAGCTTAACCTCCCCTCCTCTGAAGCCGAAAAGCTCCTCACTTCTTTATCGACCAAACTCGCCATTCATCAAGACACCGTCGTCGAAGCGAATAACGGTCGAAATGAGGAAACTCTCGTCACAGTCTCTAACCAAGCCTACCTTCTAACTGGGCTCGTCCGAGCGCAAGCCACCAAGCCGAATACCGCGAGTAATCAACTCCTAGAAAATATTGGGAACCAAATACTCAATGATTACCTCACAGAAGATCAAAAACTCCTTCGTATTCTTCAAGACGGGAAACGAGAATCCTTATTCGCACAAGCTCAGGATTACTTAGTAGTCCTTGAAGCTCTTTTGGAATGGTACCGCCTCACTTGGAACGAGGAAATCTTATTTCACATCAAAGGCCTTACTAACACGTTTCTCGATCATTTTATTGATGAAAACGGTTACCCTTTTGAGGTAAATCCAGCCCAATATCCTCTTTCTTTTCCGATCTATAACTCGACAATGATCTTCGGAGCATCGACTTGGGGAGTCTGCTATCACGTCCTTCAACGACTATCCCTACTCGGTTACGAACACGAACGATTACAAACCACCCTTACCGCCATCATTCCTCCCCTAGAAACAGGTCTCAAAAAAACTCCGGTCCTTCACACCGACTACCTTCTCGCGGCAACGAACAACGTAGAAGGGTATCTTCTCGTTCTCTCCAAGAGCCAGGCTAACAACCGCAGCCTACGCCAAGAATTCATGAACCCTGCCTTTGATAGCATCCAAACCATTGTTGAGAACGAGACTTTTACAAATCTCCCCTCTCTCCAGAATTCTGCTGCTATTCTCTTGCAAAAGGGAAAGATCGTTTCCCGCTTCCAAAACACATCCGGAATTCCTTCTGCTCTTCGGCAAGAACTGGCCCGTTAATCAAAAAAGTCCTAAGTTTCAAAGTATTCTACATGAGTCAAAAAGCCGCCTTTTGGCTCACGCAGACTAGGCTGTGATTTGACAAAAATTCCATCTCTCGTCAGAATCTCATCTATGCCGCTTCGCCGATATCTCCCCCTTGCTCTCCCCCTGATTATTCTCTCTTGTGCGGCCCCGAGTGCTCTCGGCCCCAATGGCAACGTGCAGATTCGTCAGTCCTCACCCGCACTCGTCGCGGAAGGAGCACGTGCTTTCCAAAGTATTAAGACTCAGAAAGCCATCTCCTCTAATCAAAACTATCAGAACCAGATCAACCGCGTCGCAAGCCGCCTCACCCGAGTAGTTAATCTTCCCAATGCACAGTGGGAGTTTGTCGTCTTTGACGATCCCACTCCTAATGCTTTCGCCCTTCCTGGTGGAAAGGTAGGTATCCACTCTGGTATGTTCAACATTACCCGCACCGAGGCAGGCCTCGCCACCGTGTTAGCGCACGAGATAGCACATGTTACCTCGAACCATGCTGACGCCCGCATCAAGAACCAAAGCTCGATCGGCACAGCTGCGGCAGTATTAGGAGGACTCCTCGGAGGAGACAATGCCCAAACTGCTACCGAACTCTTGAGTGGAGCCGGAAACATCGCCTTCGGCCTTCGCTTCTCACGCGCACAGGAGTTGGAAGCGGATCGCATCGGAGCCCTCTTCATGGCACGCGCCGGTTACAACCCGAATGAGGCTATCCAGATGTGGGAACGCTTCGCAGCCTTCAACCAAGCAAGTGGGAATCAAGGTCCGGCTGAGTTCCTCCGCACCCACCCCTTGAACGAAACTCGCATCTCGGAGCTCCGAGCTTATCTCCCGGTAGCGCAACAAGCCTTCCGTGGTCAATAAACTGTCTTCGTCCAATCAGGATGCCCCTACTTGCCATCGAGTCATCCTGTGATGAAACCGCCGTTGCCATCTACGATAACTCCCGTAGTAATGACAAGAACGGCCTCTTAGCATCGCTCATTTCTTCTCAAATCGAGATCCACAAAGATCTCGGCGGAGTGGTGCCAGAGCTCGCCTCTCGCAACCACACCCTTCGCATCCAGCCCCTCGTTCGCGAAGCGCTCCAGAAAGCTGAAATCCAGCTCTCTGATCTCGAAGCCTTCGCCGCGACTGGTGGTCCCGGTCTAGCCTCTTCCCTTGCCGTGGGGCACTCTTTTGCCAAGGGCTTAGCACTCGCTGCAGACAAACCCTTCCTCTCCGTCAACCACATGGAGGGTCATCTCCTGAGCCCTTTCATCGGCGAAGAAGATATCCCCCCTCATCTCTCACTCGTTGTCTCTGGCGGACATACTTTACTAATCCACACAAAGAAGCCAGGCGATTACTCGCTCTTGGGAGAAACGGTGGATGACGCTGCCGGTGAGGCTTTTGACAAAATCGCGAGAATGTTAGAACTCCCTTATCCCGGAGGGCCTGAAATCGAAAAACTAGCGAAGGATGGTAACCCAGAGGCCTTCACTTTCCCGCGTTCCCTTTTACAAGAAGAACATTTCAACTTCTCGTTCTCAGGATTAAAAACAGCTGTTCTTTATACTCTCCAGAGGCTTGCACAACCTCGCGACCACCTTGCTGACCTCTGTGCTTCCTTCCAAGCGGCAGTCTTTGAAGTCTTGATCACAAAGGCGATTCGAGCGGCCAAAATGCATCAACTGGATCGAATCACCCTTTCCGGGGGCGTCTCTTGCAACGCCACCTTACGGAACCAACTCTCCGCAGCCTGTCAGGCAGAAGGTCTCGCCTTCCGAGCCAGCCCACCCCAATACTCGACGGATAATGCGGCTATGATCGCCTATGCTGCCCAGCAGAGATTACTAGCTGGTGAAACTTCTTCTCTCACCACTGATATTGACCCTAACCTGAAGCTTGTTACAGTCTAACACTCCTACCCCTTTCTCTCTTGCGCTATCCTGCCCTCATTTTTGACTTCGACGGCACCCTTGCCGATACTCTCGCGGCAGCGGTAGGGGTCTACAACACCCTCGCCGAGTCGCATTCCCTCCGTCCCGTCACGATGGACGAGATTCCCGCCCTGCGAGACTACGAGGTCAAAGAGCTGCTCAAACACCTCGGAATTTCCAAACTCCGCGTTCCTGCTCTTTTAGCTAAAGGCCGCAATGCTCTCCGTTCAGATATCGCCAACCTCCCCCTCTATGCAGGGATGACCGAACTGCTTCCCCAACTTCGCGAACATTGCTCCTGCTTTGGCATCCTGACTTCTAACTCGACTGAGAACGTGGAAGCCTTTCTGGAGGCAAAAGGACTTCGCGATCTCTTCACCTTCATCTCCAGCACTTCCAAACTCTCTGGCAAACACAAGCATCTCCGAGCCATCGAAAAAACCTTTTCTATTCGGCGTTCTCACATGCTCTACGTCGGAGATGAAACCCGTGACATTCGTGCCTCTCAGAAAGCAGGAATCCATGTGGCGGCCGCGACATGGGGCTTTAACTCTACGAAAGCTCTAAAGCGTCACCATCCGACTTTCATCCTCGAAGAACCCAATGATCTCCTCGTGGCCTGCGAGATTGATTAAAGTTCTATTCTTGTTCAAAAGCACGAACAACCAGACAAACCTAATGCTAATAAAAAGGTTTTCGTCTACACTCCGATGTCTTCATTCCAGAGAGCCGGCTCTTCTCGAATAAAGTCCTTCATCATTTGCACGCACTCCTTGCTAGAGACGATCTCCACCTCCACCCCGCGAGAGCGAAGAAGCTCTTCTTCTCCGAGGAAGGTTTGATTCTCTCCCACAACCACTTTGGGAATGCCATAAAGCAGAATCGCACCGCTACACATACTACAGGGTGAGAGCGTGGTGTAGAGGACACTCTCACGATAAACATTCGCAGGTTGGCGGCCTGCGTTCTCCAGCGCATCCATCTCTCCGTGGAGAATCACACTCCCTCCCTGCA
>CALFBF010000137.1 GCA_937949965.1 uncultured Roseibacillus sp.
CACGTGAAACGAGAAAAACGAAATCGAGAGTCCACTATTTATCAAGGACTTGCAGCGCTAAGTTGACGCGAATGCCGAGATGCCTTTATGGGTATTTTAAAAATGGAGGGGCTCTGAACTTAGAGGCCTTTTTCAAAAGTGTTGCGCACCTGCTTTTCGCCATCGGCGTCGCCGACATTCTTCAGGAGCTGGATGTAGTTGGCGCAGACTGATTCAAAATCCTCGGCGAAAGCGGGACCTGCCTTCTGATAGGATGTGATGGCTGAGTCGAAGTGCTCACGAGAACTCTGCTCATCTCCTTCTTCCGCATAGACAATCGCTAGATTACCGTGTGATTGCGCAATATCGGCTTCGCTGCTGCCATCTTCCTTGCGCCCCTCAAGAGCGAGGGTGTGCATCTCACGGGCTTGCTCATAGTGAGCGGCCTTCTGGTAGAGGGCTCCTATATTATTGAAAATCCCAGTAGTATCTGGGCTGGAGGTTCCCAAACGATCATGTGCCACTTTGAGCGCTTTTAGGAAAAGAGTCTCCGCTTGGTCAAAGTCGTCCCTTGCCGAAAAGATAAAGGCCAAATTATTAGTCAAGCGAATGGTATCAATTATCGCAGGTTCACGAAGACGACCTAACTGCTCCAGGGCACGCTCGTAGGCATCAATCGCTTGATCTTCGTCGCCCATGCACTCGAAGAGATAGCCAAGACTGCCATAGAGACGTCCCACCGTTTCCTCCTTACGAGATTGTCCTGCGACAAAGGAAATAGCCTCCAAATAGTCATCTTTGGCCTCTTTGTATTCTCCCAAACGATTATAGAGATTAGCACGACACTCTAGAGTGTAGAGTAGTTGGCCCGAGTTTTCCGAGTTTCCATTCTCAACCTCACGAGCGGCCTGAACTGCAGCTAACGCAATCCTCTTAGCTTCTTCGAAGTCTTCTTTTTCTTCCAAGACCGCGATCCTGTCATCAATTGTCTTCCAATCTGAGGAATCTTCTTCGTCCTCAAAAGGCAATTGTTGATCGATCATCTTTGGTGCAGCCATGGGAGTAAGAGTGAAAGATTAAAGGCCTGTAACCTACTAAAAATTGAGGCATTAATCCCGTTTAATGAGCTATCCTGCCACATCCCATGAACGGGTCAACGGGAAAGGTTTCCTTCCTTTTTTCTACGAACAGCGATTGGCACCGCTCTTTCGAGGCTAAATTACCTACAACTCTCTTGTCCTAGAGCTTGAAAAGCCCGCCTTTTTTGCCTCCTAACAAGACGGCGCCTGTAATCGAAATTCCGAGAAAGATCATGGCCCAAACTCCCAAGGCAGCGGCAAGTTCATGCCCGTTTCCAAGTGTGCCGAGAAGAGTGTAGATGGCCTTGGTAATCGGAAAGTGTTCTCGCTGTTGGGCCAGAATAAGAGAATCGCTGACCTCTAGCATAGCGAAGGCGAAAGCGAGGATACCGCCCGCGATGAGATTGGTTCCAATCAAGGGAAGGCTAATGCGTTTGAGCGTTCTGACGGGTCCAGCGCCTAGGCTGCGAGCGGCTTCCTCAAGCTGAATATTACTCTGCTCCAATCCGGCAACGGCAGCTCGTACGACATAGGGTAAGCGACGCACCGCGTAGGCAATCACGAGGAGAAAGATCGGGTCTCCCATCTCTCCCAATAAGAAATGAAAAGGCCGACCCTCCTGCGAAAGCGCGAGGTAACCAAAAGCAAGCACAAGCCCAGGCACTGCTAGGGGTAACATCACCAGCGCATCAAGCAGGGCTCGCCCCCTAAGAGAGCTACGTACGATGACCCACGCGATTGCCAAACCGAGGACGATATCTAACAGCGTCGCTAATCCTGCATAGAGGAGACTGTTCTGAATGGAAGGGACGACCAGAGGGTGCCCGAGCGCTTCTTCATAATGCTGAAGGGTCAAGCGCTCGGGCAAGATGGTGGCGTACCACTCCCCTGCCAAGGATGAAAAAATTACCCCAAGATGGGGAACTGAGGCGATGAGAAAGACTCCTAAAAATAAAGCCGAACAAGCCCAGGCCTTTCCGCTAGAGAGATTCTTCTCCGCACTGCGTCCTTTGGGCCGCGGGGCTTTCCCGAGATCCGACTTTCCTAATAGTTTCTTAGAAAAAACAAAAACTACCGAGGAAACCACGAGCATGATGGCGACAAGGGCATAAGGAAACGGGCTACGACCGAGATCCTTGATACCATCAAAAATCTGCACGGAAGCAACGCGAGTGTAATCAAAAACCAAAGGTACTCCCAGCTCGGTAAACGACCAAATAAAGACGATCGCTCCACCCGCAAAGATGCCGGGAGTGCAGAGCGGTAGCGTAATCCGCCACAGGCGTCTCCACGGACCTGCTCCTAAGTTCTCAGCAGCCTCTTCCATGGCGGGATCAAGATGGGACAACGCCGCCGCTATATTCAGATAAAGGATGGGATACAGATGGAGGGCATTCATGATCACAATTCCGAGAAATCGCGACTCCCCAAGCCAGTCGTAAGGTGTCTGCGTATCCATGAGCCCGAAGTCGATGAGCAGGGCATTCAGAGCGCCTTGCACCCCTAGGATCTGCTTCACCCCCACTGCGCCAACAAAGGGAGGAAGCACGAGAGGAACCAAAATTAAGGCTCCTAGAACCGTCTTACCAGGAAAGAGATAACGATGTGCTAGGAGAGCCAGCGGAAACGCGATGAAGAGGCTAGCTGCGGTGCTGCACACTCCCAAAGCCAAGGCATTCCAGAGCCCCTCCAAGTATAGAGGGTTAGCGAAAACTTCGCCAACAAAGGCGAAGGTGAATCCCGTTTCCCTACTATAAAACGCTTCCCCTAAGACCATGAGCGCGGGATAGATGAAAAAGACTCCGAAAAAAGCGACCACCAGGATCGTTAGTAATCGGGCGAAGGAGGTGCTCACGATTTCATTTTCTCCAAAAAAACTCCTCTGACAAATAAAACCCAAAACTAGGCCGTGACTCTTCGTAAACTCTTCCAACTCCTTCTCTGTATCGGAGCGTTCTCTCTGACCCTCCTTCTCCTCCTTGCTCGTTACCACTGGCTTTTAGAAATACTCACTCACTTCCGCCTCCCGTTCGCAGTCGTTCTTATCTTGCTGACTACTTGGTATCTGATCCAAAAGCGTTGGTTAATAGGCAGTTCGTTTCTTCTCTGTCTGATCTTACAAGTCATTCCTCTTTCTCATCATTTCTTGCCTTTTGGCAAAGATTCTCGAACTGCTTCTGGCCCCGAGCTGACCATTCTCACTTTCAATGTGCTCAGCCAAAACCCGAATCACGACGATGTCCTCGCCTACCTGAGAGCCAGCGAAGCCGACATCATTTGCTTACAAGAAGTGACCGCGCAATGGGCAAGGAATCTAGATAAACTCAAAGGGCATTATTCCCATAGAATATCTCGTCCTCGCGAGGACAACTTTGGCCTGCTGCTGCTCTCCAAACACCCTATCTCCCACTACGAATTCACAGACGAAAAACTAGGAACCCCGTATCTGAAAGCAATTATTGATTGGCAGAGCATACCTCTCACGGTGGTGAATGCTCATCCCCCTCCTCCTATCGGGAAAAAATTCGCTCATTACAATCGCCGCACCCTCCAACAGATCCATCACCACGCGACTGAGGTGGAAGGAGCGGTCATTATTACAGGCGATCTGAACTGCACGGCTTATGCTCCCTCCTTCCAGCCTCTTCGTCGTGTTCTCTACGACAGCGCACGAGGACGGGGCTATGCTGCGACTTGGCGGCGAGGACACCCCCTGTTCGGTCTTGCGATCGATCACATCCTCTACAGCTCTGATCTGGTCTGTCTAGACAGACAAATTGGCCCCCGCAATGGCTCTGATCACTCACCGGTTATCGCCCGCTTTCGCTCGCAGTCCAGTCCCTAGCATGCTACCGCCTTTCCTCAAGTGAAAGCAATTCGCCATGGACCAATGGGCAACCCAGCCCGATAGTCTTGCCAATGACTCACTCACTCCCTGATCCGGACCGTTCCATGAAAGCTCTCCTCGCTGACTACCCCTCAGCCCGCCGGGCTCTCTTTGCAGCCTTCCACATCGGCGGCTGCCAATCCTGTGCTTTTTCCGAGGAGGACTCTTTGGCAAAAATCTGCCGGCAACATGAACTCGATCAGGAGGAAGTCTGCCAAACGATTGTTAACAGTCATCAAGAAGAGCAAAAACTGCTCCTCTCTCCGCAGGATTTTCACGAGAAAACGCAATCACCCCTTCCTCTCACCGTGATTGACACTCGCACGCGAGAAGAGCATGAAGCTGTAAAAATAAGAGAATCTATCTTATTAACTGAGAATACGTTGTCACAGCTATCAACGGAAAACACGGAACAAGAAATCGTGCTCTATGATCATCAAGGAAAGTCCGTATTAGATCACGTCTCATGGTTCCGAGGACATGGGTTGAAAAAGACCCTAGCCCTCGCAGGGGGCATTGATGCTTACGCCAAGGAGGTCGATAGCAGCCTTCCGCGCTATCGGCTGGAGATGGACTAGCGCAATCTTTTCTTACGATTTGCGCCCCTAGTGATAACGCGGCCTGCTTTTCGACGTTTTCCTTTTCTCACTCTCGTTTATGATTTCCTTTTTCGCCCGCAACGACATTGCCACCAACATCTTGATGGTTGCAATTCTTGTGCTTGCGGGTTGGTTAGCCTTGGAAAAAATTCCTTACGAAATTCATCCTAACAGGGTCTGGGATGAGGTTCGCATTAGCGTGGACTACCGAGGAGGCAACCCCTCGGATGTCGAGCGCAATGTAGCGATCCCTATCGAACAAGCTCTGGAAGGGCTAACAGGGATCAAGCTTCTTCGCACCGAGAGTAACCGCAAAGGTTGCGAAGTCCGCGTCGAGACCAAGGATGGAGTAGATCCCAAAGAATTCCTAGAAGAAGTGAAAGCGCGCGTTGACCAAGTCAACACCTTCCCCTCTGAGAGCGATCCTCCTCGTTACCTCGTCCCCTCTAGCGAAATTTTCCGCGAGGTGGTTAGCGTAGTGGTCATGGGAGACCTCAGTTCCCGTGACCTTTTGAATGCGACCCGCCTTGTGCGTGACCAAATTGCTGCGCTACCCAAGATCACGAGCGCTCAAATCGCCGGTAACTCTCAGCCCGAAATATCTATCGAAGCACGTCCAGATCGCCTACTACACTTTGGCCTCTCGCTAAGCGATATCAGCACTGCGATCCGACGCTCATCAATCGACCTCCCAGCGGGTCAAATCAATACTGCGAGTGGGAATATTCTTCTTCGCACCACGGGACAGGCTTATACACGCGAGCAGTTCGAACAAATTGTTCTCCGTTCCAACGACGGTGCTGAGATTCGCTTGGGAGATGTTGCGACAGTCTCGGATGGCTTCGAAACCGATTCAAAAGTGGTCCGCTTCAATGGCACCCCTGCTCTCCTTGTCGAGGTCTTTCGAGTGGGTGATCAAAATGCGATCGAGATCGCAGATATTGTCCGCGAGTATGTCGCCACCTCGGAATCAAGATTACCCTCAGGGGTCGAGTTATCGCTCTGGGACGATGATTCGCAAGCGCTACGAGGTCGCCTCTCCACTCTCCTGAATTCTCTCTTACAGGGAGCACTGTTAGTCCTGATCGTCTTAGGGCTTTTCTTACGCCCGACGCTAGCCCTCTGGATTCTTATTGGCATCCCTGTCGCCTTCGCAGGTGGGCTCATCTTTATGCCCGTCCTCGATACCACGATCAATATGATGTCCCTCTTTGGCTTCATCATTGTGTTAGGCATCGTGGTTGATGATGCCATCGTGACAGGTGAGAATATTTACTCAAAACTCCGCGAGGGGCTCGACCCAACCGAGGCTGCCATTATCGGGACCAAGGAGGTATCCACTCCAGTGACCTTTGGCATTATCACCACTGTTGTGGCCTTTACCCCGCTGATGTTCATGCCAGACAACTGGTCATCCTTCACCAAACCCATCCTCCCCGTCGTCGCACCTGTTCTGCTTTTTTCTCTCATTGAGTCCAAACTCATTCTCCCTTGCCACTTAAAACATCTTCGCACGAATCGCGACCGTAAGAACCTCAACTGGTTTGCTCGCTTCCAACAGCGTATTTCTAACGGATTGGAATTCTTTATCGAACAGGTCTTTCAGCCCATTCTGAACTTCACGCTCCATTACCGCTACGCAGCCCTAGCCACCTTCGCTGCCATCGCGCTGGCCTTTGGTGGATACTGGCGTGGTGGGCATCTAGGCTTCGTCAACCTACCCTCAATCGATCGAGATACGATCAACGCTTGGGTAGAAATGCCTCCTGATACTCCAATTGAGGAAACCGATAAGATGGTCCACCGAATGTATGCTGCGGCACAGCAGTTGCAAAAAGACTACACCGATCCAGCGACAGGAACTTCTCTCATCACCAACATCATCACTTCTACCGGAGGATGGCACTCACGACCTAACAACGATCCCCAACAAGGTTCTATTGCCTTTGAACTCCTCCCTCCTGAGAAAAGACCGGCACAATTTTCCTCGCTTCGAAATGCAGATATTTCTCAGAGCTACCGCGAACTGATGGCACCGATTAAGGACCAAGTCCGCCGCTTCAACATCTTCGGAGAAATCGGAGGAGGTCGCGAAGGAGAACAATCTGACCGAACGATCAAAGTGCGAGTGAACGGTCCCTTCTCCGAACAAAAAGTCGATGCCATGAATGCCATTGAAGATCTCTTTGATAGCTTCGAGTCCCAAGGAGTGACCTCAACTTGGCACAACTCTGAGCGGGGAAAACAGGAGATTCAACTCACTCTCAAACCGCGAGCCACTGAGCTCGGTCTTACCCAAAACGATCTTGCTTCTCAGGTCCGCAGCGCTTTTTTCGGAGAACAAGCCCAACGTATCCAACGCGAACGTGACGACATTCGAGTGATGGTCCGACTACCGGAAAAATCTCGCGAAAACCTCAACACCCTCGACAACCTCATCCTGCAAGCACCTAACGGAACGGCGATTCCTTTCTCTGCTGCAGCAGATATCAAGTTCACCCGCTCCCCAGGTAACCTGCGCCGGATTAATGGCTCCCAAGTCGATGAGTTTGTGGCCGAAGTGCGCGACGACGAAGTCGACATTATGGGTATCGCCGCACAAGCCACCCCCGAGATTGACCAACTCCTTGCCGGGACAGGTCTCACTTGGAGTTACACCGGCTTCATCGCAGATAACGGCGAAACCAAGCGCAGAATTTACATCGGAGCAGGACTACTCGTTCTCACGCTCTACGCCCTCTTAGCAATTCCCTTCAAATCCCTCATTCAGCCCTTCTTCGTGCTTCTCGCGATACCCTTTGGAGTGATCGGAGCTCTCATCGGTCACATCTTACTCGACCAGACCCCCTCTTGGCTTTCCGTCTTCGGAATCCTTGCTCTCACCGGAGTCGTGGTGAATGATTCACTCGTCTTGGTTGACTTCATCAATCGTCGAAAAGAATCTGGACTCGATCTCCATGAAGCAGTCCTCAAAGCAGGTGCTAGTCGATTTCGTCCTATCCTTCTCACCTCTCTCACCACCTTCGCCGGGCTCATGCCGCTCATCGCAGAAAAATCTTTGCAAGCTCAATTCCTCAAACCAATGGCCATCTCTCTCGCCTACGGCATTCTCTTTGCCACCTTTATCACCCTCTTACTCATTCCCACCGCCTACTTGGTTACAGAAGACATCAAAGCAACACTCAATCGCTTCTTCCGCTGGTATCGAGAACCGTTTACGAACAAACAAGAGGCTGGTAATCTAACCGAAGAAGAGTCCTGACTTATCCCCTCACCATGAAGCCTCTTCCTCTGCTCCTGACCCTTACTTTACTAGCAGCTTTCGGAGCCCTCTATCTCTTTCAGTTTTCACCTCCAACTACCAAGCAATCAGTAAGCACCCCTCTACCCGAAGCACCACTTCCAATAGATTTTATTGAACCCGAGATCCCCGACCTACAGCCTCCTTTGTTAGAAGGCGACCTCACCCCTGCACCCGAGTTGATTACTTTTGTGCAGGAGCAGCTCGCGCTCGAATTTACCCAACCACCAATCTTCACTCCTGTTCCTGCTGAAACCCTAATCACTACGGTTGAGGATGCCGTCTCCAAATTCCTTCCTTCCGAACAAGGTCGGGACCTCAGCATCACTTGTCAGCGCCTTGGAATTCTCCCCCCCTTCCAAGCCCTCGATCATACCCTAATCACCATCTTAGCTGGTGAGATGCGTGGACTGATTACTCCGAAGAAGAACCTCATCATGCATGATTTTCAAGCTTCTTCCCCACCGGAACAAGCTGCTCTTGTCAACCTCCTCGCCCAGCGACTCCTCGCTCAAAAAACCCCCTTTTCTCAAAAAGGAGACTCCGTGGACCAACTCCTCGCTCGCCATCTCTTCGTCCAAAGCCAAGCGCTATTAGTCGAGCGAGAGTTCCGGCGAACTCTCCCGCAATACCCAGCTTCTCTGAACGAAAACCTTCGCGAAAGCATTCTGTTAGGACTGCCCTCTTTCTTCCACGAGCTCTCTACTTTTGCGGAGTTTCACCTCCTCGGCAAACTCACAGTAGGAAGACCAGTTCCTGCCACTGAAGTCCTAGACCTTATTAATCTTAACAAACACGGCTCCTCGCGCCGTCTCCTCTTCTTCCCCTTCCAACCTCGCGAGTCCGCTCAGGCAAGCACCTTGGGCTCAATCCCGCTTTATCTTATTCTATTAGAAGCCACCGATCCCACAACAGCACGCACGCTGGCAACGGCGTTGGTGAATGATAAAACTGACCTTACAAGAGGACTTTTCACTTGGACGCTAACCTTTGCGAGCAAACAAAGCGCGCCTCGCGTTGCCGAATTATTCCGCAGTTATTACTCGTTGCGAGACTCCGAGAAAAAGATCAAGATCGAGGTTGCGGCCTCTCAAGTCATCATCACCAGCCGCCCCTAACCTCGCGCTTGCTAGAGAGCGCCTCCACTCCAACCCAACTTCTTACGAAGAGTCTCGTAAAAGGAATGCCCTGGCATCCGAATCACCTTAAGAGGACAAGGAGCCCTATCGACGACGACCACACTATCCGGCGCAACTCGCAGAATATCGCGTCCATCTACGGTGAACAGGATCGGTTCGGGATGGTTCGCACTTGGTGAAAGCTCCACAACAGAACTATCACCAATCACAAGTGCACGACCGCTTAAGGTATGGGGACTGATCGGAGTCATCACCATTACATTCGAGCGCGGTCCCACCAATGGACCACCCGCCGCTAAAGAGTATGCCGTAGAACCAGTGGGGGTCGCCACAATGAGACCATCAGCGCGATACTCATTGAGGATTTCACCATCAACCTTGGCCTCCAGGGATACTAGACGACCAGTTTCGCCACGCATGAGCACCACTTCATTAAGGGCCAAAAACTCATGCTCCACGCCCCCTTCTTCACGCATTCTCACCCGCAACATAGAACGCTCTACCTCAAGGTGTTCACCCCGGGTGACTGCCTCCGCCAAATCGTCAACTTCCTCATCTTGGCAAGCGGTCAGAAATCCAAGGTGACCAATATTAACCCCCGCCACCGGGACCGGACAACCGCCCATCCGGTGAAGAGTCTCCAAGAAAGTACCGTCCCCTCCAATGGAGACGACCAGATCGGTGCCATCCCAAAACCGCTCCACTCCAGCCGTACCCAAGAGCTCGCCACCCTCAGTATCAATCACAACCTCCCAGCCGCGAGATCCGAAAGCACTTCTCACTCGCTCAAAGGCCTCGGCAGCATCCGCTTTACGCGGATTCAAAAACACACCTACTCTCATGCTCATTCAGCTTGCCCGAAGTTTGCCTCTAAAACCATCCTAAGAATTCTACATTTCCATCCATGCCTTGGATCGGACTCTCCATCACTCCCCGCCACTCGCGACCGGACGCCACAACGAAGTCCCGAATCTTACTAATTGCCTTCTGATGCAACTCGGGTTCACGCACGATTCCGCCCTTGCTCACCTCATCGCGCGAGAGTTCGAACTGAGGTTTTATCAAAGCTACCACCTGGCCTTCCTCCTTCAGAACCGAAAAAACAGCGGGAAGGACCTTGGTCATGGAAATAAAAGAAAGATCCAGAACCGCGATATCAACTCGTTCTCCCAGATCAGCTTCGGTGAGATTTCGTGAATTGAATTTTTCCTTCACAATCACGCGCGGATCCGTGCGGAGCTTGTAAACCAATTGATTAGTCCCCACATCGACGGCATGCACGCGAGTGGCTCCTCGTTGGAGCAGACAATCGGTGAAGCCACCCGTCGAAGAACCTGTATCGAGGCAGACGAAGTCATTCACCTCGATGGCGAAGTGATCTAGCGCCCCCTCAAGCTTGAGCCCTCCCCTCCCGACAAATTTGGGCCTTTCTCGCACACTGAGATCGCCATCTACGGCAACTTTAGTAGAAGCTTTCCCGACCCTTTCAGTTCCGAGAAAAACCTCCCCAGCCATCACAAGACGCTTCGCTACCTCGCGAGACTCGCACAGCCCCCGAGACACTAACAAGCTATCGACTCGTTCCTTCACGCGCGGTTGATAGCATCAATCAAGAGTCGCAGTTTCCCAAAGCTCCCTCTGCGATGGCGGAAGACCAAGCGGGGTAGCTCAGCCAAAGCGGGTTCGTCTTTCTCAGTATCTAAAGGTCCACGCTGCGTCATCTCGCCAGACTTGATGATGTCTGCGTATTCTCTCTCCAGTTCTTTGATAGTGGCCTCGCTCAGTTCCTTCTTCATTCGGATGACAATCTTATCCCCCACGTAGCGATAGCTATGATAGTTGCGGTAGAATCCGGTAATCTCAGCAACGGCTTCTTCGACATCATCCGTCACCTTGTAGAGTGCAAAATCATGATCAGAAATCAGCTTCAGACGTTGTAAATGTTCGGTGATAAACTGATTCCAAGTCTTCCAATAAGTCCCTCCCGGAGCATCTAGCAACACAATCGGATAAACGACGGCCTTACCAGTCTGAATCAAAGTCAGCGCTTCAAAAACCTCATCCATGGTTCCAAAACCACCGGGACAGCCGACTGCCGCATCGACCTCTTTCACAAAGGCCAACTTACGGGTAAAGAAGTAATTGTAATCAATCAGTTTGGGATCGCCTTTGATAAACTCATTAGCAGAAGCCTCGAAAGGAAGAGTGATATTAAGGCCAAAGGAGTCATCCCGTCCTGCTCCTTCATTCCCAGCAGCCATGATTCCCGGGCCTGCGCCCGTCACCGACATGTAACCCTCTTCGCGCATACGGCGGGCGAACTTAACGGTGGTCTGATACTCTGCTTCTTCAGGTTTAGTCCGAGCAGAGCCATAAATCGCGACCTTACGGCAATCCTTATAAGGGTGAAATACCTCCTCGGTAATTCTCATCTCCTTAAGAGTCCGGTTCATGAGCTTAAAGTCGGATTGCTCCGAGCGACCACGCGAGATCCGCACCGCAGTGGTCATCATCTCAGCTAGCAGGCAAGACTTACCCTTATCTGCTTCAATACTTTGAGCCAAGGCGATGATCTGGTCATCGATCTCGCTATCCCCAGTGGTGCCTACATAGGAGCAAGAAAAAGAACGGGTCATCCCTGCGGTAAAGTCTCTCTCCTTCGGAATCTCAGTCGGTCGAACTTGTTGAGCCATACCCAATAGTTTGGCCAACTAAAGCAAGAGAGCAAGACTGGAGTCCGCTAGTTGGTCAGGCCCCTAGCCAACTCTTACTGAGAGATTGCAATTCCTCAGCATTTTCGAGCATCTAAAACTATTTATCCGGCAACTAACCATACCGCGGATATTTGTTGTTTTATTGGTTCTCACACTACATGAGGAAAATTAGCAACTTAACTGACTGACTACTAGTTTTATAGTAACACGGAAACTTGACTTGGGTGAAGACCTTCAAAAATTGGAGTGCTTAATCACCATCTTCTTCAGGACCTCGGTTCAACTCTGGACGCCAACCACGCTCAACTGAAGAACCTTTGCTTACTTGTTTCTGCTGTCCTTCTTCATCGCACCGTCGGTTTCAGGATTTCTTCCTACGCTTCGAACTCTGTCTTCCTTCGGTCGGTCGCCTTGTTCTAAGCCGAATCCCCAAACCTTCTCAAGGCTATCTCCTCGCGATGGCCCGCGAGCTCATCGACAAACAATGGCTCACTTGGCTCGACGACCAAGAAGTAGGCTACGTGGTCCAGAATTCTCGCGCACTTCAGCTGTCACCTGCGAGCAACTGGTCGTAAAGCATCTAGACAAGCACAGCGCAAAAGCCTGTTTCGGTTGGAGTTGGAAGATATTCTACAACTACTATCCCAACCCTCGAGTCGTGCTAGCCGAAGTGAGGAATTCAAAGAGTTTTTGAACTGGCTCAAACACACTCAATTTGACTCAATTTTCCTCGTGTAGTGTGATTCTGCTTAAGAATTCAGCTACCACTCGCTCGCTTTTTAACGTCTTTCGCATCGAAGAAATTGCGCGCAACACTTAACTTTTCATTCAAAATTTTCACAACTTTTCGGTCTCAATCTTCCTGCATACTGCGCTGAGATCAGTCTCCCGGGCCAGGCCGTCTTCAATCAACAGCGATAGCTTTTTCCCTGTCCAACAAAACTCCGTGACAGCGCTGAATGGCTATCACGGAGTGAAAATGGTTAGTTGAGAGTTAGAGTCTTAATCACTCTCGAGTTCTTCCTCTTCTTCCACTTCCCCGCCGTGGCTGAGGATGAATTGGAGGTCGTCGATACCGAGGTTGCTAGCGAAGCCTTCGTCTCCGAGGACGTTGGTCACAAGGGCGGTCTTCTGATGCTGGAGGACACGAATCTTCTCTTCCACGGAGTCGCGGGTGAGGAGACGGTAGGCGATGACCTTGTTCTTCTGTCCAATCCGGTGCGTTCGGTCGATGGCCTGGTTCTCTACTGCCGGGTTCCACCAGGGGTCATAGAGGATGACGTAGGAGGCAGAGGTGAGGTTGAGACCTGCTCCCCCAGCTTTCAGCGAAAGCAGGAAGACGGACGGATCTTTTGTCGTCTGGAACTTCTCAATCTCACCACGACGGTCTTTGGTCTGCCCGGTGAGGTAGTTGAAGGGTCGGCTATCGACTTCGAGCTGAGCCTTAATGATCTCTAACATCGAGACGAACTGTGAGAAGACGAGGACCTTGTGTCCTTCTTCGCGGAGCTGGTCGAGGAGGTAGAACAGGGAGGTGAGCTTGGAGCTTTCTTCCTTAAGATACTTAGGATCGATGAGTCCAGGGTGACAGCAAATCTGACGCAGACGCATGAGGCCTTGTAGAATCGCGAAGGAATTTTTCTTCACTGCTTCATCGGAGTCGAGGCCAAGGAGGGCCTTCTGGATGCGCTTGAGTTCTGCCTTATACATCTCCATCTGGATGCCTTCCATCTTGGAGTAGACCTCTTCCTCTGTCCGAGGGGGGAGATCCTTGGCCACCTGCAGCTTGGTGCGGCGAAGAAGGAAAGGACGGAGCCGAGCCGCGAGGCGGTTCTGAGACATTGGGTCCTTGCGCTTGTCGAAACGCTTCTTGAAGTAAGCACGACTCCCGAGAACACCGGGCATGGCGAAGGCCATGAGAGACCACATATCCATGAGGCGGTTCTCAATCGGGGTTCCGGTGAGAACGAGACGGTTTTCGGCTTCCAGTTCACGCGCTCCTTTGGCGGCTTTGGAGTCTGGGTTCTTAATCTGCTGTCCCTCATCGAGTACGATGACGTTCCAACGAACTGACTTCAGCTCTTCAGAGCAAACACGCAACTGGGCGTAGTTGAGAACGAGAACATCAATCTTATTCTTAACCGCATCTTCGTCGAACTCATCGCGACTACGCAGAACTTGGACATCGAGCTTAGGGGCAAATTTTTGCGTCTCCATGGCCCAGACATCGAGAACGGACTTCGGACAAACGACTAGGGCCGGTGTTTTCTTCTTGGCCTTAATGGCGGCCTCGCGGAGCCAGAGGATGTAGGCAATACTTTGGACTGTTTTCCCTAAGCCCATATCGTCGGCAAGAATCCCCCCGAAACCATTGGTGGCGAGGTAAGCGAGGAACTTGAATCCTTCGGTCTGGTAAGGGCGTAGCTCAGCTTGCAGGGAGTCGGGCACGGTCGCGTTGGACTCTAGCTGAATATCCTTTGCGCGATCCTTGATTCGCTTCCACGCTTTCGGGTCAAAGACTTCGGCTGCCTTGGGATCGGCAAGTTGCATGGCGTGCATGCGGTGGGTCTCGCCGGAGAGGTCAAAGGGATCGAGGCCGAGGCGAGTAACGGCATCACGCTGATCGTCGTCGAGTTTGATTTCGAGTCGCATCCAAGTGCCGTCATCCATGCGGACATAACCTCCGCGAGCAGCAACTAACTGACGAATCTGCGTTTTAGAAAGATTGACTCCTTCGACGTCGATAACAACACGAAGATCGAACCAATCGATCTCTTGGTTGATCACCTCAAAGCGGATAGCGGCCGAAACTGGGTCTGCTAGAATGGTCTTTAACTTCCCATCCATGACGACATCAACGAAGTCGGGCATCTTTTCGGCCCATTCGGCGAACTTCTCGGGGAACTGCTTGGTTACGCGAGATTTAAATTCGTCGAGCTTCTCGTCGAAAGTGAGTCCCATCTCTGCAAGTAAATCGGGAACAGGGTAAAGTTTTTCACGAGCAAAGCGGAGGAGTTGATTCCCCTTTACGGGCTTCTGTTCGAGGACATCCCAGCCACTGCGGATCAACTTTTCTTTACGCCGTTCTTTTTTCTCCAGAGCAGTGACGTCCATCACTAAGTGCTCGGTCTCTGCGGCGGTGAGGCCTTGTTCAATACGCATCTGGAAGCGTGGATAGAGATCGAGGTCTACCACTCGACGCTTCATGGAAGGAGGAAGAGTAGCGCCAATCTTACGCAAGAACTCGACTCCCTCTAACGAGTCAATGACACCACGAGGAATATCGTAGCGAGGCATGACCTCGGTGTCATCTAACCAACGAGGAGGTCCAGGGAAGACTGTTTCGTCTGATTGATAAAGCTCTTCGCGACCCGGGAGGAGACGTACCGAGTGAGAGACGGCTTCGCCGGCCTTGGTGACCAGCTGCAGACCAAAAATTTCTTTATTTCCGGGAACATCTTCACACTGCCATCGGAGGCGGTCTCCAACGACCTTGAAGTGCTTCTCATCGAGGTTGACCAAGTAACCCTTGAGGGCTTCTTGGCGGAAAAGACGGTTCATGATCGCGCAAGCATCCTCATCGTCGAGGTCGAGCTTGGCGTCGTTGGTGCGGTCGAGATAGGAGATGAACTCTTCCCATAGAATCTGACTGGAGGAATCCATACGCAGGGCGGAATCTCCATAAAGGCCACGAAGACGTTCGATTTCGGGTTTTTCGGAAACGGGATACCACTCCCCCGCTTCCTTACCTACAGTCTCGCGAGCTTGCAGGCGAGCCTCGTTCATGGTGGCTACGATTCGCAGCTCCAGATAGACAGGAAGCTCTTGGGGAGGACGCTCGTTGACACTCTCGATACGCTCATACCAAGCAGCGATTTCGCGCTCTTGCTCCCACTCGCTCATCTTTTTCTGCACTTCCGCGAGGTCGGTCATGCAGTTCATGAACTCCGGATATGGGAGCTTTTTCTTGTAAAAGGCGTAGGCGATGTAGTTCCAGAACTCGAGGATGTCTCCAGGAGGAATGGGCCAGAGTTCGAGTGGCTCGTATGAGTTAATTTCCCAACGAGGACTTAGGCGCACCATGTCATGATCGTGCATCTCGCCCTCAATGGCATAACGGCGATAGCGCTTCTCGACCTTGGAAACGAAGTCGGCTTCCTTGTCATCAAGCTCTCGATCAAGCTTCTCCTCAATGAGGTCAAGAATCGGAGCATCGTCGAATTCGTTAGGAGATTCCGGTAAATCTTCCCCGCGCTGAAGGCGCTCTAACATCGCAGCATATTGAGCAGCACCCGATGCTTTTTCGTCCTCTGCAGTGCAGCTCCCGAACCAGCGGTTTCCTTGCAGTCGAAGGGTTGTGCGGTGAGTCTCGCCCTTATCCTCAACTCGTCCTTGGATGAAAAGATGGTTCCCGAAAATCTGTGAAACACCACCCTCTTGTTGCAGTTTTTCTCCTCGCTTTTGGATGGCTTCGGGAAAGCTATTAAGAAAGTTGAGAGTCGCCCGATCTGGGTTGAGAGAAGACATCAAAGATTCCGACATAATAAAGAACGTGTTGCCCTACACCGTTTGGGACGGCGCGGGACGCGGAGGCTAGCACCGAGTTCCTCAAAAAAGCAAGCTATTGCGGGAACGGAATGCACTTTAACGGAAGTTGGCGAATCTCTCCTCCTAGATAAATTCTGGCGAAGATTCCCTGTCCGCCTTTAAAAAGCGTTTTTTACGAGAGAGACTTGCGGTTTTTCTCCCTCAATTAAAAAGACCTCCACAACGTCAAAACGTCGTGGCATATCGTCTCTCCTCAACAAGCGTAACCACTCGCGAGCCCCTTTCTCAATCAATTCTTGCTTAGGCGCATCCACCGCATCGAGTGGTCTTCCTGCCCCTATCTTGGTCCGAGTCTTTACCTCAACGAAACAGAGCTCTGCTCCATCCCTGACAACGATATCAATCTCTCCTCCACCGGGAGCTCTGAAATTCCGGTAAAGCACCTTACAACCACGAGCCCAGAACCACTCGCACGCAACCTTCTCTCCGATGGCCCCAATCTCTTGGGTCGAAATTCGATTCTCACCTTTCCCTAGAGAAAGTGGCCGCCTGAGCAACGGGCGCAAACGAGCGACGATGGAGCGGACAAGGACCGTGAGTTCGCAGGGCATCAAGGTGCTGCTTAGTACCATACCCTTTATGCTTCGCAAAACCATATTGCGGGTATTCCTCCTCAGCATCTTTCATTAGTCGATCCCGCAAGACTTTGGCAATGATACTAGCAGCGGCAATCGAGAGACTGCGACTATCCCCTTTTATAATTCCCTCTGATGGCAGCGGGAAGCCTTTCACCGGTCGCCCATCTATGAGCGCGTAATCGGCCTCTGATAAATGAGCAACGGCACGACGCATCGCCGTATGAGTCGCTTGCAAGATATTGAGTTCATCAATCTCTTCTGCGGAAACAAAGGCATGAGCCCAACGAACATTATCCTCTTCTGTTAATTGCGTAAATATTTCTTCTCGCTTCCTTTCACTTAGTTTTTTAGAGTCATTTAGATCTGGACAAGAAAAGTTCTGAGGAAGAACCACCGCAGCTGCTGAGACAGGCCCGGCTAAGGGGCCTCGACCGGCCTCATCAATGCCCGCAATGGCCAAAAAGCCACGTTGCCGAGCTGCTCTTTCAAAGGAATCGTCAGGCATTGTTTGTGACCAAGAAACTGCCCCTACAAATAACTGGGAGCAAGACAACACTTTTGAAAGAAAGCCTCTTACGAACTCAAGAGATCCCTAGTGATTCATTTTTGCGAAAAAAATGCATTCTAACGATGGAAACACCGAAAAAGGAACGTAGAATACGGCGACTAAATACACTCATGCGACTCCTTATTCGTTTTCTCATCCCTCTACCCATTCTCGCGCTTGGGTATTTCTTTGGGTGGAAAGCTATGCAGCAACCTGCCGAAGCAGACGAAGGTCGTCGCTCAAGAGATCGCACAAGGGTAACTCAAAAAGCAGAAGTCATCCCCCTCGAACGAAAAGACTATCAGATCAAAATTGAGACGCGAGGAGTAGTGCAAGCTCAGACCGAGACTGGCCTCACCTCACGAGTCGCTGGGCGAGTAGAGAGCCTTCATCCCAACTTTGAAGTGGGAGCCTTTTTCCGACGTGGCGACATCCTTGTTACGCTTGACCCCACCGATAGCGAAGGAGCCATCATCAATGCCGAAGCCGATATAGCTCGTGCCGAAGCCGCCCTTGCACAAGAAGAAGCTCGCGCCAAGCAGGCTGAACTCAACTGGCAAGACCTCGGGTACACCGAAAAGCCAAATGACTTGGTGCTGCGTATTCCCCAACTACGAGAAGCCACCGCCAATCTCAAAAGCGCTCAAGCCCGTCTTACCGAGGCGAAGAGAAACAAATTCCACACCAAGATCGTGGCCCCCTTCGATGGCTGCGTGCGCGAACGCCTCGTTGGCCCTGGGCAATCTATTAGCCCTAACACCAGCCTCGGCCTCATCTTTGCAACCGACTACGCCGTGGTCCGCCTTCCAGTCTCTCCCAAAGATCTCCCCTTCACCCCCTTTCAAAACCAAACAACCTTAGAGTCAACTCCCGCCGTCATTCGAGACGGGCTCACCCAGCATCAGAGAGAAGATCAGCCTACTTGGACCGCTCAGCTCGTGCGAAGTGAAGGCGTCATTGACGAAACTTCACGCGAGCTCTTCCTCATTGCGCGTATCCCTGATCCTTACGGCCTTCTAACAGGAAACCCTCCCCTTCGTATGGGTCAACCGATCTTAGCCGAGATCCAAGGTAACTTACTAAAGGATGTATTCGTCATCCCTCGCGCTTCCCTACGAGACACCTTCGAGACCTTACTGGTCGATAACGAGTCTTCCAAAATCCAGCGGCACAACATCACCCCTTTCTGGACTGACGAAGCGAACCTCGTCATCGTTCACGACCTCCCCGAAAATCATTCCATTGTTACTACACGCATCCCTCATGCCGCTAATGGAGCTACTATCGAAATCCTGCCATCAGAGTCAAAGGCCCCTAGCGTTAAGGCCGCGCAGGGCACAGCCATCACTTCTCCCAATCCTGAAGCTTAATCTCAAGCTACCCCCGGTTGACGGAAGGTAATCTCACTCGGTTCAAAGCCCAAGCTCGGCCCTTCGCCGTTGATACAATCGGGTAAAATTCCGTTCTGATTTTCAAAGCTGTTCCGCTCAATCACTTTCTCCATCACCACAGACAAGAAAGGAAGAGACTGTCCTTCCCGAAGATAGAGCAAACGCTCGACTCCTTCCGAAAAAAGATCAATGGGCTGATTCTGATAAACACAGTAATCATCCCCTTCCAAAATACTCTCCTCACCAGTCAGAAAGGTAGCTACAACCTCATCATTTTCCCTCCATTCAAAACGGTAACCTTGCCCTAAAGTTACATCTTCATCCTCAGACTCAAAGGCATCTTCCAAAGCAAAATGCAGATCACAATAGGAAGCATCCGTAGGCAAAGATAGGCGACGCCAATGAGGCCTCGTGGCCGCAATCACCTCAACGCGGAAAACCAATCGCAAGGGACTCTGAGGACGCTGATAGAGCAAGACATCAAACTCATCCCCCCCGCTCTCTATTGGCGACGACTGACCGAGTAACTCTCCCAGAAAAGCGCCTCCCCCTTCGCTCAACTCTTGCGTGAGAGAGTTCAGCAAAACCTGCCCTCCAGGGATCGCCGAAACTTGCTTCATCACCTCGGCAGCTTCTTCTTCACTTAAATCTTTATTCGTATTCTCTTCTAACAATGCATTGAGCTGCTGAAGAGATTCTGGCGAAATTTCATCACCATATTGTGCGTCTGCGGTCACAAGTATTTCTCTAACAATTTTTATTATTACCCATCACTTCCAGAGCTTGTGCCAAAAGCGCCACCTGGTCTGCACTCGGATAGTGAGTCTGCTGAAGCAAGCTGAAGCTCCTCAACACGATGACATCGCGCTCACATTCATCCCAAGCTTCCGGTGCATAGCGGACATTAAGTTCATAATCGTGTCCTTGTAAAAAATCACTGCTCATGAACTGCACTTCTAAAGAGTCTCCACTCTCAGCCTCATCAGCACCCTTCTCCCGAACAACCCGAAGAACGCAGAGACCGGAAGCATCGACAGCAAAGAATGCCTCCCAAGAGTCTCCCCGCGCATCCTGCACCAGAAGAAGACCCTCTCCATCCTGATCGATATCCCAGGGTTGCGCCATCACCGCCCAGTCGGCTTGCCGAAAAAGCTCCCCGTAGAGTTGCGGCGACACTTCTGGAATGAAAAGCTCGGACTCTTCGCTAGAATCATCTTCGACAGGGACTAACTTCATAGCACAAAAAGTAGCGAAGAGTCTCTCACTGCACCATCCTACAGTAGGGCATACCTGGGGAGCACCGCCCTATTAACCGAGGACTACTTGCACGATTTCCTTCACCGCATCCCGCTCACCGAGTTTGCGAGTCTGATCCACGAGAGCATCCCGCTCACTCGCACCAGGAAGTAATTTTGCGGACATCGCAGCTAACTTATCCCCATCGAGATCTTTCTCCTGTGCCATCAGGGCGGCACCAGCATCAGAAAAGACCTTCGCATTAGCAGTCTGGTGGTCATCAGCCGCATAAGGGTAGGGAATCAAAACCGAAGGAATTCCTAAAAAAGCTAACTCGGTCAAACTGGATGCCCCAGAACGACAAATCGCGCCATCCGCCAAGGCATAGGCCGCAGGCATATCATCGCAGAAAGCGAGCACCCGATAGCCATCACGTCCGGTGGCGAGTTCCTTCACTCGTTCGAAGTCAAGCTGCCCGGTGACATGGAGAAATTGGCAGTCCATCTTCTGCGCGGCCTCTACGACTAACGTATTCAGCCCTTGCGCTCCTTGACTCCCCCCAAAAATTAACAAGGTCGGTTTATCTACGACGAGTTGCCACTTCTTGGCGGCCTCTTCACGACTCGGAAGATTCGCTAACTCACCTCTAACTGGTGTTCCCACCACCGCAGTCTCACGCCCCGAAAAATAACTCTGAGCGGCCTCCAATCCGAGCAGAACCTTGGTGCAGTACTTCGCGATCATGACATTGGTCTTACCGGGAACAGCATTGGAATCATGAACGTAGGTTCGTAAACCTAACTTCTTCCCCGCATAAGCAGGAGCAAAGGAAGTGAAGCCACCCATTCCCAAAACGACCTCGGCCTTCTCCCGCCGAAGGAGGGCCTTGCTCTGCTGAATGGCCTTGAAAAGGCCTAGCATAAACGGAAGCATTTTGAGCGATAATGTCTTAGGCTTAGCAATAGCGGGCATCACCTCAAAACGAAGGTTCGAATATTTAGCAGACGCTTCAGCATCGACTTTCTTCTCCGAGATCACGAGGACAGGTTCATGTCCCTGTTTTTGGAGTTCCTCAGCAACGGCAATCCCTGGAAAAAGATGACCTCCGGTTCCGCCACAAGCGATAATGACTTTCATAAATTGGGTGCCAATCGGGATAACGCATCCCTCTAGAAAGGGCCACCCCGTTTTGGGCCATCATCCGAGACGATGCCGAAACCGACTAGAGCTTAAGCGCAAATTTGCGTTCTTTAGTATGAGACATTTCTGCTACATCCTCAAACACTGCTCGGCGATGAATACTCATCAATAAGCCCACCGAGCACATCGTGAAGACCAAACTCGAACCACCATAACTGAGAAAAGGAAGAGGCAATCCAGTAACGGGGAGAGAACCCGTCACTACTCCCATATTCAGAACCCCTGGGACTACGATGACCATCGTAACTCCTGCCGCTAAAATCTTTCCAAAGAACTCACGGGCATAAAGTGAGATCGCCAAGCCCGCGATCGCTATCAAAACGAAAGCGCTCACCGTTACCAGCGTGCTCACTAACCCCAACTCTTCTCCGAGAGCAGCAAAAATAAAATCGGTATGCGCGAAAGGGAGAGCACCGTGCTTCTCAGCACCATAGCCGAGCCCAGTGCCGAAGACCCCTCCGTTAGAAAAAGCTTCCAGAGCACGGAAGGTGTGCCATCCATCCCCCATCCGCACCTCGGGATCATCCATATTCATAAAGGCCGTAATGCGCCGCAGACGAATCGGATCCTGTTGAATAAAAGTCCACAAACCCATCACCGCCGTTCCCCCAGTGAGAAGCAACAACCAGATTCGGGTTCCCGCCACAAACAAAACCGCCATGCCCACAACTCCCAAAACCAGCGTAGTCCCGAGATCTTTCTCAAAAAGAATTAGCACCGCTGGCACTCCAAGAATAACTCCCGGAATCAGAAAGCCTCGGTAAAAAGTCTTGGCCTCCGCTTGATAACGAGCGAACCAGGCTGCTAGTGATAAAATCACAATGGGTTTCGCGATCTCCGAAGGTTGGATCACAGGAAACCCGGGGAAGCGAATCCATCTCGCTTCTCCGTTCCGGACCTCATTAAGAGCCGGAACATAACAAAAAGTAAGCAGAAGACAGGCCCCCCCGAGGAGGTAGGGCCAAGCTTCTTGTAATTTCCCATAGTCAAAGAGAGACAGTGCCCACGCTCCCAAAGACCCCAAAAGGAGCCAGAGCATCTGCTTCTTGACGAGAATATAAGGGTCAGCAGCACCACGCATCTCCTCCGACCAGACACTCGTGCTAGAGAGCATGATCAGACCTAGCACGACGAGAGCCGCGACCGAGGAAAGAAGGATGATGGCGCTATTGCGACCCATAGTAATTATCGGGATGGAATCTGAACCTGAATACCAGGTCGCATCTTCTTGGGATTGATTCCCCGGTTCGCCGAAATCAGCTTATCCACTGAGATGCCATTCTTATTCGCAATCGCCCAAAGGGTATCACCCTTGCGGATAGTGTAGCTCTTTGTAACAGGCTTAAGTTCAGGTTTAGGCGCAGCAACTGGTTCGGGCTTCACCTCTGCTACCACAACAGGCGCTGGGGCAGGTACCGGCAAAGGCTCAGACACACGTTCAACAACAATAGGAGGAGAAACCCTCACCTCAGGGACGGGGAGCGTAGTCTCCGGAAAAGGCTCTGGCAAAGTGGCTATCTGGGGGAGAATTGGCTGCGCCGCTTCTACCACTTCATACTCGGCAGGTAAGCCATGTCGAGCAGGCACCTCTACTACAGGAGGAAGGCTTTCCTGAATAATCGGATC
>CALFBF010000138.1 GCA_937949965.1 uncultured Roseibacillus sp.
GATTATGAGTCCCCTGCTCTAACCGACTGAGCTACAGCCCCGTTTATTTTTTATGATTATCTCTCGGTAATCATCGCCCATGAACGGTGATTAACGAGAGAATTTAAAGTCCTTGAATAATTCATCGAATATCGATGGCGGCCATGGGGGTTACTTCGACTCTCGATAAAGAAAGCCTTAACCTACCAACTTGCATTTTAGCAAGAGAACTCTTGGGCTTTATCGTAAGAGACCAGTTCTTCCAAACTGAGGGGGCTCTCTGCCTATTTAAACTCAAAAATGTGAGTCAATGTGCTTTGAGGCGCTTAGGCTGCGATATCGTAGTGCTTGGCGATTTCGCGGAAGATTCGGTCACGACGTTCGCGTGCTTTTTCGACCTCGCGGGTTTTGAGAGAAAAACGAAGACGCTCGGCAGTGGCATCAGGTTTGTGAACGGTCAGGTGGCACCACCAGATTCCGCGATTGTTCCACAGATGGTGGTTGGGGTTATCTTCGTTGACTCTAACAGCTAGAACAGTTTTGCGTTTCATAAGGCAAGACAAGTTCACGACTTAAAGGTGTCATTCGACAACGTAAAATAGTCTTAAAAAAAATATTTGTTTTTAAAATTATGAGGTGCTCACCCTTGCTGCAACGCGACTTCAAGGGTCTGTATGAGCTTCTCTCCATCTTCCTCCCCGCAAGATAATCGTATCAAATGAGGAGGGACGCCACAACCTGCAGCCCAATTCAATTCGTCATAATGGGCCAGAAGAGTGTAAGGACACGCTAACGAGAACTCAGTCCCAAGGCTAGGTCCTTTGTTCCACGCCAGGGCGTCGTATACCTTAGGAGCTTTCTTCTCATTCCGAAGAGTGAAACTGAGAAGTCCGCCATAGCCGCCGGTCTTGCGCTTAACGGCGTCGTAGTTCTCTCGGTTCTGTAATTTAGGATACCAAACTTGCTCAACAGCGGGATGTGCAGCGAGAAAGTCAGCTACGGCTTCGCCATTCTTATTCACTATCCGCATGCGCTTAGAGAAGCCCTCCGCATTCGCGCGAATGACTCGTGAGTCAGCAGCGTAAATCCGATTTTGAGTAGGGTTAGACTCTTCTAACCTCGCGAGAATGTCTTCCCGGAAAGGAGAATCGGGATTCACCCTGACGGCACCCCCAGTAACGTCACCCTTGCCTGAAATCCATTTGGTAAGACTCGTTGTCACCGCATCAGCATAGGGCAATACATCCACATTGTGATGCGAGGCTACGGTGTCATCGATGACTACGGGAGTACGACCAAAGCGCGCAGCCTCTGCTAAAAGACCTAAGTTCACCGAGCTTAGAAGCGGATTGCTGGGCAGCTCGACAAAGACTGCGGCGAACTCTCCTTCACGAATGCGAGAGAGCGCCTCATCGAAGTGTCCTCCGCCAGCATCAGGAAGAAAAACGACCCCGGTGCCAAAGTTTTCCTGCACCTTGAGGGCGTCGACGTAGGGAAAATCTAACTGTAGGGTCTTCTTACCAGGAGCCAAGGCGGTAACGGCACGGTGGGTCGAAAAGAAGGCCGACATCCCCGTCTCGTAAAGAAAGAGGTTAGCTCGTGAGATTACGAATTTTTTAGCAAGGAAAGGGTGAAGGTCTTCTTGTGATCCCGGGTCGCGATGAGCGAGGACATCCTCAGCCATACGGCTGCTCACGACCTCGCCAGTATAGCGCCAGTAGTTAAAGGCACCCTGGTATGCGTTCTCACCCACCACGAGTGCCTGTAGGCTCTCAAAGCTCGCAATGCGGGTTGCAGAGGCGAAACGCTTCTCAACAAACCGTTGTGCACGCTGAGCAATCTCCTTGTCAGGAAAGATGAGCACTCGCTCTCCGTTCTGACAAACACTCTCTTGTGCAGCGTCGTTGAGGGCCTTGACATGAGCATTGAGAATAAAGCGTGGGTAGCCGGTACGCAGCTTCCGCAGGACCTTATCTCGCGCTTCTTCGTAGCCAATCACACTCTCCCACGTTGGCAAACAAACCGAGCAGGCATGAGGAGAATCCGGCAAAGGCAAACCAAGGTCCCCGCTTTCCCAAGCTGGTCTGGCAATTAAATCTCTCAAGAGCGCTATTCCGAATCGAAACCGGAGAAAGAACAAGTCTCTTTCGGGTTCATATTGTCGTCATATGACGGGTGAGTCCAAAGAGGTTAACATCAAGAGCATCTCCCATAACCCACTTTCGAGAAAAATGATTTTAAATTTTCTCAAAGCGAAGCGATTAAAAAGTCTGTTGAACGTGTTCATCAGGCTTCAAACCAACAAAGAGCGGAAAAAATTAAGGAGTGTTTTCTTGAAATGAGGTTATCAGAAGGACCGTCAAGATCACAAAAATCCTCGAGGTTTTGACCGCGAGGATTTCTTAAAAAAGATATTCCCAAAAAGCCCTTTGACTAAGGAAGCAGGTTGACTGCGCGTGCTCGCTTGATTTCGCGAGTGATGCGGCGGTGCATCTTGGCAGAAACGCCGGTGACCCGACGTGGGAGGATTTTACCCGTTTCGCTGGTGAACTTAGCAAGTACTTCAGGATTCAGGTAGCTGACTTTCTCAAGCGGCAAATCGATGCGCTTGCTAGTCATGCGGCGATTCGCCTTACGGAAAGCGATGCGGCGTTCGACAGTTTTCGGTTCTGACATAAAAATTAATAGGTTCGAGCTCTTGGTTAACGCAAATTAGCGCATTTCACGGTGCAAAGTGCGTCGCTTTAAGAAAGGATTGTACTTCACCTTCTCGAGTCGACCCGGAGTGCGAAGACTCTTTTTGTTACGGGTCGTGTTGTATCGAGAGGTTGGCTTGCCTTCGGCTTTGGCCTCAGTGCATTCAAGGATAATGATATCGCGCGGCATGGTTCTGTTTGGGAAAAGGGGCGGGAGACTAGCTCAATCGTCTGAGGCGTCAAGAGAAACTGACTTACTACTTTCGGCAAAAGCTCCAAACCCGTAATCACCGGGGTGAACTCCTCGGGTTCGTTGTTCTGCTTCCCAACGTTCTTGATTACCGATAGTCAGTCGAGCAAAAGGAAGCACTTCGAGGCGTTCTTGCGGAATTTTAGCACCATCCATCTCGTCGAGACCATAAGTTCCCTCCTCAATACGCTCAAGAGCAGCCTCAACTTCGTGAAGAGCATCTTTTTCTTTTTCGAGCATACTGAGAGCGAGGTCGCGGTCGTAGGAATCACTGCCAGCATCTCCTTGGTGCTGACCGTTGCCGGCATCGGAGCCTTCGGAAGCGGCTTTGATGGCTTCACTCTGAACGCCATGGAGGGCCTCCATAAGATCGTCGCGGAGATCGAGGAGTTTTTTCTCCTGTTTTTTGATGAAAGCAGTCTTTTTAACGGGTTGAGCTGGCGCTTTTGGCTTCGCAGAAGCGACTGCGGCATCACTTGCCTCTTGGGTTGGAGCTTTCTTCGCAGTCGTTTTCTTGACCGGAGCTGCTTCGCTCTTTGGCGCAGCTTTTTTGGCGGCAGCTTTTTTTGCAGGGGCCTTTTTGGCTGCAGCTTTCTTAGTGGTCTTCTTAGCGGGCATAATATTGAGGGGAAACAGGATGTTTCTGAGAATTTTGTTTCGGAAAAGCCGAAAAACGAGGGCGTGAATTAAGCGGCTCTTCAAGACACCGCAAGCGGAAAGTTTGTCCCTGACAATCCACGCCAGAGTGAGAGCTTGCACTTGTCAGCTCCTTTTGGGCACTTTACGGACATCACAACCATGGAATTGACTGCAATAACCGAGGCCCTTTTGGTGGCTTCGGACGATCCTCTCCCCGCCGCCGAAATCGCGCGCTTGGTTAGAGCCCGCATCGCGGAGATGGAAGATGAGATCTTAACTCAGTCAGCTGACTCTGAAAAAGATTATGCTGACGGCGAAGCTGAAGCTAATGATCGCTCTTCAGTTCTCAGCGATGAATTCAAAAAATTTGCTGAGTTAACTGACCTCGAAGTCATCGAAGCCATTACCCTACTCAATGCTAGCTATGAAGAAACTGGTCGCGCTTTCCAGATCCTCGAACGAGCGAAGGGATGGAAAATCTATACCTCTCCTGCTTACGGAGAATTCGTGAAACATCTCTTCCCCGGTCGTAAGCCTAAGCGGCTCTCTGGTCCAGCGATGGAAACCCTCGCGGTCGTAGCCTATCGCCAACCAGTGACCAAGGCTGCCATCGATGCGGTGCGTGGAGTCTCCTCCGATGGTATGCTGCAGAAGCTCCTCGATCTCGAACTGGTCAAAATTGGAGGCCGAGCCGACCTCCCCGGACGACCTCTTCTCTACGAGACCACCGATTACTTTTTTGAGCACTTCGGAATCAAATCTCCCGAAGAACTCCCCAATGCTCTCGAACTGCGGAATATGGAACTCCCCGAACCTGAGGAGGAGTCTCCCCAAACCGAAGAGGAATCCCCTCCTGAAGAAAAACAACCGACTCTAGCGGAAGCGCAACCTACAACGGAGAAGTCTGCTACAGAATCTACTCAAACGAACGAAGACTTTGCCCAACCTCATGAGGCAATGAACGGTCCTGATCTCGATTAGATTTCCCATTCCTCTCTCAACCTTTTAAGAAGGCCACTTCCTCCTCATCCTTTTACACCGTGACTCTTGACGAAATTCGCGTCCAAATCGACGCCATTGATTCCCAACTGCTTGAACTCCTCTCTCAACGAGCTGATCTCGTCCATGAGGTTGGAGTCGTAAAAAAACGCGATGGGTTACAAATCTATGCTCCTGAACGAGAAAGCGCCTTGCTCAAGAAATTGGTCACCATGAACCAAGGCCGCCTCCCAGAGCGCTCGATTCATGCTATTTTCCGAGAAATCATGTCGGCGGCACTGGCCCTCGAAGACGAGATGAAGATTGCCTACCTCGGGCCGGAAGGAACTTGGACGCATCAGGCTGCGATCAAAAAGTTCGGGCATTCGGTAGAATATCTCGCTCAGCCCAACTTTGCGGAAGTCTTCGATCAAGTCGCCCGCCGCAAGGCTTCATATGGTGTCGTTCCGATTGAAAATTCCACCGAAGGAGCTGTTTCTCACACCCTTGACCTCTTCGTTGACTCCCCACTTCGGATTTGTGCGCAAATTTTGCTTCGGATTGAGAACAATCTCTTGGCGGCCATTCCTCGGGAACGAGTAAAGACCCTTTATTCGCATCCGCAGGTTTTTGGCCAATGTAAAAATTGGATTCTGCGCCACTTCCCTGATGCCGATTTAGTGGAAGTTTCCTCTACTACGAGAGCGGCCCAGATTGCCTCTGAAAGGGCTTCCGAAGGGGCCGCGGCCTTAGGGGGAACGCTTGCGGCTGAACTCAACGGACTAGAAGTGCTCGAATCTTCCATTCAAGATCGCGCCACCAATACCACGCGATTCTTGGTCGTCTCGGAGAAAACATGCCCTCCCACCGGGAATGATCGCACTTCTATCCTCTTTGCCGTCCGCGATCAACCGGGCTCACTAGTAGAAGCGCTCAAGGCTTTCAACGAGTTCGAAATCAACATGTCAAAGATTGAATCTCGCCCTTCGAAACAAAAAGATTGGGAGTATATCTTCTACGTTGACCTCGCCGGACATTGCGAAGATCCCAAGCTGGCCAAGGCCCTTCGCGAGCTGGAATGTCACTGCTCTCTTGTGAAATTACTCGGCTCCTATCCTGATGTAATGGAATAGCTGCCCTCGACAACCCCTCCCACTTTCAGAACAGAGCATTACCGAGACTTTAGCACTCACTAAAAGCTAACTAGTTCCAACATTTACAAAGTGACCTTCTTAGGCCATAGTCCCTACCAATTTCCATCTTCACCCCTTCATGGCACGCGCATCAAATCTCACCATGTGTTCCTTCTGTGGCAAAAGCCACTCGGAGGTCAAAAAACTTATCGCTGGTCCCGGCGTCTACATCTGTAACGAATGCATCGAGGTTTGTTCGACCATTCTAGACAAAGAATTGGCAGGCGAAGATCGGGAGTCTGTGGCAGCACCACACGACAAGGACATCCCAAGCCCAGCGAGCTTGATGAAAAAACTCGATGACTTTGTGATTGGTCAAAACCATGCCAAAAAAGTCCTCTCCGTAGCCGTTCATAACCACTACATGCGTCTTTTCAGCGAAGGCCGCGACCTTCCTTCAGAACTGGTCGGCGTAGAAGTAGAGAAATCTAACATCCTTCTCCTCGGTCCTACCGGTTCTGGTAAAACTCTTCTCGCTCGTACTCTTGCGCGTCTACTCGACGTGCCTTTCTGCATTGTGGATTCCACCAATCTCACCGAGGCCGGATACGTGGGTGAAGACGTTGAAAACATTATCCTCCGCCTGCTACAAGCAGCCGACTTTGACGTCGAAAAAGCAGAACAAGGCATCATCTACATCGACGAAATTGATAAGATTGGTCGTAAAACCGAGAACGTCTCCATCACGCGAGATGTCTCCGGAGAAGGAGTGCAGCAAGCTCTTCTTAAGATTCTCGAAGGTTCTGTCTGCAACGTCCCCCCGCAAGGTGGTCGCAAGCATCCTCAACAAGAGTATATCCAGGTTAATACCGAGAAGATTCTCTTTGTATGTGGAGGAGCTTTCGTGGGCATGGAAGATATTGTGAAGCGCCGGCTTGGAAGTAACTTCCTCGGCTTCCGTCCCGACCAAGAGCAGAAGGAAGAAGAAGTCAAACAGGACACTATCTTAGAGAAAGTGCAGCCCGAAGACCTTCTTCACTTTGGCCTCATCCCTGAGTTCATCGGTCGTCTCCCTGTTCACTCTTCACTCAATAAGTTGAAGCGCGAAGACTTGGTTCGTATTCTAACCGAGCCCAAAAACGCGCTCGTGAAGCAGTATTCTAAGCAACTCGCCCTTCACGGTGTGAAGCTAAAAATTACTCCCGACGCTCTCGAAGCATTTGCTGATGAAGCGGTTACCAGAGGAACGGGAGCTCGTGCTCTGCGCAGCATTTTTGAGCGCATCATGCTTGATGTCATGTTCGAAGTCCCCTCTCGCGACGATCTTGATTCGGTAACGATTACTCGCGAAGTGGTCCAAGGTAAAAAGGCTCCTGTTCTTAGGAAAAAAAGAAGAGCCGCTTAGGAGCTGAGCTCCGCTCTCCTTGTACTCCATGAAATACACTCTCTTGTTTCTCCTGGCTTCCCTCATACTCTCGTCATGCCAACTGAGTTCAGAGAAGGCACTTGCGGAAGCAAATGCTAAGGCCGAAGACACCTCAGTGGATGGAGAAGGGGTGATTCCTCCTCCTAGTGGAACACTTAATCTTGCCGAGGGAGAAAGCCTTCTCGCCTCTCAATCCGGTCTTCCCTCGCTAGTCGGAGAACTCGAAAAAGATTCGAAAAACAAAAAAGAAAACAAAATCGATGTCGTTAAATCAGGCGACTTCGTCTTCCGCGACGCAGTCGGAAGTCTCCCCAGCCAACGCGACCTCGCCATTCCTCCCGGAACAAATTCTCCCCCCGTAGGGGCCCAGGGTGTCGATGAGACCTTAGACTCTTCAGACGACTCAATCTTCGAGCCTCGCACTCCCAATCCTTAAACCTACCTGCTGGAATTCCCATCGTGCGCCCGCCCAAGAAGTTCAAGGACACCCCTTTCCCCTATCATCACGAGCTGGAACTCACCGTCGATTCCCTCAGTAACTTAGGAATCGGAGTGGCTCGCGTGTCGCTCCCAGATGCCCCTTCTGAGCAAGGACTTTGGGTTGTTTTTATCCCCTTCGCCCTCCCAGGAGAAACGGTGCGAGCGCGTATCTATCGGAACGACAGTAACTGCTCACAAGCAGACCTGTTAGAAGTCGTTAACGCATCACCTGATCGAATCAAGCCGAGATGCTCCCTCTTCGGCACCTGCGGGGGCTGTCAGTACCAACACCTCAGCTATGAAAAGCAACTACACTGGAAACGGCAGCAAGTTGCCGACCTCGCGCAGCGTCTCGCCGGTCTCACTATTCCCGTGCTCGAACCGGTGCCTTCGCCACAAGAATGGAACTATCGTTCCAAGCTGACTCCACACTTTAAGAAACCAAAAGACGGTCACGAAGGACCGATTGGTTTTCTCGCGCAGAGCAACCGGAGCCGACTCATTGATGTCCCCCAGTGCCCTATCGCAATGGACGCAATCAACGAAGCGCTCCCTGCGGTTCGCCGCGAAACACACGCACGGGCCTCCTCCTACAAGAAGGGAGCCACTCTCCTACTCAGAGCACACTCAGAAGGCGTAGAGACCAATCACCGAGCAGTGATCAGTGAAAAAGTCAACGGACTCACCTTTCACTTTTTAGCAGGCGACTTTTTCCAAAACAACCCCTTCATCCTTCCTCAATTCGTTGATTACGTGGCGGAAGAAGCGGCACGAGACGACTGTAAGAATCTCGTAGATGCCTATTGTGGCTCCGGCCTATTCGCACTCTCTCTCGCAGCCAAATTTGAAAACGTGGCAGGGGTAGAGGTCTCAGAAACCTCTGCGGACTTCGCCCGCCGGAACGCAGAACTGAACGGACTGCAACAGGTGCAAATTCTCACTTCCTCAGCGGAAGGCATTTTCCAAGATCTTGCTTTCGTTGGTTCCGAGACCGCCCTTATCATCGATCCGCCACGCAAGGGCTGCACCCCGGGCTTTTTGGAACAGCTTGCTCAGTTTGGACCTCAACGGGTGATTTATGTGTCCTGCAATCCCGCCACTCAAATGAGAGATTTCGTCCAGCTTCACGAAGCAGGTTACACGGTTGAGAAGATACAGCCCTTTGATCTCTTCCCTCACACCCGGCACCTCGAATGTGTGGCGACCCTCACCAAGACAAACGAGTAATACTTTGTCGGAAAAGTCGCTGGTCACTCAGAAGAAGCTCTCCTAGATTCCCCGCCAACACCCCGCGCGGCCACGAATTCCCATGTTTGTTCTCCAGAAGCTCTTTCAAATCCGCGATCAGTCTAATCCTGATGCCGAGAAGCCCTTTCTATCTCATCTCGATGATCTCCGGATCACGCTCTCGCGCATCATCATTACTTTGCTGCTGTCGACTATTCTTTGCTATGTCTTCCGCAATCAGCTCATGGACATCATCCGACATCCGGTGGAGCAAGTGTGGGCTCAGACGCAAAGCACCGCCCTCTCTAAGCTGGACCCAAAACCCTCGGTCGAGACTTGGGAAAAGGCAGTGCGAGTGGCCAACGATGCCATTGGTCTAAATACTCCTCAGCGGAAACACTTTGAGAAATTCGTAGATTCCAGAGACGATCACTTCTCCTTTCACGTCGAGTCTGCGTTCCACTACCGCATCGCACTCGCGGTAGATGAGAAACAACGCAAGGACTACGTCGCTAAAATCCCCGAACTCTCTGATCATCAGCGCAAGCAACTCACCGCTTTAGTGGAAGGTGGTCCCAATGCCCAGCTCGACGCCAAAGGACGTATGGTCCTGATGCAGTCGCTGAATCCTACCGAGGGATTCATGCTCTCGGTAAAGCTCGCCTTCTTTGCCGCGTTGGTTCTATCCTTTCCTCTTCTCCTTTACTTCCTATTACAATTCATACTGCCAGGACTCCATGCGAAGGAGCAAAAGGCTCTATTCCCAGCGCTCGGGATAGGTTTCTTCTTGTTCCTAACAGGGGTCTTCTTCGCCTACTTCATCATTCTGCCCAACGTCCTCGACTTCTTCTACAACTACTCACTGGACATGGGTATCCAGAACGACTGGCGCATTGGATATTACATCTCCTTCGCCACCCAGTTCGTGCTTATCTTCGGTCTCGCCTTCGAGCTCCCCGTGGTAGTAATGACTCTGGTGAAGCTCGGCATTCTTTCCTACGAGATGATGCGTAATACGCGCTCCTATGCAGTCCTTGCCATCGTCGTCATTGCGGCCATCATCACTCCGACTCCAGATGCCCTGACCCTCGGACTTCTCGCAGGCCCGATGTATCTGCTCTACGAGATTTGTATCTGGTTAGCCTATCTGTTAGGCAAACGAGAAGCTGCTCGCGAAAAGGCAGAAGAAGAAGAACGCATGGCTCGCCTGCTAGCCGCGCCGAAGGCAACCAGCCGTCCTGAAGAGGATGAGAGCGAAAGTGATGACGAGGAGGAAGACGAGGAATTCGATCAAGAACATCATTCTCGTTACGACGAGGAGTTCCATGACGAGGAGTTCCATGACGAAGACCACCACGCCGAAGAACACGACCATGAACGAGACCCTGATGAACATGGTGACCTCTCTCCCGAAAAAGAAGAAGGAGAAGGAGAAGGAGAAGACGACGAACACTTCACTGGTCCGGACTCTGAGGAAGAAGATCTCTACTCCCAAGCACCCATCGAGCCCGATGATGCAGAGGGAAAAGATGGTGACGATGAGGACTCCGAATCGGATTCACAGAAGTAACGATGCTTAACGCCCATCAGCGTGAGGCTCCTCGTCAACGACCCACGGGGTCACCGGTGATGTCCCAACGCTGGTCGGATTTACTCTTCCTCCATTGGGAGATCGATCCGGCAACCATTGCCACCACTCTCCCCTCCGGGCTTTATCTCGACACCTTTCGGGAAAAGGCTTACCTCGGGATCGTTCCTTTCCGGATGCAGAACGTT
>CALFBF010000139.1 GCA_937949965.1 uncultured Roseibacillus sp.
GACCCCTGCCTCACGTCAATCACTTTCGAGGCTATTTTTGACTTATTTTAAAACCCTCACGAGGAACGGAAATTTCACTCCGTTCCACGCCCTTAACCACGGGAAAAACACCCTCCATTAGACCACCCTACGCACTCGACGAATGGCTGTATTCGTTCTCAGACTGTCCATGTGACCGCTCTGCGAATGCTTTTCAACTTACTCCTTCCCATTTTGGCGGTAGTAGCGGCCCCATTTTGGCTGAAGAAGGCTAAACGGCGCGGCGGCTTATCGCGTCGCCTGTTAGAAAAGTTAGCGAACTACGATTGCGAGAGCCCTTCTCCCTCGCCAGGAGCACATCATCCCATCTGCGTGCACGCGGTGAGTGTAGGAGAAGCGAACATTGCACATAAGCTGATCGCGCTTTGGTCTGAGCGCTATCCCGAGCAGCGATTCTTATTAGCAGTCAGCACGACAACCGGATTCAACCATGCCGAATCGTCCCCTCCTCCTCAAACGGAAGTGCTTTATGCCCCCTTGGACTTTGCCCCCTTTATTAAGAGGTATCTGAGGCGCTACCGCCCCAACCTCATCGTCCTCATCGAACAGGAGGTATGGCCGAACCTGATGCATTACGCTGGGAAAAACGGAACCCCGGTTGCGCTAGCCAATGCTCGTTTGTCCCAAAAGTCGGGTTGGCGCTTGGCCAAGCTGAAGCCGCTCTTGGGGCCTATGTATCGGAAACTCTCCTGGGTAGGGGCGCAGACGGGAGAAGATCAACCTCGCCTACAGGCGATCGGAATCGCACCAGAGACCATCCATGCGACTGGCTCGATAAAATTCGACCCTGCACACGAGACTCCTTGTTCCGCTAACTTTGACCCTAAACCCTTTCTCACTCCATTAGGAGAAGGCCCTCTTCTGATGGCGCTCTCGACTCACGCAGGCGAAGAAGTGATCTTTGCGCGGGCGGCCTCAGAAGTTCCCGATGCCCGCCTTGTGATCATCCCTCGTCATATGGAACGTCGGGCAGAGATTGTAGAGCAGCTGAATACGGCAGGCTTTACTGTCACTTTGCGCTCAACGGGAGAAATCTTTTCCCCCGAACAAGCGATTACTACTATTTTATTAGTAGATTCCACCGGGGAGATGCCTGCCTTCACCAAAGAAGCGGACATTGCCTTCATCGGGAAGACCCTCACTGCTCATGGAGGCCAAAATCCTTGCGAAGCAATCGGGGCCGGGGTGCCTACTATTGCGGGACCAAACTTGGAGAACTTTGAGCCCCTCGCAACGGAGCTCCGCAACGGAGGCGGAATCACAACCACGCGGAACGAAGAAGAACTCAAGAAAGCCTTATTGGAGCTTTATCATGACTCCTCCAAGAAAGACTCATTAAGTAAAGCAGCCCTGAAGACACTGGAGTCTCACCGAGGAGCGACCGAACGAAGTGTAGAAGCACTGGTCAGCCTGCTGCCGAAGGGGTAGAGTCTGGACATGAAAGTCCGTGTTCTCGCTCTCGCCTCTCTCGCTCTCACGGCTTGCAATCCTAATTCGGACCAAATCACGCTGGGAGCTCCTGCGCAAAAAGCACTGAAGACGAGCGAACTCAATGCAGACGGTCGGCAGCGACTGAAAACCCTCTCCACGCAAGTTGACCTCAATCAAAACGCGCTCTTCTCGCAATATCGAACCAGTGATGGCGCGAAATGGAATTCTGGGTGGACGCGTCGGATCGATTTTTCGGGAGTTTCTTGGAATCATCGCCAAGCAGGGACTGCGGTGACACCTCGTCACATTGTCTTGGCCGCGCACTACCAACTCAAAGTCGGCACCTCGGTCATCTTTCACGAACGAAGCGGAAAAGCGCACCGGCGCAAAATCAAGCGAGTGATCTCCTTAAATAAAAAGGAAGGACTACGAACTGATATCGCGGTTGCCCTGCTAGACACTCCTCTTCCTCCCACGATCAAGACTTACCGCCTTCTCCCTCCGCGGGAGGACTACTCTCACGCTCTAATTGGAAGCCCTACCCTCATCACTGAACAAAAGCGGCGCGTCTTTCTTCACAAAATCCGTGGAATCAACAACAACTACATCTCCTTCCAAAAAGACGACTCCTTTTCAGAGAATCTCTATAAGTCTTTGATTAAAGGGGACTCCGGGAACCCTTCCTTCCTCCTCGTTGGAGGAGAACCCGTTCTGATCGAAACCCACACTGGCGGCGGTGGTGGCTCAGGCCCGTTCTACTCCAGCCCCTCTATTTTTAAGCTCTTAGAAGAAACAGTTGCGGAACTCGATCCTGCTTACCGCCTCCAAACAGTTCCTCTGGATCCAGAGCTAGCACCAGCTCCGCCCAAACCCGAGCCCAAAAGCAACGCGAAGCCTGCCATTCGTGTTCGTCGCGTTCCTTCACCGCCTAACACACCGCCTAATCCTCGTGTTCGCCGTGTCCCGCCGCCTGCTACTGAAGCGCCTCTATAGGTGGTAGATAAGCTCCGCGAACCCCGAATCCGGCGATTACCAAATTTTCCGGAATAATCCGGCCCCTTGTTCATCCCACTGTCTAATCTGGATTCTTCTGCTTCTAACAATTTAATAAATGTTAGAAACTTCGGTTGAAAACAGTGCGCAATACGATTAGAAACCTGTCATACCAATCAACCAATTTATTTTTGAGAGATGCCTGAAGAAATGACCTTACCATGGGAACGCATCGGAAGCGAGTTCCGAAAAGACTACAAACGAGCAGGCATGCTCGTCGACTTGGACCGCTGCATCGGCTGCCACTCCTGCTCGGTCTCTTGTAAAACTGAGAACGACGTTCCCCTTGGCAACTTCCGCATGAGAGTGCGCTACCTCGAAGAGCCGGAAGACAAGAAGATCATGTTCGCCCCGCTCATCTGTATGCACTGTGCAGATGCTCCTTGTTTGAAGGCTTGCCCCTCCAAGGCAATCAAGCGGGAAGGCGACGGCCGAGTCTTCATCGACGAAGGACGTTGTGACCTCGAAAAAGAATGTATCGACGCCTGCCCTTACGGAGCCATCTCGATTAATACTGAAAAGGAAGTGGCTGAGAAGTGTGACTTCTGCACCCACCGCACCGATGTCGGGCTTGACCCCTCTTGTGTTGAAAACTGTCCAACAGACGCCTTAGTCTTTGGTGATTTGGACGATCCTGAATCTAAGATTTCTCGCTTAGCGAAAAAGAACGACGCCAAAGCATGGAAGCCCGAGGCTAAGACTGACCCGAGCGTTCTCTATGTGAGCCACGACCGCTGGATGGAGAAAGCCGTCAACACCGGGGTGCAGCTCGACGAAAAAGATGCGGACATCACCTACGAACAAAACAATCTCGGTAAAAAACACTAATCTTTCCCCTCGATGACTACCACAACCACTAGACGCTCCTTTCTCAAGCTGGGATCTGCTCTTGCGGCCAGCGCCTTTGTGCCCCTGCGCGCCGAGGTCAAAGCTCCTTTCTCTCAACCCCTCGCCCGCCTCGACTACACCAAAGCCAAGGCGACTCCAACGATCTGCTTCGCCTGCACCAACCATTGCGGCGTAATCGGCTGGGTCCAAGATGGCCTTGTGCGCAAGATTGAGGGTAACCCCCTTGATCCCAACACCGAAGGCAATCTCTGCTCCAAAGCACAGGGCATGATCTCCTACACCTACTATCCGGAGCGTATTCTCTACCCACTCAAGCGAGTCGGCAAGCGAGGCGAAGGCAAGTGGAAGCGCATTAGTTGGGACGAAGCCTACGACGAGCTCGTTGGTCGTCTCAAGCCACTGCGTGAGAATGGGGTGCCGGAGGAATTCGTCTTCCACTACGGTCGCGACAAGACTAAGGGTGTCACCAAGCACTTCACCAATGCCTTTGGAACCCCGCACCGCCTCAACCGTCGTTCAATCTGTTCCTCTAACAGACGCGCTCCTCTGATGTCCTTTTACGGACGTGAGTTCGAGTGGGAAACACAGGATCTTGAGAACACCAAATATGTCGTCAACTTCGGGGGTAACCCTTACGAAGCTTACCAGGGTGGTCTCTTCATGACGCATCGCTTGCAGCGTGCTCGCGTTGATAAGGGAGCCAAGCTAGTCACCTTCGAGGTGCGCCCTTCTAACACTGCTTCTAAGTCTGACGAATTCTTCACCGTGATGCCTGGCACCGACGGCGCAGTAGCGGGTGCCATGTTGCATACCATTCTTAAGGAAGGTCTTGAGAACAAAGAGTTCTGGGACCGCTGGGCTAACTACTCGTTAGAAAAGCTCCGCGAAGATGTCGCTGAATACACTCCCGAGTGGGCGGAAGCGAAATCGGGAGTCCCCGCAGCAGACATCAAGCGTATCGCCATCGAGTTTGCGAAGGCTGCGCCAGCCTGCTGCACAATGTCGAACCGTGGTAGCGCGAAGCACTACAACGGAATGCAAGGCGACCGCCTCATCCGCACCCTCGACGTTCTCGTCGGTAACGTGGGTCAAGAAGGTGGCTATTGTCTCTCCTCTCTCCGCGGATGGTCGAATCGCTACGGTCAAGAAGGCCTGCCTAAGCTGTCCTTCCCAGAGCCCAAGGCTTCCGACCCGAAACCATGGGGTATTGGTGAAGGCTTCAACGAAACAGCCTTCAAAAAATTACCGAAAGAGGTTCAAGATCGCGTGCAGGGCTTCCCGGATGCCTGGAAGAAGAAGTATTACGGGGAACTGGCTACTCCTTCCGAGTATCCCCTCTCCTGGCACTGGTATTCCATGCGAGTCGGCCAACTGGTCTATCCTTACATTAAGGAAAAGCGCCAAAAGGTCTCCGTCTACATGTCCTTCACTCTGGGTGCAGCCTTTGGTTATCCCGAGTCCAATGTGGTGCGTGAGGTCCTCCTTGATGAAGAACTGATTCCCTTCCACGTCGCGATCGACATTGGTTATGGTGAACAGACTTCCCTCGCGGACATGATTCTGCCGGAAGCGGCTAGCCTTGAGCGTTTTGACCATCACTCTACGAACAACTACGGGCTCATCCCTTACACCGGACTGCGCCAGCCTTTGATCAAGCCTCAAGGTGAGTCGAAGACCATGCCTGAGATGTTCCGTGAACTCGCGCACCGTATCGGTGGCGGGATGGAGAAGCACTTCACCTACACTGACGACGAGTCTCTCTACAAAGACTGGTATAAGAACCTCCCCATCTCATGGGAAGAGTTCAAGCGTCGTGGTATCTGGCAAGACGCCACTCGCGAAAAAGACTACCGTCTCTACGAGCGCCCGCTCACTGACGAACAACTCACTGGAGCCACGATTCCGAAAGAAGAAAACGCACTCGTGAAGGACGCCGAAGGTTCCACCATCGGAATCATCAAAGATGGCAAGCCCGTCCGTGGTTGGCCGACCTCGCACCGTATGATTGGCGTCTACGACGACATCTTCCCGACCGCAGCTAAAGCAGTCGGCCTGCCGTTAGAAGATGGCAACGCAAGCCCTGTGGGACTCTATCACGATGTCCCCGAGCACGTGAATCTCTCCGAGGATCACTACATCTTCTCGACCTTCAAGTGGAACGTCCACACCCAGGGTCGCTCTGGCCACTGGAAGTATAGTGCTGAAATCATCCACACCAACCCCGTCTTCATGCATCCCGACACCGGAGCACGTCTTGGCGTAGAGGAAGGGGACTCGGTGGAGTTGTCGGTCTTCCGTCCCATGGGCCACACCTACCGCGCTGGTGAAGAAGGCGTGATGGGTAGCTTCAAGAATCACGTCCGCTTCCTGAAAGGGATGCATCCTAAGGTCGTGATGTGCTCTCACCACGTTGGTCACTGGGAACACGGGGTCGTCGGCAACGGTAAGTCTGAGAAGACTGCGCCTAGCGAAGGCCTTACCGAAACCCTCGCCGATAAGGACATGATGAAGGGTGTCTGGTGGTCGAAGAAGAACGGCGGCATTGGCGGCGGAGTACACATCAATGATGCTCTCCCCATCAATCCGGCCCCCCTCATCGGCGGCCAGAACTGGTACGACAACGTCTGCTCAATTCAAAAAATCTAACCCTTCTCTTGGGTAATCCAACTTAACCAATGGGGGTCTCAGGCATGCCTGAGGCCCCCATTGCACCTCTACACTTCTCAATATGATCCCTGACACTTCTGTCTTGCAGCTCGCTTCCTTCCTTCTCGCCAAGGAAATCACTCCTGAAATCCTTACCACCTTGCAAGAGCCCTCGGTGCGCAAACTCCTCGTCGAGCTCGAGCCGAAAGCGGAAGCCATCCTCTCTCAAGAATGGTCTGAAGACGACTTCGAGGAAGCCGCCGTCGAGTTCTGTCGTCTCTTCATCCTCAACCCCGTGGTCCCAGCAAGAGCGGCCGCCTGGTTCGAAGAAAAACCAGGTGAAATTGCGAGCCGGATTCAATTCATGATCGATCAAGGCTTTCTCACCCTACCGGCTCCCTTTGATAAGCTCACTCCCGATCACATGGCAGTGCTCCTCGTTATCCAAGGATCCTTGGGAGAAGACGATGATGGCCAGTTCTGGGCTGATAACGTGCAGCCTTGGATTAAGCGCTTCAGCAAAGCATTGGCAGAGAAGACCAACTCCCCGCTCTATCAGCTCACCGCTCGTATCCTGAAAGGGTAATCCATACTCACAAACTCCATGGGCGTTCTAACACGTCCATGAAGATTTCCACTTTGTTAGACTCGCGATGGCGCAAGACGCGCAAGTAGCGCTCTACCCCTTCTTCTCGCTTCTGATTCGACAAAGTCTCGCGTAGCTCCGCTTGGACTTCCTCGAAGGAACGCTCGCGCGCTTTTCTCTGATCGAGAACTTCTATCAGATGAACTCCGATTTCACTTTCTACGATCGTTATCGTATTGAGTTCGCTTGTAAAAATACCTTTGCGCAAACGAGGCGAAAGACGTTCTCGACTCATCCAACCCAGTTCACCACCGTTCTCCTTAGTCGCAGGGTCATCACTCAATTCGGCAGCGAGCTGCGCAAAGTCTTCTCCCGCCTGTAATCGCTCCAGCGTTTGCGTCGCAAGTTGCAAAGCTTCCCCATCAGGATGTTGCAAAGCCGCGAAAAAGAGATGCCGCACCTGCCTCCGCTCCGGGAGCGTAAAACGCGCTTTGTGCTCTTGAAAAAACTGCCCCAACTCTTCCTCGCTAACCTCAGTTTCAATGTATTTCTCGAGATAAGCTTCTTGCTCCAGCTTGGCCCTCACCCGCGCGATGAGCTCTGCCTCCCCTTCCCACCCTTGATTTTTCATCGCTTCCGTTAACAGCTTTTCGTTCGCAAAACGCTTGCGATAAGTGCGCACCGCAGCAGCCACTTCTTGCTCGGTCACCTCGATCTCATTGGCATTGAAGCGAACCTTGACCCGGAGAAGATGCTGCCGGAAAAGGTCATCTAGAACAGCCAGACGTCGGGACTTCAGCTCCTCGGGTGACAAGGTTTGCGGAGACTTCCCCCGATGCCACAGCTTCTTTTCCACGGCGCGATCAATCTGGGTGAGCAGGATTGGCTGGAAGTAAACACGTGCCGCCACTCCTCGCGCGGTCTCTTCCGCGATCACTCTCTCACTACGAGGATTAGACTCTTTGACCCGTTGATAGAGAGGCCCCTTGAGCACGAACAAGTCGAGAAAGAGATACACGAGCGCAAAGGAGTAAACCACTGCCCGCACGAGGGTTTCGTTAAATTTTTTCATAAGCGGTGATCACTTCTTCGGCAATAATGCGTAAGCCGTCTCGCACGATTTCCTGGTCCATAGTGAAGGTTACACGAATGCATTCTCGCCCATGAGACCAGCTCTGCTCTTCACCAAAGAAAAAGTATTCTCCCGGCACAATGAGAACTCCTCGTGCCTTGCAGCGCTGGTAGAGTTCACGTGAAGAAATCGGTAGCCCCTCAAACCATAGCCACAGAAAAAGAGCCCCTTCACTACAGTGCACATAGTAATTGATTTCATCCGGAAAAAATTCGCGCACGAATGCCAACGCCTCTTGAGACTTTCTTTGATAGAAAGGCCTCATCTCGTCGTTAGCGAGCTGTAGAAGTTCCCCGCTATCGAGTAAGGGTCGCACAATAGCCTGCCCGACATTACCATTAGCGAGACCTACTACACTGGTCATTTCACTAAGAGCACGAACAAGATCGGGGTGAGCAATCACGATGCCAGTGCGCGTGCCAGGGAGGCCGAGCTTGGAGAGACTCATGGTCACAATCAAGTCCTCTCCCCAGACGGGAGTAGCCTCACCAAAGATGATGTTAGGGAACGGTGCTCCGTAAGCATTATCAATGATGAGCGGAATCCCGTGCTCACCAGCGAGTTCACGAAGGCGAGTAATCTCTTCATCAAGAAGAACATTCCCCGAGGGGTTCGTCGGCCGTGACACACAAAGGGCCGCGACATCGGGACCGATTTCCAGAGCCTCGAAGTCGATAGTATACTTGAACTCGTGCAGGCCCGTTTTTTGCAAACGAGGCCGCACTACGCGGAAGACGTCACTCCCAACAGATTGGTCGGTATAGCCGATATACTCTGGAACCAAGGGGAGGAGGATTTTGCGAACCCTGCCATCGGCCATCGTTCCGGCGAGCGCATTAAATAGAAAGAAAAAGGCGGTCTGTCCTCCCGCAGTGACCGCAACATTATCGGCAGTCACCTCCCAAGCAAACTCACGACGTAGCATCGCGGCCATGCTTTCTCGAAAAGCACGCCCTCCTGCTGGCGGTTCATAGTTTCCCAGCACACTAGGTAACTCCCCTGCCTCATCGAGCTCGCGCCATCGCCGTTGCCAGACGGCCTCCACGGTAGGGATGTGTGCCGGTTGGCCTCCGCCCAACATTTTGAGGTCTCCCCCTTGAGCAAGTGCTTCTCCGAGATCAGTCATCAGCTCGCCGATGCCACTTCCCTGACCAAGGCGTTTCCCGAATTCTGACCACTTAATCTGCACCGCTTCTGCTTAATCGCTCTCTTCCCACTTGGCAAACTCAACTCCCGATCTAGAGTGCGCGCGTAACTTACACAATTAAGACTATGCCATTAACCACCGGAACCAAAGCTCCCGACTTCACCCTCGTCACCAAAGGCGCAGAAGGCCCTGAACTCTTCACCCTTTCTGAAAAAGTAGGAGCCAAGAATATCGTCCTCCTCTTCGTGCCGATGGCCTTCACTGGAGTCTGCACCGAAGAATTCTGCGCAATTAGCAACGAAATCTCAGACTACGAAGCACTCGACGCCACCGTAGTGGGCATCTCGGGAGACAATCCTTTCGCACAAGCGGCATGGGCTGAGAAAGAAGGCATCAAGCTCCCCCTCCTCTCCGATTACGAGCACAAGGTAGCCGCCGATTACGGCATTGCCTACGAGCAATTCCTCCCCGAGGCTAACCTCATTATGGGTGGAGTCGCCAAGCGCTCGGCCTTCGTCATCGATAAAGCAGGGGTAATTCAATATGCAGAAGTGCAAGATCACCCGAAGGATTTACCCGACTTCGACAAAGTGAAGGAGACTCTCAAGTCTCTTGGTTAAATCGAACTTTGGGCGGCTCGTGCCCGTTAATTTTCACAAAAGGTGAACGATTGGTTTCGCTCACCTTTTCTTTTTGACCAGCAACGCAGCCTCGAAGGCTCTTCTAATCGGTGACGGTATGGGAAGCGCGGCCACTTCTGCGCTCGTCACCCAGACCTCATTCTCTCGTAAAGTCTCAGAAATAGGCGATTGATAGAGATGCAATGTGACGCGGTATTTCGTAATCGCATACTTGCGTGTGAGGAGGAGTTCCAAATCAGCCACCTCGTCGGCCTCACGCAATGGTAACCGATAGAATCCTTTCCTCCTCGTGCCCTCTTCACGTGTTAGAAGAAACTTTCCAGCCTGCTCGATGACCAACGCATGCTCGGTGACTAACTCTGGCTTCGGTTTCTCTTTCTTACACGGGAGGGTCTCGGGCTCCACCGTCTTGCAGAACGAAGAAATGGGACAGGACAGACAATCAGGATTTTTAGGCCGGCAAAAAACCTGACCCACTTCCATCAAAGCGGAATTGAAAATACGCGATCTCTCAGAATCTAACAAATCCCGCGCCCAAGCCCAAAGCTCTTTCTTTCCCGAGGTGCTATCAATCTCGATCGCGCTATCAAGAAGTCGGGTTAAAACCCGCGCTATATTGCCATCGACGATAGGAGCCGGCTCATTGAAGGCAAAGCTCGCCACTGCCCCAGCAGTGTATGGACCCACCCCAGGAAGAGTCTCTAACTGCTCAGCACAGCGAGGAAACTGACCTTGCCAATCGGTTAGAACTGCTTGCGCAGTGCGCTGTAGATTACGAACACGGTTGTAATACCCAAGACCTTCCCACGCCTTTAGTAACTCCACCTCGGATGCTCTGTTAATGGACTCGATATCGGGAAAAGTTTGCAGAAACTTCTCGAACCGCCTTCCCGCTCTCACAGCAGCGACGGTGGTCTGTTGGAGCATAATCTCGGCGACCAAGATCGCCCACGGATCGGTTGTGAGACGCCATGGGTGTTCCCGCCCATACTCATCAAACCAAGCACAAAGCCGATCTCGGAAGTCGCGTGATTCCACGAGAGGGTTTTGTCGATGCGGCGGTTTCAAGTGCACAAAACTCACCGCATATTTACGAGCGGTCAATTGTCACCTTTGTTTCTTTGACTAACTCGAAATCTATTCGACGTTGTCGGCACGGAATATGCTAGTTAATCTTTCCAAGCACAGAGTCCTTTTTTCAGAAAAACTCTCAACTTCCGTTGCACCTTTTGAAAAATAAGACAAGTTCCCCCAAACGTTAAGCATTAGCCAAACCATCAATCACCATGCCCACTGTCACCAAGCGCGACATCGTTAGTCGCATTAGTAATCTAACCGGACTAACCCAACAACAAGTCTTCGACGTGATTCAAAAAACTCTCGACGAGATTACGAACGATCTCGCCAAGGGAGACACCGTTGTGATGCGTAATTTCGGAACCTTTGAAGTCAAAGTTACCAAGGCCAAAGTCGGACGCAATCCCAAGGACCCCAGTAAGGATGTTCCTATTCCCCCTCGCGCGGTCGTCAAATTCAAGCCCGGCAAAGAGATGAAAGAGCAGGTTGCGCCAGTACTCCCTGTAGTACAAGAACGCGAATCTTAAGCCTAGCCGCTACCTTTCCTTTCTATTTCATTGCCTCTCCCATCCGGAGAGGCTTTTTTATCGCCGTGCCGACCATTACTCTGTTCACCCGCATCAAGGCACCCTTGGAGCAAGTTTTTGACTTATCGCGCAGCCTCGACTTTCACCTCGACCGACTCTCGGACCCTGGGGAAAAAATTTCTGCAGGCCAATCAACAGGGCTGTTAGAACTCGACTCTACGGTCACTTGGGTTGGTTCTCCATTCAAATTCCGCCAAGAACTGCAAACTAAAGTCACCGCCCTCCAAGACGGTTCTCACTGGACCGAAGAAAGAATTTCCGGGCCTTTTTCGCAGATGAAACAGACGCACTCTTTTTCATCTGAAAAAGCAGCGACCGTAATAACTAACAAGTTCAGCTACAAAACTTCGCGTGGCCCCATCGCTTGGTTTGTCGAAAACGCTTTTCTAACAGCCCTTCTTCGCCGTCACCTTGCGGACCGTAACCGGATCCTCAAGGAAGTCGCCGAATCTGAGGACTGGCAACGTTATCTCCCTGATACCGGATCACAAAGGCAGGCTCAGTAAACAAGAGGTCATGCCTCGGCAGAAGATTGGGGTTTTCTCCCCTTTCGAATAGAATCCACTCGTGAACACATTTTCCCGACTGCTCCTTCTCACTCTCATCTCGGTGCTATCGATCTCTTGCGGAGGAAAATACGGGAACTACAAAGGCACCCAGACCCGATCCTACACCATCCGAGGAATCCACTATCAGCCGATGAGCGTGGAACAAGCCCTGCAATACCGCGAACGAGGAATCGCCTCTTGGTATGATGAATCTTCCTTCTTCGGCCTCAAGCGAGGCAACACCTCACTAGGGGAAAAAGTGCAACCTTGGCATATCTCAGCCGCGCACAAGACCCTGCCTATCCCCTGTGTCGTGAAAGTTACCAACCTGAAAAACGGCAAAAGCCTCAAGATGCGAGTGAACGACCGCGGCCCCTTCATCCCCGGCCGCATCATCGACGTCACCCCCCGCGCAGCCAAGAAGCTCGGCTTCAAAGAACAGGGATTAACAGATTGCGAAGTGGAAGTCATTTCCGTCGGAGACGGCAAGTATAAGCGCAAAGCCAAAAGCAGCGGCTTCAGCTGGTGGCCTTTCTAGGATAGATTATACCCCTGAACAAAATTAATTGGTAAAATGACCGAGTCGAAATTGCCCAAGCGCAAGGCGGAAGGCGAAAAAAGAGCGCGATAAGGGTAACGCAACTGACTGATAACGCAGTGATTGGGTAATTTAGGTCTTCTTCTTCGAAAGACTTTATCGAAGACACCCTCCCCGAATTATTCTTTGCGTAAGTCCCTCGCTGTCCAGAGCACCTGCGCAAAGACTCCTAGCGCTCCCCTCGGTTTGCGCGCTCCACTTTCTCGCCGCACGCCAAAGCGCTCTCGACTTTCCTGAAACACTTCTTCCGCAAAATCTTTTCCTCCTAACACCACTCCATCCGAAAAATAACGCACTCGATGTCGCACCACTTCCGATATCGCTAAATCACTTTCTCTGTTCTCCAGTTCTCGCAGCTTCTTCACAACTTCCTCTTTCGGCATTCCTTTGCGGACCACCCGAGCCTCGATCACCTTCTCCTTCCAAAACATCCGTTACGAAGCACCCCGCGACCTCCGCCAACAAACCATCCTCATCCGTTACTCCCGCTTTCCTGAGGACAAAGGCAAAGCCCCACCCATCGTCTTCCACCAAGAACAACGCCTCGGAGCAGCCACCCCTCTGGACCCCATCGCCAACGACCGTCGATCCGACTCCAAAGCCTAACATAATAACCTAACAGAAAACTTCCACCACCAACCCCACCATGATTCGCACTTACTTTGGCCTCACTCAAGACCCCTTCGCCATCAACGATAAACTCCCCTTGTTAGAACACCAACAGCGTCACTTCGACATCCTCAAGGTCCACTCCCAGCAAGGCGGCTTTTGCCTCATACTCGGTGAACCTGGCACCGGAAAAACCATCCTCAAACAACACCTCCTCAAACACAACCCGCGAGACTGGATCGTCCCCGTCATTAATCGTTCCCTCCACAGTTGGCACAACATCCTCCGCCTCCTCCGCCTCGCCTTCGACCTCGAAGCCGACGGCAACGACCACAAATGCGAAGACCGTCTCATCACCGCCGCGCGCCAACTCAACCAAAAAGGAAAACTTCTCATCCCCATCATCGACGACGCCCACCTCGTCCCCATCGAAGCCATGCGTAAACTCCGTCTCCTGTTAGAAGATTTTCCCAAAAACCACAACCTCATCCTCATTGGCCAACCTCA
>CALFBF010000140.1 GCA_937949965.1 uncultured Roseibacillus sp.
AGAAGCAGGCTTCTCCCAAGTGACTCAGGTGTTGCAGTGTTTGAATTTTGCGAGCTGGGTTGCGCGTAAAGAATAGGCTAGGGGGCAGAGATGAGTATGACAAAGCAAGATGGAATTCCTGATTACCCGGGGCTCTGGCGCAAGCTAAACGCTCTTGGGCAAGAGGATTTCGTGCAGTCGTTGCAGCAACAGGTGCGGCATCAATACGGAGGTGCCGGGCATGGGGATTTGCCACGCTGGTTGACGGCTCTGGAGGCGTTGCGAGAGTTTACAGGAACGGGCTTTGAGGTAGTGGATGGAGAGCTGCGCTTTCCGATGGCAGGGAATCAGGATGGGCTGCGTGAGGATCTGTTAGCGCTCTCTCCGTGGCGCAAAGGGCCTTTCTATTTTGGCGATACCTTTGTCGATACCGAGTGGCGTTCAGACTGGAAGTGGGAGCGTCTTCAGAAGCAGATCAGCCCCTTGGCAGGGCGAGCGGTGTTAGATGTGGGATGTGGGAATGGTTATCATCTTTGGCGAATGCTGGCCGAGGGGGCTCGCCTTGCGCTCGGGATTGATCCTGCGATGTTGTTCGGGTGTCAGTTTTTGGCGGCACGCCATTTTGCGGGCGGTGATTTGCCGATCGGAGTCTTGCCGCTTGGGATTGAGGATGTTCCTGCGAATTTGCAGTGCTTTGACACCACCTTCTCGATGGGAGTTCTCTATCATCGGAGGTCACCGATTGAGCATTTGGAGGCGCTACGGGGAACTCTTTGCCCTGGCGGGGAGTTGATTTTAGAAACTCTCGTTGTCGACGGTGATGAGCAAACGGTGCTCCTTCCGCATGGACGTTATGCCCAGATGAGGAATGTCTGGTTTTTGCCGAGTAGCGACTTGTTAGTTCTCATGATGCAACGCGTCGGTTTCGAGAATGTCGAAGTGCTCGATCTCTCGATCACCACAACGGAAGAGCAGCGGTCGACGGAGTGGATGACCTTTAATTCCTTATCTGATTTCCTAGATACAGAAGACTGTTCGAAAACAGTAGAGGGTTATCCGGCCCCGAAACGAGCGGTTTTGCGAGCCACTTATGGGCGAGCTTGAAAAAAATCGGAATATCGGGAACTCTTTTACGTCCTATAGAGGTCAACAAGATACAAAACATGAAAACAAAAAGCACCAAATTCATCGGTCTTCTCTTCTTAAGCTTACTGGCTACCGCTTCGATGGCGTTTGCTCAGTCAGGCTCTTGGACCAAGAAAACAAACTCCATCAAGGGCACCTGGTCCATCGCGGCAAAGGATGGCAAAAAGGTCCTTTCCTTGAAGGGTTTTAAGACTGCTACTGCGCCGGACTTGAAGATTTTCCTTTCGCCACAATCTGCTTCCAAAGTGTCTTCCAAGACGGCTTTGAAGGGTTCTGTTTTGGTCTCTAAGTTGAAGTCCTCAAAAGGTGACCAGTCCTACGTTCTCCCTGCAGGCGTTGACCTCTCTAAGTATAAGAGCGTCATCATCCATTGTGAGAAGTTCACCAAGCTCTGGGGTGCTGCTGACCTGTAATCTGAACATAGATACGGTTTAAGTCCATTTCCAGCCGCCTTTGGGGCTCACTTGAGTCTGATGAGGCGGCTTTTTGCTGCTCAGGTGTAATGATGAATGTCATTTCTGGCACACAAAGGTTCGATTGCTGGATTTGGGTTTTGATCGAAGTGCGATTTATTGAAAGAACAGAGCTGTGAGTAATCCCTTTCGAGACGATTTGGTAGCCAGACTACGAGCCGACACCTGCACGGTGGTCATTTTTGGAGCGACAGGTGATCTGACGCACCGGAAGTTGATTCCTGCCCTTTATAACTTAGCGGTTGATGGGGAGCTGCCTCCCGGGGTGCGCATTGTTGGGTTTGCCCGTCGTGATTGGACAGATGAATTTTTCCGCGAAAACTTGGAGAAGATTAATAAGGAGGTTTCGCGTAGCGGACATGATCCCGAGGTCTGGGACAAGTTTGCGTCTTCTATCGAGTATCACTGTAGCGAGTTCACCGACGTCGAGGGTTATCAAGCTCTCGCGGAACGTCTCGATGGGATCGATGCCGAACGAGGTGGTAAAGGAAATCGCCTGTTCTACGTCGCCAGCGCTCCGGAGTTCTTCGATGACATTCTCGAGAACCTAAAGGGGGCCTCTCTCAACGAAGAAAAAGGGGAGGGCTGGTCACGTGTTATTGTCGAGAAGCCTTTTGGAACCGACTTGAGCACCGCTCAGCACCTGAACGAGGTCGTGAATCGCACTTTTCAGGAGAAGGACACTTATCGCATCGACCACTATCTCGGGAAAGAGACGGCACAGAACATTATGGTGTTGCGCTTTGCGAATGCCATTTTCGAGCCTCTCTGGAACTCTAAATATGTCGACCATGTGCAGATTACCTGCGCTGAGCATCTCGGGATGGAAGGCGGGCGCGGAGGTTATTACGATAAGTCGGGTGCTCTCCGCGACATGGTGCAGAATCACCTTCTCCAGCTTCTCAGTCTCGTTGCGATGGAGACCCCTACTGATCTATCAGCTGATGGAGTGCGGGATGAGAAGGTGAAGGTCTTCCGGTCTCTGCGACAATGGGATACTCCTGAGAAAGTCGCGGCCAATGTGGTGCGCTCGCAATACACGAGTGGATTTATCAATGGAGACGAGGTTCCTGGCTACCGGGAAGAAGATCGTGTGAACCCTGAAAGCGAAACCGAGTCCTACGTTGCGCTTCGCGTGATGATTGATACCTGGCGCTGGAGCGGTGTTCCATTCTATGTCCGCATGGGTAAGCGTCTTCCTAAGAAGGCGACCGAGATTTCGATTCACTTTAAGGACGTGCCTGGTGTGCTCTTCAATGCCGTGCCAGGTGGGGTGCCAGGCGCTAATGTGTTGGTCATCCGGATTCAGCCTGATGAGGGGATTTCACTACGGATGAATTCCAAGCTCCCCGGCGCTGCCGTCCGTATGGAGCCCGTGAAGATGGACTTCCACTATTCTTCTAGTTTTGGAAAGAGTAGTCCTGAAGCCTATGAGCGTTTGCTGTTAGATGCTATGGCAGGAGATGCCACGCTCTTTGCTCGTCGTGATGAGGTGGAGGAAGCTTGGCGCTTCGTCGACCACATCGAGCGAGCGTGGCACGAGAGTGACAACAAGCCGCCGATGACCGAGTTCCCCGCCGGAAGCTGGGGGCCGAAGGCGTCGGATGAGATGTTAGCTGAGGATGGACGCGAGTGGAGGAGGCTCTAAATGAATGAAGTTTTAGGACAAGCGGTCGCGATTGGTTCCATTGGGGTAGAGCTCAAGAAGCTTTGGGAGGCTGATGAAGCCGCGACCAATGCCACCTTGATGAACCTCGCGATCTACTCGGAGAAGGAGGGGGCGCTGGAGGAGAATTCGGAAGCGATCGTCTCACTCACCCGCGAGCACGCCTGCCGTGCGATTCTGGTGGAGCTGCAGGTCGAACATCCTACCAAGTCGATTGAGGCTTGGGTCACCGCCCATTGCCATTTGGCCCATGGTCGCAAGACAGTTTGCTGTGAGCAGCTTTCCTTCCGGCTCAAGGGGCGCGTTCTCGGGCGGATGCGCAATACTCTTTTTGCTAATCTGAATAGTGATCTCCCACTCGTCTTTTGGTGGCAAGGGGATCTCTCACGAGTCTTTGAGGAGCGACTGTACCGAATCACCGATCGCATGATCGTTGATGCCGCTGACTGGACGGATGTTCCTGCTGGTTTTCAGCGGTTACAACAAGCTGTTACCGATTCTCGTTGTCAGATGGCGGTGCAGGATTTGGCTTGGACTCGGACTTATCAACTTCGCTTGGGTATTGCGGGACTCTTTGATGATCCTGTTGCGCAGGAGATGCTGTTAGAGGCGGAAGAAGTGCAGATTGTTGCCCAGAGTCAGCATTGGGTGAGCGCTTGGATGCTCGTCGCTTGGGTTGCTACCCAAGCCGGATGGACCTACACCAGCGGTGAAGGGGGGAGCTTTTTCTTCCAGCGCGCTGACGGCCAGCCGGTGCAGATGAGCTGGCAGTCAGTTGACGAGGGCGCTCCCGTGGGAAGTATTTCGATTAGTGGAGGTTCGACTTCGGTGACCGTTTCTCGGGAGCGTGGCGATAGTCACTTGGCTTTGGAGTTATCCTCTCCGAGTCACTCCGTGAAGCGAATCGCACCCGCTGATCCTATTGATACGGTTGATCTCGTTGCGGAGCAGCTTTCCCGAGGGGGCAAGAATTCTCTCTTCCGAAAGATCTGGCCGACCTTCTTTACGATGCTCGGTATCGAAGTCATTCCCGGTTGTTAACAGACGACACTGCGGTGTCGCCTGCCCCCCCTGGGAATGGTGCTTACCTGTTTTGATTAGCGCTTGCTACTGTTCTGATAGTAGCCATCAGGATTGTAGAGATAGAGCATGTCTTTAGGGTTCATCCGTGGGATGGAGTTCTCAGGATTGGGCTCATTTATGGCATTTGCGCGGGGACCTTTGGGTGGAGCTTTGGCATCGGGGTTTGTAAGGAGTGCAGTTTCTTTGATGTTTTCTACTACATGATCGACCCACTTGAGTTCCTGGGCCTGGTCTGCGAATTCTGCCCAGTCACCGGAGACTGTTTCTTCATACATCTTGTTGATGAATTCTTCGCGCGAGATGCCCATTTTTTCGGCAATAGGATCTGCTAGGCGACGCCACCACTCTTCGAGCTGCTCGGTGTGCTCGCGTGCTTCGGTTAGGTTGCCAAAGGTTCCCGACATCACTTGATGATGGAGGATGATTGCGTTGGGGAAGGCGAAAGAACGTTCTGCGAGAGTTGTTAGAGCGGCTGCCATTGAGGCCGCAAAGGTTTTGACGACCACGTAGACGGGAGCATCGGAACCGTGCATGGCCTTAAGGATGCTCATGCCAGACATCACGGAGCCGCCGGGTGAGCTGTCGATTACAATGAAAATAGGGTGCTCGCTGTTCTTGTTATTAAAGTAATTGATGCGTTCGCTAACGTGATCAGCAGTACCAGAGAAGATAGGCCCATTGAGGTCGATACGGCGATCAGAGATGACGAGGGAGTCGTTTTTTTGCAGCGGATCAGCGAGGTATATTGGCTTGCTATCCGCGAAGTTCTCACGCTTTTGATTCGCTTCGATACTCTTGATTTCATTTTCGAGAATGGTGAGTTCGATGCCCGACTTGGACTGGACGGTCTTTAGCTCTGCCGCCAGCTTTTCTGCGGTGAGCTTGGCCGTTGCGGTATCGCGTGCGAGCTGTGCTGTTTCTTTCTTATGCTGAGCGGCTTCTTTTGCCATTGCCTGCTTTTGTTTGAGTTCAGCAATGGCAAGACTTTCGGTGAGAATGGTTTTTTCTAACTGCAGGCGCGTGATTTGAGCATGCAAGTCGGCATACTTTTGTTTGAGCTTTTCTTCGGTGACTGCGTTCTCCAATGAAAGGGCTTTCTTCTTGGCTTCTAATTTAGATTCGGCCGTTTGCTTTTTAGGTTTCTCACTTTTAGCTTCTTTTTTAGGAGAAGGAGTGGCGGCCTTGACTTCGACTTTCTTGGGAGAATCTAGCTTTGCGTTCTCCTCGGCAGTTAACAAGGTAGCGGAAGAAAGGAGCAGGCCGGTGGAAAAGGCCCAAGCATGAGTGGTTGCAGTTTTCATAAAGGGATACGGACAGTGATAAATTTGTTCCAGTAAAGAGAACGAAGGGAAGAGGTAATTTTTTGCATGATTTATTCCCCACGGCGATTCTGAAATTCTCTAACCGCCAGGAAAGGGTGTTTTCAAACCGTGACGGAGAGACCTTCTTCTGATCGGAGCTGAGTTTCGGGAGAAACTTTGGAGTTGAGGTAACCCAATGCCGACACGCCGTGTTCTGATTTTTTAGAGGCAGCAGAAGTCACTGTCAGAAGAGGTTTCTGGGAATTGTCCCCGTAGAAATTTAAGGGGAGAGAGGAGGGTGTTTCGGGGAGGGAGAGTTGCTTGAGGGCCCAGTTTACGCGTCCTGCTCGTTTCATGCGTGAGATCACTTCTTGCCCGAGGTAGCACCCTTTGTGGTAGGAGACGGCGCTCTCTTCATAACCTGTTTCGGCAGGGAAACGTTCTGCCAAATCTTGTAAACGGGGGACTCCTGCGCGGATTCTTAAATCCTCTAATTTATTGAGGTCCTCAGGAGTTGGGGCGTCGAGCGAGGTTAAGTTTGATGCTATTAGATAACGATCATAGCCCGCTGTTCCATAGCGATTGATGGGCGTTGATGTTTCTTCGTCTATTTGATGAAGGAGGTTCCAGCGTTCGCTTTCGTCAATCAGTTCACAATCATCAGCGATGAGATACCGGTCGAGGCGAGCAAAGATGTCATCCGAGTCGCCGCCTTCGACGGTGAGGAGGTAACCCTCGTCATCTCGATAAACGGTCGCATCGAATAAGATGCGCCCCTTGGCGTCGCAGACGAAAGTGTGGCGAGAGCTTCCAGTCGGGAGTCCATCTACTTTTTGCGTGATCTGTCCATTGAGATAACGCTCGGCGTCGGGACCTCGGAAGCGGAGGTGAGTTAGGTTGGGGAGGAGAATGGGGTCGCTCATGGAGATTCCTTAAGATCAGGATTCATCTTCGCCAAGAGTCTTTGGTTGAATTCGTCGGCCATATCGTAGCCGAGCTTTCGCAACTGAAGGTCTAGGGCCGCGACTGAGACGAGTCGTGCGGTGTCGCGGCCGGGGGCGACGGGGATCTCAACATTAGGGACACTCAGATCAAGTACGGCGATTTCCTTGCGCTTAATGCCCAGTCGATCAACTTCATTGAGATCTCCCTGTCCCTTGAGGGTAATGATGATGTCTAACCGCTTCTGAGGACGAATGGCAGAGAGCCCGTAGAGGTTTGCGACGTTGATGATACCGATGCCGCGCATCTCGATGAAGCCGCGTGATAATTCGGGAGAAGATGCCACCAACTCGCCACCAAGGTTCTGGATATGGACCATGTCATCGGCGACAAGGGCCGCTCCTTTTTCAAGGAGTCCAATCGCGGTCTCACTTTTTCCGGCACCAGATTTTCCCATAATGAGAATTCCGATCCCACGATAATCAACCATCACCCCGTGCATCGTAGTGCTAGGTGCAAAGTCCTTTTCCAGACAACGGGTCGCGAGATTGAGGAAGCGCATGGTAACGAGCGGGGAGGCGAATAGGGGAATATTTTCTTTCCGTGCTCCTGCAATGAGTTCGCCTCCCAGTTCCTGGCCGCGAGCAACGACTAAGCAAGGTGGTTTCTGCTCACAGAAGGCTTGGAAGCGTTTCGCCCGTGTTTTGTCATCGAGTTTCCGGAGGTAGGAGAGCTCAGAGTTACCGAGAATCTGCACTCGTTTTTTTGCGAAGTAGGTGAAGAAACCTGCTAGCGCTAAACCTGGTCGGTTAGGAGCGGGTTCTCTGATGACTTCGTCGAAACCATACTCCTCTCCTAACAGAGAGAGCTCGAGTTCCTCCTTGTGCCGAGAGTAGAACTCGCCAACGGTAATGGATTGGACGGTGCGTGTTTTCACTCCTGAGTCTATTCTGAGGCCTTCAGTTTTGTCGAGTCTGCTTGCCGCTTGCGGGCTGCTTTGACTTTCACAATTTCTCGTTCATATCCTCGGCTACTATCTACATAGGACTCGAGTAATCCAATCTTGTAGAGTAGGCGAGTGAGCGCAAAGTTGAGATCGATTTCTTTGCGGTCAAAACCACACTTCGCACTGGAGCTGAAGCGATGATGGTTGTCATGCCACTCGCTGGCTAAGAGTCCGTAGAACCACTGGTTCACCGCGAGGGATTTAGTGTCGAGCTTAGCGTCGTGCTCGGCTTTTTCATCATGACCTCGGAAGTTGAAGTCGCGCATAATGAGAAGAAAGGTAAGTGCAGCAGCGTAGAAGGCGCAAAGCAGATCAGGACGTCCGAGCAGCAGAAAGAAGGAGGTCCAGAAGAGATTGCAAAGACAGAAGCGAACCGGGTAACGCCATTCTTTCTCGAAAGAACCACTGCGGCGGAAGCTGGCGAGGTCGTTCCATTGCGAAGGAATACGTGAGAGGAAGTTGAAACAGAAGCTGGCCTCTTTTTCGCTCATTTCACGATTAAAGAAGTTCGCAGATTCGGTGGCAGAGAAGCTGCCCCAATAGCCATTACGAGGGCCGTAAGGATCACCGGGAGTATCCGAAATTTTGTGATGAACAAAGTGAGGAAGAGCGTAAGTTTCTTCCTTAATCATCAGCGGATTGAGCCAATAAATTAGCTTGGCAAACCATGGTCGACGAAATCTAACTGCTCGGTGTGAACAGTAACGGTGATACCAAAAGGTATGGAAAAAATGGGCGTGAATGAGGGCGAAGCTCAACCACCATATCGCGGTAGACCAGTTGAGATAATGGAGGCAGAAGAAAACGGCAGCTACTAATCCGAGGAAGTGCTGAGCCAACCAGATCCAGGTCGCGAAGGCCACCCGATGTCGAAAGATATTAACGGTGTCCAGCCACTCGGGGATGACTTCTCGCAGTCTCGGCCTCTGTCCACTCTCGATGAGGGCTGCATATTTTCGCTTTCGAAGAAGATTTCTTGAAAGTGTCGACATTCCCAATGTCAGAGAGTTTACCTTTCCTATCAGAAAAAGCTATTCTAAATGTTATCCAATTGTGTGGGTTTTAGAAGCTCCCGCTCAGGCCGAGTGAAAGGAGATGAATGTCACCTTCACCACTACTGTTAGTGCCAATGAGCCCGTTATCGTTTTGTCCTAAGCTAACGTCTTCCACAAAAGCATAGGTATAGCCTGCATCGATGGTGAGAGCGTCACTCACCTTGTAGCTCGCACCCACGCTGAGCCAGAAACGATCACCATCGGGGATTCGTAGAGTTCGGAAAGAATCGTTGACGGGGCTTTCGTCGTAGGCAAGACCAGCGCGGAAGGTCCACGTGGAGCTGTGCTCATAGGTGGCCCCGATGGAGTAACGGAAGGCGTCGCGCCAATTCGCTTCGGTTCGTACTCCTGCATTGATGAGAGCGTCATTAGCAGGGCTCCCTGTGGAAACCCTCGGTTCGATGCTGTTAAAGGCGCTCCAATCAGTCCAGAGGACATCTCCGTGGATGGCCCACTTGTCGGTGAGTTGATGGAAAATACTGAATTCCGCCGTGGCTGGAAGCTCAATATCAAGGTCGCCGGGAAAGGAAGCGCCACCTACTATGGACCCCGTAATAGATCCTTCGAGTTCAGTTTCGATTCGTGAGCGATAGCTGAGGCCAATGCGAGTCTGGTCCGTAAGCTGATAGAGAATCCCTACGTTGTAGCCAAAGGCCCAATCGTCACCTTCCAAGCCAAAAGAGGGTGTTGGTCCACCAAAGGCTGCTGGCAGGTTTACTGAATTGGCCGTTAGTTCGCCATCAGCATACAAGGCGTTGAACCCTGCACCGATACTGAGGCGGTCATTGACTCGGTAGCTGATGCTGGGGTTGAAATTAATGGTGAGAATCTCGGAGTTGTTTGTGCCTACGAGATCAGCCACCCTTGCACTGTAATTAGTACGTAGACCGTAGGTGCTGAAGATACCCAGGCCGACAACGAAATCTTCATTCACCTTTCGGCTGAGATAGAAGTAGGGGACGAGAGCAGATTCTGCGATGTCGTCGTCCCGAGTGGCTGGCCCGGCATTTCCTCCCGTGATGGCGGGGAAGAGAGTGGCATCTGCACCCGGATTGATGAACGAAGCTCCCACTGAGTAGTTCCACTCATTGGGGAGAAGGGCGAGACCGGCGGGGTTCGAGGCGATGATAGAGGCGTCATCAGCAATCGCAGCTTCTCCAGAAAAGGCCCTTCCAAGACCTACTGCTGATCGTTCAGATAGCTGGAAGCCAGCGCCGAAAAGAGGAGTAGAGGATAATAATGCTCCGAGAAGAGTGAAGCGTGATAGGGAGAAAGTAGATGACTGCATGGAAGAAAGAGTGCGCAACACTCAGATTAGAATGCCAAATGAAGTCATCAAAAGTGTCAAGAAACCATGGTTGAGAAGACTGTCAGTTTAGGAATGTGTGCTGGAGAACAGAATAGACTCATTTTTGATTGGAATCTAAGTTAGTAATATATCGACGGTGGTTCTTCGCCATTACTGTTGCGCATCCAATAATGACTCCGAGAGCAAGGTAGTTGAGTTCAAATACTTCAACGCCAGTAAGTAAGATGCAGGCCATCGAGAAGATGGACAGTAGTGGAGCCGTTGATGCTGTATTTCTTTTTCACGTGTTCTATTCAGCGGGAGTGCTGACAACTTTACGCTGCCGCAAAATGCTGGGCGATGAGCCCGGCTACGGTGAGGAGTCCGAGGAAAGAGTAGAGTAGCGGGCGTCCTCGGAGCTGGCGTCCGCCGCTCGCGAGGAGTTGTGACCAAAGCACGAGGATAAGAAAGAAGGCTGCGAGTGAGAAGAGGCCGATGAGGAAGGGGCGGAGACCACCGTTAGCAAGCCAGTGCACAAATTCGAGCAGAAAGAACCCGCCACCGAGTAAAAGGACTCCAGTCACGATCACGCGTAGAGTGGCATCCAGCCGTTCGTCCGGTGGGAGTGGTTGCGTCTCATCCTCGAGATTCATGTGAATCATCTTAACAGTAAGAGAGAGGACTGCAAATTGAGAAAATTTCCTAGAAAAAGGAAAGATAACGAGTCGCAAAAGAATATTGGCGAGGATTGGGCATGAGAGTAGGTTGCGCGCATGATTGACATGCTGGTCAGGCTCTATGATTTGCCCGAGGTCGAAACCACTTACACCCGAGTGGCTGCAGAGGGTATGATTCTGCGGAGACCGAGTGTTTATGAGAAACATCTCGTGGCTAAATGGGTGGGCGAGCATTTCTCGCCAAAGTGGGTGAGCGAAGTGGAAGTGGCGATGACGCGGCAACCGGTGAGCTGCTTTATTGCGACTAAGGATAAAGAGATTCTAGGGTTCGCCTGTTACGATACGACTTGCAAGGGTTACTTCGGGCCTACCGGAGTGGGCGAGGCTGCGCGTGGGAAAGGGGTTGGAAAAGCTCTTCTCTACAAAGCTCTCGAAGGTCTCCGAGATATGGGATACGCCTACGGATTTATCGGTGGGGTAGGGCCGCGAGAATTTTATGAAAAGGCCTGTGGAGCAGTCGAAATTCCTGGAAGCGATCCTGGCATTTACCAAGATATTCTGCCTGAACCCTCTCAGTCTTAACGGAAAAAGTATGAAGGAAAATGGTCGCAAAATCGCACGCAGGGGAGGGCAGGATGCTGGTTATGTGCGGGAGGCTTTCGCTAAAATAGCAGACCGATATGTAGTCACCAATCATGTCCTCAGTGCAGGGACAGATATTCTCTGGCGGCGAAAAGTTGCTCGGATGGTAAGGAATTGGGAACCGAGTCAGATCCTCGATGTAGCTACGGGGACCGGAGATCTGGCGCTAGAGATGCAAAAGGTGTGCTCCGAAGCAAAAATTACCGCGACCGATTTTTGCCCGGAAATGTTAGCTCATGCCGAGCGGAGGGGGATTGCCAAGACTCAGGTTGCGGACGCGCTCAACTTGCCATACCGCGATGGTGAGTTTGATGTCGTGACGGTAGCTTTTGGTCTCCGCAATATGGCGGACTGGGAAACGGGTCTGCGTGAGATGGCACGGGTTTGCCAAGGAGGACACCTCTTGGTGTTAGATTTTTCCTTGCCTAAGGGAATGTTAGGTAAACCCTATGGTTTTTATCTCAATCGCGTCTTGCCCAAGATTGCAGGAGCGCTCACGGGACAAGGACAAGCTTTTGAATATTTGGCCGGGACGATTGAGAAGTTTCCCAGTGGCTCAGCGATGCAAGGTTTGTTTGAAAAAAGTGGCTTACAAGACGCTCAGATCATTCCACTGAGCGGAGGAATCGCTTCGATTTACACTGCGTATTCTCCTGAATCTTAATTCTCGAAAACGAGATCATCGTCAGTCCAAAGTTCGCGGTCTTCACCAGCAGATCGGATCTCGGGTTGATTAATATTTTTGAAGTGAAAGCTTAGGGGAGTATTCCAACGATCAACGATTTCCCCTTCGCTGTTCAAATATTTAAAGTCGGCAGGGATGAATTCTAAGTTCTTGGCATTTTTCCCTCTGAGAACTTCGACGATACTTTTATTGGAATCGGTGGGAAGAAGAGTTTGGCCTTTTAAGTGAGAGGTATAGACTTGTAAGACAGAGGTGAGGTAAACAAGATCGCGGAATGGCGAATTTTCAGGAGCTCCGTAGAATTGCAAAAACTTGTGGGCGTCTTTCAGCGAAGCCCTGTTAGTGGGATGTTGATTATTAGTTTCTGGTATATCCTCGGAAACTTTTTGGGGTTTCTCAGATTTTGAATTTTTCGAGGAATGGGCGTGGTCTGTTGCTTTCTCGTCTGGAGTGGATTTGCCTGCTTCTTTTCTTAGATACAGAGAGATTCCAATTAAGAAAACAACCAAACCAACAGCCCAAATTTTTCCTTTTAAAGCATTCATTTTTAGCATGCTTTTCCTAGCAAAAGAGACCTTCTTAAGCAAGGAAACCGATCGGGCATTCTCCTGGGCTGTGGGTATAGAAGTTAGATAAGGTAGGGAAAACGTTATCGAGTTCAGAACCGGGAAGCCCTAGCCAGAGCGCTAGTTCAGCAAAGTATTCGTCGACCGAAGTAGTGGGTACAAAGCGGCCGTTAGTTCCTGCATCAAGCCCACTTCCGAGAGCGAGCTGACTTTCGTCAGGGAATTCCCCATATATAGAGCCTCCGTTGACGGACCCACCCATCATGATCATGTTACCACCCCATGCGTGATCTGTGCCCAGTCCGTTGGAACGGATGGTGCGAGCAAATTCGGAACAGGTAAAGGTTGTTACCTGGTCGCGGACCCCAAGAACTCCTAGTTCATCCCAGAATTCAGATAAACTTGTATCGAGTTCAGTCATCCGAGCTTGGTGATCTTGTAATAGGGTAGCGTGAGCATCGTAGCGTGGATGGGAGACGAAGAAGATTTGGCGACGATGACCTAAGGTTTCGCGAGCGGCGATAGTCCGTGCGACTGCGCTGAATTGATTAGAGAGACCGTTATTGGTGAAACTAACAGGAGCATTTGTCGCATTAAAGGCATTCGAGAAGAATTCCGCGCTGTCATAGGCCCGACCTGATTCCCGAGCGAATGCACTTCGCAAGATGTTACTCTGTTGCTGTTGGATTAAGGTTCGCGCAGTATCTACTCGCATTTGATCGAGCGCGGACAGGCTTCCGTTGCCACCGAGAATCTGCGCGCCATCAGTTTCGATACTATAGCCAAAGGCAGATTGACCAGAGAGCATGATCTGGTTGCCTGAGAGCGAGATATTCATCGACAACTGGTTAGAAGGATTATTGGCCATTACCCGATCTGCTAGACGACCAGCCCATCCGGATGAGCCAGTGGTGTCAGCAATTGAGGTTTGCCAAGTTGTCGACTGATCGTTGTGTGAACCAAGAGCACGAGGTACCGGAATGGTGCCATCTCGAACCTGTTGCGGAGTGATTGGCTCAATTAAGGCTCCGACATTAGCAAGGAAGGCGGCATCTCCATCGTTAAAAATTCTTTGAAGATTGGGCATGGCACTATTGATACCAAATGTCCGCCCTGGGGTATTGTTCACATTGAGCGGTAGGATGGGCTGAATCAACGAAGCCGTTCCAGGAATGGGAAGAGTTCCCGTGAGGGGGAGAGCAACGTTACTTCGCAGAGCCTGATAGTTCGAATATTCCGACGGAGACGTCGGGATTAAGGTGTTGAAGGAATCATTACCACCACCTTGGAAGACACACACAATCGCGCGGTAGTCCGATGAATCTGGGACGTCGGCAGCGAGGCCAGTATTGATCATCTTCAGGTTAAGAAGAGTGTTCGTAACTCCGAGGGTGCCCAATCCGAGACCAGGAAGAGAGGAGAGGAAATTGCGACGAGTATACATAAGTTTTAGGAGTTGAGGTTAATTAACGGAGGAAGGCTGAATCAGGATGAGTTGTTGCAAGAAAGATTGCGACTTGGACTCGCGAACGGTCGCGGTCGCCGTTGTTAGGAATGCTTTCAAGAGCAGTGGTAATATCACTACGAGTATCAGCACTCATAGTGCCGTGGCAGAAAATGAGATTCACCTCGTCAAGTAAGCGCGGAATGTCTCCTGCAATTGGGAGGAAGTCGCGGAAACTAGGCCTGGTATCAGGAGTGAACCGCTGCCGAGTAATGTGGAGTTCATCAGTTAATACTGTCCAGAAGCGGTTTGGAAGACCTACTGCAGTAATGGAGTTGAGAATCTGGAATTCCGGGCTGAGGAGATCATTCTCTTCGATTTCTCCAGGATGAGCATAGCCAGGTTCGTAAAAGCTGAAAACAGATGGTTGCAAGAAGGGGAATTGTCGGAATTCGTTAGCAATTACGTGTGGTCTTCCACGGGAAGTGAGTATCCAGAACTGAATTCCAGAGAGGTCTTCGCGATAGGGCATGTCCTCACCTACTCCGGTTGCTCGGGCCAAAGACGTTAACCGCAGCATGGGCGCTTTGAGCCTGCCGTGGTCTGGCTCACTTCTACGAGGAAGAGAACGAGCCTCAGGGTCTAGTAAAATTGCTTTGACGACAGCAGCAAGGTTGCCGCGAACACCTGTGCCATCATCAGCGAAAACTTCCGCAATCCTTTGCACGTAAGCCGGACTTGGATTTGAAGTTACTAAGTGTTGAATCAAAAACTGACTAGTGAAAGGCGGACAGTTGGGATGATTGAATAAGATATCGATGGTGTCATTAATATCGTCCATTCCGGTGCGACCAGGGTCATCAGCAAATGCCGGTAAAGATTGGCCAAGGAAAACTTTTGCGCCGCCGTTACCATAAAAACTAGCGAGAATTCCAGAACCATCATCATGTATGGTCTCATTAATAAACATTTGCCCAATCGAGGCAGCGTCAGCAGTGCTAAGAGGATTGCGTCCGTTAGGCAGGAAAAAAGGGATTTGTAAACCGGTGAAAACCCGAGCTAGCTGAGTTATATCTTGATTGTCATAAGTCGGAATTGGTTGACCTGATGCATCGAGCCGCAGTGTTCCATCCATGTTGAGCTCGAAGAGACCAATGCTAAATAATTGCATGACTTCTCGTGCATAGTTTTCATCTGGGAACTGATTGTTCGCTGGATCTGCAGGAGGATTATTAACACTCGAAAGGAATCCTCCCATATTTGGATTTAAAGTCATTTCAAAGAGAATATCGCGATAATTCCCAAAGGCATTTTCGATTAAAATATCATAAGCGGTACTTCGCGGGCGGGTGGTTCCAGCTAAGTGTTCTCCTGTTACGAAACGTTGATTCAAGGCCCAAGCGACTCGTTGGCGAAGTTGATCTGGAGCGAAAAGAGCATTGCGCATCCAGATCGTACTGAGGTTCCCCATAACGACAAAGAATCTAGAGGTATTCGAGTTAATCGGATGAGGTAAACGGTTGATCGGAGGAAATCCAGAAGCAACGTCTGTTTGTTTGCGATTGAAGAGGAAAGCAAGGTAAGGATGAGTGAGAGAAGGAGAGAGCTCCATCTGCTCATCAATCCAAGTATTGAAGGGATCAGGACCCATTCCTCGGAGTTCGTTGATAGTGGTTCGAGTTGGTCCAAAAGTGGCTTGCGCAAGAAAACGACTAGCCTCTTCCTCAGAGGGGATTCCTCCTACGCTACTTGTCGTAGTATCGGGATCGTTAAAGAGATTACCGGTAGCCGATGAACCTGTTAGAAAATTGTAGAACTGTTGATAATCTCCACCATTTGCTGCTGAGCGCACGCTGTTTGCGGAGGATGGATCTGATCCAATCAGAAGTTCGAGTGAATCCTCTAAACCATCGGAATCTTGATCGGGAGAAGGAAGAGGAGTGACTCGGAAGAATCCTCGCGAGCCGTCGGTACCTAGAGTGGAACGAGAATAAGCTTGGCTTGTTTCTTCCCCGCTGGCGGTGATTTGTGGGGTGAGTGCAGTCCATACTCCGGAGCCGAGATCTTCGGTGAAGTCAACCCGATAACCTACTTGCGGAACGCTATTGAAGGTCAGACGAATATTGTCCGATAGGCCGGGTTCATTCGTAATTCTAATTTCTCGGAAAAGAGAAGTAGGATCAAAAGGGTCAGTCTGTGCGCGGAGCTCGTCGCGGTTAGAGATGCCATCGTTATCGCTATCTTCGCCAATCGGGAATTGCACGATTTGCGGGTGCAAGATTTCACCAATATCAGGAATACCATTATTATTGAGATCCGCGGCAGATTCGGCAGGATTATCTGCAGGAGGTGTTAGAATAGGTTCGGCAGGAACAAAGGCTCTGAAACGTTCGAAATTAAAAGAATCGATTGCCCGTGAGGAAATCCCAGTCACTGGTTGTACAGGAAAACCGTCGATAGGGTCTGCTCCTCCACCAAAACCAGCGGTGAGAGCGTCAGCGGTGTTAAAGGTCACTCCCGAGGCGCTGATAGATCCCACTTCTTCAATGGGTGTTGTGGAGTCAGAACGGTCAAATAATCGCCCGGTAATAGTCCAATCGCTATCGTCAACTCCTCTCGTTAGCTGAACGAGAAGACGGAGGACTCGATGATTAGGGATGTCGGGATCGTTGCGATCTCGCGGTATTTGAAAAAGCCCTAGAGAAGACTTTGGAATGGGGCTGGATACTATTGCACCGCTTGTGATGGGAGGTGCGGAACTGATGGTCTCATC
>CALFBF010000141.1 GCA_937949965.1 uncultured Roseibacillus sp.
GGAAGGAGCTGGCGCGAAGGCCTTTGACCTCATCATCAAGCTCATGGTGGCGATCATTGTTCTTTCCTTCTTTGCAGTTGTTGTCGCCCTCCTCACTGCCGGACAGTTGCCTGTTGGAAAGCTGTTAGGCGGATACGTCCCGAATCCATTAGCACTCTTCAAGCCGATGGAGACTTACGAACCTCTCCTCGCCCAGACTCAGTTCCGCGAATTCTGGGAGGCCAAGATTACCGACCAACAGCGGGATGTCACCTTTGCCGCCTTCGGCTCAGCGGTCGGTATCAACATGACCTTCCTCCTCCCCTACACTTTGCTCAAGAAGCGCTGGGGCAAGAAGCATCGTGGACTCTCCATCACTGATTTATCGATTGGTCTCTTCGTTCCTTTCTTCCTGGCCACTTCCTGTGTGGTCATCGCCTCCGCGAGTAGCTTCCACGGCAAAGCCACTTTGCCCGAGGGAGCCGATCTCATCGCCGCGCAATCAGCGGTCATCAATACCATCGGAGTCGATACCGTGGCTGATAAAGGCGTGGGCAACGCTGATGTCCTCCTCGAAGCCATGCTCCAGAAGCGAGATGCAGGCGCCCTCGCAGTGACCTTGGAACCCTTTGCCGGCAAAGTGATTTCACAGCGAATTTTTGGAGTGGGAGTTCTCGGGATGGCGGTCTCGACCGTCATTATTCTGATGCTGATGAATGGGCTCGCGGTACAGGAAGCTTTCTCCAAAAAGTCGGCTCCAACCGCCGCAGGCCAAGCCAATATTAGTAACAATAAGATGCTCTTCTTCATTGGTTGCACCATCTCCGGGCTGGCGGGTTGCTCTTTCCCGATCTTTTGGGCTGGTGAGTCGAAGGCCGCCCTAGCAGTCCCTACCTCCGTCATCGGTGGCTCCCTCATCCCCATCGCTTATTTCACCTTCCTACTGATGATGAACTCCAAGAAGATCCTCGGAGAACATCGTCCCGAAGGTAAAGCACGGGTGATCTGGAATGTGCTCATGATCTTCGCCACTACCATCGCTACCCTAGGCTCGGTCTGGGTGCTCGAAGGCAAGACCCACGCCCCTGGTTGGCAAGGGAACATCGCCGTCGGCGGACTCGTCTTCCTCGTCGTGCTCTTTTCGGTAGGACTCTTTTCCTTCCTGAAGAAAGAAAGAAAAAGTTCTTAATTACTCCGATTCCGCCGCAAAGTGCAACTCTAAAACGGACTCCCGATCTGAGCTACAATTCCTATTCGAGCTTCCGTTTCTTTGGTCGTAAGCCTTTCGAGTGGCAGCCGTCAATATGCTCATGAAGGCTCTCATCAATATGATTATGCAAAGGGTCTAAGACAAAGTCGATCCCCTCACGACGAGCGAGCTTCGATGCAGGAACGAAGTCTGCATCCCCAGCAATTAAGACGATTCGATCCACTTGCTGCTTTAAAGAAAGCGAAGCTATGTCTACCGCTATTCGCGAGTCCACCGCCTTTTGTCTCACATCGTAGACGAAGTCATCATCAGTGAGTTCCGACCATTGCAACTCACCTTCAGTAAACTTTTCTGAGAATTTGGACGCAACTTCCACCCACTTGTCTTCGATAGATAACCCAATCTCAAGGCCATCTTTCGCTTCGCCCTGAGAGCCTTGAACAGTGTGAGCCGAAATTGACATTGCTCAGTCTTCGAAAAATCAATTGCTGCATTTGAGATCGGACCATGCACCTTTTTTTCTAACGGAGGACAGTCGTAGTAAAAAATTCGGTAGAGACTATCTTCGATTTCCGTTTTATCCCTGTAATGAGCGACATGCCTCATCGCATAAGACCAAATAAGGTTGGCAGTTTTTTCTCCATCCTCTTCAAATTTTCGATAGATGATCTTGCCCTTTTCAGAAAAAATCCTCCATCGATCAGGACCGCGACTTTAACACTCATATTAAAACAAGAAGACCACGGGCTCGACGTTCCTGCTATATTGCTGAGAAACGTTTACTGCCGTGGTCGCTTATTTGAATATATCCCAAGAACGACCGCTGCGGCAACTTCAATTTTTGACGTAACATACTCCTTGCACGCAATCTGCTTTCCGGTGAAGTAGAGCCATGCCCACTGACGGACTGAACGAAGCCTACTTCGACCGCGGATTCCAAGCCCTCGAGGATGAACTCCACGAGGTCACCAGCACCCTCGCCGCGTCTCTCCCCCTGTCCCCCGAGTCGGTCAATCGTCTGCCGTGGATTTCTGATTCTACTGAGCTCGAAACCAATCCCAACGATGCCGCCGAGTCCGCGCAACTGACTTCGCTCGCCTTCGAGCTCCTCAATATCGTTGAGGAACGAGTGGCTTGGCGTTTCCGCGCCATCCGTCGCGCCGAGTATGGTCCGGACACCATCCGCGGTCTCTGGCCGGGCGTAATTGCGCGCATGAAGGAGGCCGGCCTCTCCGAAGAGCAGGCCCTAGAAGCCTTCCGCAAGGTCGAAGTTGAGCCCGTCCTCACCGCCCACCCCACCGAAGCGAAGCGTCCGCTGGTGCGCGAAAAACATCTCGCGATCTACAACCGACTCGCCGAGTGGGAAGAGGCCCGACGCGATCCGCTCCGTGAGAAGAGAGTGCGCGACAGTCTGCGGGCAGAGTTCGAAAGCCTCTGGCACACGGGCGAAATCTTTGTCGAGCGCCCCACCATCGCAGACGAACGCCGCAACGCGCTCTATTATCTACGCGAAGTTTTCCCTGAAGTCGTCATTCGCTTAAACCGTTCTCTCGATGTCGCTTGGGAGGCAGCAGGATGGTCGGTCGAAAAGCTCCGCGCTTCGCAGGCCTATCCTCGCATTCGTTTTGCGAGCTGGATTGGCGGCGACCGTGATGGCCACCCCTACGTCACCCCGGAAGTGACTCGCAACACCTTCACCGAAATGCGCTACCAGGCGCTTCGCTTGCAAAGACGCTGGACGCGGAAGGCTGCGGAAGCGCTCACTGAGAGCAAACCCTTTGTTAAAATACCCAAAGCCCTCGAAGAAGGCATCGCCCGCATCGTGGCCGAGCTCGGCGATACTGGTGACGCTATTGCCGCTCGCAACGAAGCCGAACGATGGCGTTGTTGGTTCTATCTCGTGCGCGAAAAGTTAGAGCGCACTCTCCGGGCCGAAGCCGGTGGCTATCACTACAATGAGGAATACGGAGAAGACCTCGAACTCGCGCGCTGGACACTCTGCGAAGCCGGAGCCAAATTAGCGGCTCGCGAATGGGTCGAGCCCCTCATTCTCCTCAACGAAGTCTTCGGCTTCCACCTCGCTCATCTCGACATTCGCAATAACTCCGCCACGCACGACGCCGCGCTTGCCGCCATCTTTACTACGGCAGGAATAGTAGATGGAGAAAACTTTGCGGAATGGCCTGAGGAAAAGCGTATCGACTTCCTGATGGAAGAACTGCGCAGCCGCCGCCCCCTCCTCTCCGTCAATGCCAGCCTGCCCGAAGAAGGGGAGAATGTCCTCGGCTATCTCCGCGTGGTAGCGGAACAAGAGAAAGAACAAGGAGGCGAATCTCTCGGTCAACTCATCATCTCAATGACGCGTCAGGTTTCGGACTTGTTAGCGATGCACCTCTTTGCGCGTGAGGCGGGTCTGGCCGACTACTGCGACGGCGTCTGGCGTTCACGCCTGCCGGTGAGCCCTCTCTTTGAAACTGGCGACGACCTCGCTGCAGCTGCTGGCATCCTCAGTCAATACCGTGACCTGATGGGTGATGGTGGGCAAAGTATCCAACCCGCAATGGTCGGCTACTCGGATAGTAACAAGGACGCGGGGGTCTTCGCGAGCCAATGGGGTATCCATAGCGGACAAAAAGAAATGGCCGAGGCCTTGGCCGAGCGTAACTTTGAGCCCCAGTTCTTCCACGGACGTGGCGGCACGATTGGCCGTGGTGCAGGCCCGACTCAGTGGTTCCTACGCGCGCTCCCTCCCGGTTGCCTCACGGGACCGGTTCGCCTCACAGAACAAGGAGAAGTCCTTCCCCGTAAATATTCTCACGAAGGAAATGCCCATTATCACCTTGAGCTTCTCATGGCTGGAGTGAGCGAAGCGGTCGCGATGCAGGACAAGCGCACCGGAGTACCCGACGAATTCCACCCTACTCTCGACGCCCTCTCCGCAAGTAGCTCCGAGGCCTATCGCGCCCTCCTTACCAGTGAGGACTTCCTCACCTTCCATCGCTCGGCAACTCCGATTGACGCCTTAGAAACTGGCGTCTTCGGATCCCGCCCCGCACGACGCACGGGCAAACCTTCGCTGAAAGACTTACGCGCTATTCCTTGGGTCTTTTCTTGGACGCAATCTCGCTTCTACCTCCCGGGCTGGTTCGGAATCGGAAGCGGCTTGGAGGCCCTACAGAAGGAACAGCCAGAGACTTATCGCAAGCTGCAGGACTCATTCTCCAGTATCGCCTTCCTACGCTACGTCTTCACCAACGTGGAGACCTCATTGATGAGCGCCAACCTTGACTTGATGACTAGTTACGGAGAACTCTGCGAAGATGCCGCCCTACGCGATCGCGTGTTAGAAACCGTTAGATCAGAGTTCCAACGCACCCGCGATCAAGTCGGAGCCTTCCTTGGTGGCGACTTCGCCACCCGTCGCCCACGTATGAACAAGACCCTCGCCCTGAGAGAACAACCCCTGCGGAAATTACATCTTCAACAAATCCAACTCCTGAAGAATTGGCGTGCTGCGGACCGACCCCTGACTAAGGAAAACGGCAAAGCCGACGAGACCTTCCTCGCACTACAACTCACCGTGAATGCGATCTCCTCAGGCCTCAAGGAAACTGGCTGAAGCCGTAATCAACGCCTTTCGACCAAGAAAAAACGACGCACATTATCTGCTGTTGGACTGGTGAACTGAGTGAGCTCTCCAGTAGCGGGAAGAGTTGCAATCTCTACCCAATCTGCCTCCTGCAAGGTTGTGCTGGCAAGGATGACATAGTCCTCACCGTCTACAGAGGGCCAGCTAAGCACTAAGTCTGGACCGACCACTTCGCAGACCACATTGGCTACAAAGTCCGCCTCTAACAAAGCGACTCCATCGAGATCGAAACCCGCGGAACCAACCGTAGGGGCAGGGTCAAAGATGACCTCGCCTTCACTATCCAAGGAGACCCCTCCCTCGACATCAACAATCCTCACAAAGCGCACCGCATCGCGATCAAGATTCGGATCCACTGGCAAATCGGCGAGGTCAAAAGGGGTCCCAAAACCTTGCCGATACTTCCCTGCTAAGCCAGAGACATCAGTAGTATCGAGACCACCAAAAGCAGCGACTGGTTCGGGAGTGAGGGAACGATTAGGGAAGCGGACAAAGTTCACCCCATCCGAAGACACCTCGACAAAGGCGAGTTCGAGAAAGCTATCCGAGAACCCATTCTCGAAGACCATTAAATCAGGTCCAAGTCCATTAGGAACATTACGCCCAAAAGATAAGGTGATGGAACCCTGCGGTCCTAGGGAACAGATCTCAAAAGAATTCCCCTCTGCAGGCCCAAGTGCTTGTGACGAATCCAGCCACTCTGAGGTGACGGCCGCATCTGGCTGATAGCTCTCCACCGTGGTCGCCCAACCCACAATGCGAGAATCATCCCTCGCGATCGCTTCACTCCCCGGCTGCCCTGCTGGCGGAGGAAAAGGTCCTGCTAATAATACCGGTGCAAGTAAACAAATGGTTGCCGCTCTTCTCTTCATATCTATCTAGTAACTCACCTTTCCTCCCAAAATAAACTGTCGCCCTGATCCGGGAAAAATCCCACCTGAAAACTGAGTTGAGACGAAATCTCTATCTAACACATTGTTCACGCGGCCAAAGAATGCCAAATGCTCGTTGACCTTCCAGCTCGCAGTAGCGTGCCAGAGCACTCGCGAAGGGACATCGCGAAACTGAATCAAACGCCCAATCTCCCCACGATTATTACCATCGAGTTGAGAACTCACATACTGACCTTCGAGGCCTAGCTTAATCTCACTCGTCGGCTTCCACGTAAGATGGCCGAAGACTGAGTGTCGTGGCACGAGAGGGACCCTTTCGCCATCATCTAAGTCATTGCGAAAGCGTGCCAAGGTCGCGTTATAAAAGAGGCCAGCCTCCCAATGCTGACTTTCCCAACTGGCGTTGAGCTCTAAGCCCAAGCGCTCCGTATCCGATAAGTTATCATTCACATTGGCAAAGGCATCGAAGAAAATCTCGTCCTCAGTCCACTGCCCAAAAAGAGTAATGCCAACGCTCCAAGAATCCTCTTCTTCCAAAATCAAACCCACTTCCACCGTTCTACCAAGCTCTGGTTGAAGTCCGGTATTGAAGGGGATATCAGAGTCAAATCCTTGAAAAAAGGCGACTTCGTCGAGAACCGGAAATCGCACGCTTTGGTCCCATCGTGCCCAAGCCTTGATTCCCTCGCTCACTTGAAACTCCGCTCCAAACTCAAAAGCCGCCTCGCCGTCAGTGGTGCTGTTAGAAAAATTACGACGCGGATCATCAGGTGAACTCTCGCTACGACCCTCTCCATCTAGCCGATAGAAATCCCAGCTTGCACCTGCCGTAAAAGCCCAACGCTCAGTCGGCTCCCAGCGCGCTAACAGAAAGCCTCCCCACGTCGATCGCGTCAAATCCGCTGATTGTTCATCCACCCCTGCACCCAAGGGTTGACTGCGTTCAAAATCAAGATGGCTCACATCCCCACGCAAGCCGGCTTCCACTTGCCATTCCTCTTTTTTCCAAACAAAGACCACTTCCCCCGCACCATCGATGGTCTCGCCATCACTGAGGCGCCCTTGGTAGTCAATATCGCGTCGATTGTAGCCGCCACGACTTCGCAACTGGAGTTCCCAATGCTCTCCTCCATTGAGAGTCAACTGCTGGCTTAAAGAATAATTCTCGCTTTCTAACACTTGGTCCGGAAAGAAAGACTGGCGTGAATCCTCGCGAAAATTAGATAGGGAAAGAGCACCTGGATCCTCGAAACGGCTTTCATTAGCAGTGAGCGTTAAGCGGAGATCGCCCCAGGCGGCTTCTGGCGTTACCACCGATAGCGCTCCCGAAAGAGAATCCTGTGCTGAATTATCCCGGAAACCATCTGTCTCGAAATACTCACCAGTAAGGCGTACACCCCAACCACCCAGCTGAGAAGCGGCCACAAATTGTTGGCGATTAGTGGCATCAGAACCACTCAACACCCGTAGGGAAAGCTCACTCTCGTCACGGGCTTGTCGGGTCTTCAAAGCAATGACACCCGCCACCGCACCGGGACCATGGCGCACGGTGCGGCCACCACGCAGGACAGTAACTTCTTCCAGACTGGCAAGCGGGGTCTCGGACCACGCACCAATCGCTAAGTCACCCCGTGAGATGGGAACGCCATCGACCGTCACTACCGAGCGTAGCTGAGCCGCTTCCCCAAAGCCTCGAAACTGAGGGGTCGCAAAATCTCCGTTTCCGAAAAAAGAGCCACTTGAGATTCCTGCTCTCGTCTCTAACAACTCCGAGAGGAAATTTGCGGAGCTTTCAGCGAGGACTTCTGAATCAAGAGTTGTTTGATTACCAGCAGCGGGAATCGTTCTCTCCTCTTCTTCAATTTGTTCTGTAACAGCCTCAGCGGTGACCACGACTTCAGGCAATTCCTCGACCTCGGCACGAACTTGCGAGGTCAAGGACAGCATGAAGATGCTGAAAGTCAGACTCACTTCACAAGTCTCTTACGGCGAGCGATGATTAGCAAGCTTCCCGCACCTAACAAAAATACCGAAGAGGGCTCTGG
>CALFBF010000142.1 GCA_937949965.1 uncultured Roseibacillus sp.
CCGCTTACGGGAGCATCCGGTAAGGACATGAAGACGAAAGTGAAACCGGGCAGAGTTTCAGAGTAAATGGGCAGTTCGGACCAAGCGGCGACCAGAGGATTTGTGATACGGGCATAGCGAGTGAGGAATCCTTCGTTCTCATCACCAGACTGCCAGCTGACTGCGACTTCATTACCATTCGCGAGGGGACGGAGGGTGTAGGTGTAGACGGGATTAGGTTCTGGAGGTGGTTGCTGCTCTGCGCCATCTTCGGCTCCAGGTGGTGCGTTGGGCTCCAGAGGGAAGGGATCGGATTTGCGTCTTCATTCCGCTTGTCAACGATTCGAATCTTATTCAAAGACCTACCATGCAATTCGAGAACGTCACTGCTATTGCGGAAGGGAATGTTTATTTTGAAGGTAAGGTTATCTCGCACGCCATTTTGCTGGCTGATGGCTCCAAGAAAACTCTTGGGGTGATTCTTCCTGGTTCTTACCACTTCGGGACTGAGGCGGCAGAGTTGATGGAAGTCGTAGCGGGGACGTGTCAGGTCGTTCTCGATGGGAATGACGAAAAGTTGTCGGTGGGCGCGGGTTCTTCTTTCAACGTTCCTGCGAACTCGGGTTTTACCATCTCGGTGGAAGCGGATTCGTGTCACTATGTGTGCTCGTTTCTTTCCTGAGTGAGTCCTGAACTCTATGGGAAGAAAGCTATCGGATGGGCGAAATCGGTCTTCCGTAGTTTCCTGCGGCTGTCGATTGAACAATGAGCGCTCCTTCCTCTATTCGGATAGTATCCGTTTCTCTTTATTTTATTCCGGTCGAGATGCGGCTGCAACTCAAGTTTGGGGCCCAGGCTCTCGACTCGGTTACCTGCGCTCGTGCCTGCGTTCGCGTGATCGATAAGAGCGGGAAAAGTGCCGAAGGTTGGGGCGAGACTCCTCTCTCGGTCGCGTGGGCTTGGCCATCGCAGAGTGATTACGAGACGCGGCACACCGCCTTCAAAGAGTTTACTCGACAAGTGGCTACTGCTCTTACGCAAGCTGATCTAACGGGCCACCCCATTGAGATTGGTCATCGTTTTGTAAAGGAAGGCTTGGGGACGTTGTGTGAGCAATTTAACGGCAGTCGTTCTCCAGAAGAGGCCTTACCTCACCTTGCTTCCTTGGTGGCGTTCTCTCTCTTTGACCTCGCGATTCACGATGCTTATGCCACCCTTCATCAAGTTCCTGTATACGAGAGTTATCATCGTGAATTCCTCCCAGCTAATCTGGATCAGTTCATCGAACCCGCGAAGAGATCGCTCGATTATCGCAAGCTTCATCTCTCTGATTTTCTCGTTAAAACACCTGCAAAAAAACTGCCTGTCTGGCATCTGATCGGAGGCCTCGATCCTCTTTCGGAAGAAGAACTCTGCGGAGACGAACCCGATGACGGTTATCCTGTACTTCTACGCGATTGGATTCGGCGTGATGGTCTCAATTGTCTCAAGATCAAGCTCTGTGGCAACGACCAAGCTTGGGACCGAGCTCGTTTGCAAAAAGTGGGACGTATCGCGCGGGAAGAAGGGGTGACCTGGCTTTCCGCCGATTTTAATTGTACTGTGAGTGAGCCTGCTTATGTGAATGAGATCCTAGACGAGTTGCGGGTAGATGACCCTGTCACGTTTCAAAAGATTCTCTACGTGGAGCAACCTTTTCCCTACGATCTTGATGCTCATCAGATTGAGGTTCACAGTGTGAGTGCTCGCAAGCCTCTCTTCATGGACGAGAGTGCTCACGACTGGACATACCTGCGTAAAGGGCGCGAACTGGGATGGAACGGAGTCGCGCTGAAAACCTGCAAAACACAAACCGGGGCTCTTCTCAGTGCTGCTTTTGCGAAGAGCCATGGCATGGGCTTGATGGTGCAGGATCTCACCAACCCGATGTTAGCGCAGATTCCGCATTTCCAGCTTGCGGCCCATGTTGGGACTATCATGGGGGTGGAGAGCAATGGGATGCAGTTTTATCCTGCGGCGAGTGAACCTGAAGCAAAAGTCCACCCTGGCCTTTTTCAACGCCGTAAGGGAATGCTCGACGGCTCGACGCTTCGGGGAGCTGGTTTCGGTTACCGTCTTTCGGAAATCGAGCGTGAATTGCCAGTGGCCGTTTATGAGTAACTTTATTATTTTGAGAAGATTTACAGATTTCAGGCAAAATGATGCACCTCAAATCGTCTTTTCATTTCGCTATTTTTGGAGTCTATTAAGAGTCCCCCTATGAAAAAACTATTCGCAGTTCTCCTTTTGGTCGCCTCGGCCTTTGGACTGGCTATTCCAGATCCCGTTCCCTTTATTGACGAAGGGCTTCTTTTTATCATTTTGATTAATTCCTTATCCATGTTGGGCCTTGACCTCAGACGTTTTGTGGGGATGAAAAACGGGAAAAAGAAGGCTGCTGACAAGCCTATCGACATTAATTAACTTGTCCGAGAACGAAAGGGAGGAAAAGTTCCTCCCGTAACGATTGATTATTCACCTTTATGTCTGACGAAAACGACACCCAAGAAGACAACTTCATTCCTGATGCCACGCCTGATGAGGCATTAGAACCCGAGCCCTTTACTGAATCTGACGAACACGTGAGCGAAGAAGTTACTCCCAAGAAGAAATCAGCATTAGGACTTAAGTTTTTAACGTTCTTGATGTTGGTAATGGCGGTGGGTCTCTTCGTATTCCCATTTGTTTGGGGGTTAGAAGACACCAAGAAAATTAGTCCGGACTCTTCTGTTCTTAATGATTGGTTGTGGTGGCTGGGTGATATGCACGTCCTTATCCTGCACATCCCAATCGGAGTATTTATCTGGGTTTTGACTGTTGAAAGTATTGGATTATTGACTTTTCGTAAGTTCAAACCCCATCTTGGAGGAACCCTTTTCTTTGCTTCGATTACTTCGGTAATTGCAGTAGTATTGGGTTATTTTTACTTCCTGCGCGGCGATTATGGTCCCGCAAAACTGGAGTGGGACTTAGAAGGAAACAAGATCGGGATGCACATGTGGCTCTCCATTCTTTTTGCCTTCTTTGTGATTCTCTCTTTCATCGCGAAGATGTGGAGCCGTCATAATGATAAGGGCTCTCCTTTTTACCCATTTTTCCTAATCCTTGCTGCGGCGTCGATGACACTCGGAGCTCACATGGGTGGCACTATGGTTCATGATAGTGATATTGAGGGAGACTTCATGAAGCTTATTGCTGGTGAACCACTGGGTGTTGCTGCCGAGGACATTGTGCAGATGCCAGTCGTTACCGATATCCCTGCCCAAGAGCGTTTAGTTTACTCACAAATCGTAGAACCAATTTTGCACGGGAAGTGTTGGGAATGTCACGCTGATGCTGAGCTTAACCCCCTTGGAAAGAAGAAGATTAAAGGCCGTCTCGTGATGACTTCTGTTGCGGACCTGCTTGCGGGCGGCAAGGGCGGGGAAGACTTCCCAACTCTCATTCCAGGTGACTCTGAGAACAGTGAGATGATGGTAAGGGTGAATCTCGACATCGACGACGATGAGTTCATGCCTACTGGTAAGGAGGACGAGCCTCATATGCACCTCACTGACGGTGAGAAACGCATCTTGAACTGGTGGATTGATAACACTCCTCTCATCGACGAAGCAGGGGACAAGCCTCTTTCCGAAGTGGAAGGTTACGATGCCATCTTGGCTGATGTTGAAGCTTTCGAATCTGTTCGCGAAGCAGGACCAGCAGTCAAAGTGGACCAGGAAAAAGTCGCGGCTGAGAAAGCGAAAATAGAGGAAGCCAAGACCAGTCGTCGCGAGATGATTCAAAAGGGCAAGGCCATGGTTGAGAAAGAACTGCCAGGCGCTTTGACCTTTTCCTCAAAAGACTCAGAGCAGCTTTATTTCACCTCCGTGAGTCAGGGTAAGGAATTCGACGATGAGGGCCTCGCCAAGCTTGCGCCTGTTGTGGAAGAAATTATCGACTTGGATGTCAAGAAGACCATGGTTTCGGACAAAGGGATGGAGACCATCGTGAAGATGATCAATCTCGATAAACTCATGCTGAATGAGACCAAAATCACCGATATGGGGCTGAAAACGATTTCAGACCTTCCAAACTTGCGTAGCCTTTCTTTATTCGGAACAGAAGTGACCGATAAGGGAATTGCGGAGTTAGCGAAAATGAGTTCCTTGAAAAACGTCTACCTAACCAATACCAAGGTGACTCAAGGGGGAGTAGATGAACTTAAATCTCGTCTCCCACAAGCGATGATCGAATTTAGCGTACCCTCTCCTCCCAAGCCAAAGAAAATGGCTGAGAAGCCCAAAGCTGCTAAGGAGAATGAAGCTAAGAAGGTAGCTCAAGCTAAAAACGTTGCTAAGCCGAAGGCGAAGAAAGTTAAGAACGAAGCCAAAGTAGCTCCGCAACCCGCGCCTGTTCCTCCTGTGGTACCAAACAAAGTGTCTCCTACTGAGAAAAACGCTCTCGGTGCTACTGAGTCTGAAAAAAAGAAAACTCCTCAACCAAATAAGGCGAACAAGCCTAAAACCGAAGTCAAGCCTGCTGCTCCTGTAGAGAAGAAAGTGGCTCCGGTTAAAGAGGTGAAGCCTCAAGCTAAGCCAGCGGTTGCTCCATCTCCAAACGAACAACCCAAGCCTGCAGAAAAAGTGGCTAAGCCAAAAGCTAAACCCACACCAAAGCCAGCTCCGGTACCGAATCAAGAAAAAGTGGAGCCTAAACCTATTGAACAAGCGCCTAAGCCTGCCAACAAGCCGGTTGAAAAGAAAGAAGTGGCTCCAAGGTCCAAGCCTGCAGCACCTAAGCCAGTTGAAAAGAAGCAACCCGCTCCCGCTCCAAAGCCAGTTGCGCCAGCACCTGCGAGCAAGCCGGAGAAGAAACCTGTCCCGCAACCAGCACCAACTCCAAAACCTGCACCAAAGCCCACGCCAAAGCCTGCTCCTGTAAAAGAAAAAGTGCAGGAGGCCGTCGAAGAGGTTGCTCCTATAGAGGTTCCCACCAAAGAGGTCATTAAGGAGCTCATTGAGGAACCTGCCATTGAGCAGACTGCAGAGGAGAAAGCACGCGCGGCTATCGAGAGACTGCGCAAGGCAGCTAGTTCAGAGTAAATTGTCCTGTTTTCTCACGTTTCGTTAAGAGTCCGCTTCGGTGGGCTCTTTTTTTGGGATTTCGAAAGTGTCCGATAAGGGGAGTCCCTGCGAGAATTCGATTGTGTCGGTCATCATTCCCAGCATAAACCAAAGGCGATGTTTCAATCGAAGGACCTAAGTGAAGAGCAGAAAGAGACCTTGCGAAAGTGGGCTGCAGAGGGAGACCAATTAGCGGACCTACAGCGTAAGCTTAAAGAGGAGTTCTCGCTGAATGTGACCTACATGGACATGCGTTTCGTTGTGCTTGATCTTAATCTTGAGATCCAGAGCCAAGAAGAGCCTGAGCCTGAGTCAGAAGCACCGGAAGAAGAGGACAGCTCCGCTCCCGAAGAAGGTTCTGCTCCAGGGGAAGAAACCGCAGGCGACAGTGGCCCTGTCTCCGTTACCGTTGATCAGATAGCGACTCCAGGTGCCATGGTCTCCGGGCAGGTGACCTTCAGTGATGGCGAGAAAGGACGTTGGATGATTGATCAGATGGGGCGTCCCGCTCTAGACCCTGATACCGCAGGTTATCAACCTGCTCACGAAGATTTAATCACTTTCCAGGAAGAGCTCCGCAAAGCCCTCGAAGGGGACGCAAGCCTCGGCTTGTAGATTAAGGAAACGACTACCCATGAATGGAGACGTTCGCGAAGTCCTTCAGTATGTCCCTCTCTTTGCGGGCAAAGTTTTCGTAGTCGTTTTTGATGAAGGGCTTCTCCCCGAGCCTGCGGTAGCCGAAACTCTGTTAGACCTTATCGCGCTGCAGCGGATTGGCGTTCAGTTGGTGGTCGTGGTTGTGGGGGGGGACTTAGCAGACCTAGCCGATTGGGCAGTGGAGTCCGAGTTCAAGGCCGAGACCGTTCGTTTTTCTCTAACAGACGAGGGGTGCGCTCAAGAATGCCGCTCTCTGTTAGAAAGAGGTCAAGCGGCCATGGTCGATGGCAGAGGTTCGCGTGTTTTGGCCCGCGAGGTCGGCTCCCTTGCCAAGAACTTATCGGCTGCTAAGCTAATGGTCCTCCTCAATGATATGCCCGACTTCGGTCCTTTGCCGAGTGTAGCTGAAGCTGCTATTGAGGATGCCAGTGCTCATGAGTTACTCGTCATGGCTGCGCGAATTTGCCGAATGGGAGTGCGCCGAGTTCATCTGTTAGATGGTCACTTGCAGGGAGCATTAACTTCAGAAATTTTCTCGAATGAAGGGGTCGGCACCATGGTGCACACTGATAGTTATCGTGACGTACGCCCTCTTCGTGAGGAAGATGTTCCCGAGCTGTTAGCGATGATGGGGCGCTCGGTGCGAGCCGCTCATCTCGTGCCACGGACCTATGAAGAGGTCACTCGTCGGTTAGGAGATTTCTTGCTTCTAACAGTTGATGATAATGCAGTCGGTTGCGTGGCAGTGCACTCTTATTCTAAGCACGGTTTCGGAGAACTTGCTTGTCTCTATGTGAAGGAAAATCACGAGGGGCGTTGCTATGGCTCCGAGTTAGCAAATGCTGCTGAAGAGAAAGCGAGAATAGCCGGAATGCGGGGGCTCTTCGCGCTTACGAATCGTGCAGCCAAGTTCTTTGCGGCACGAGGGTATCACAAAGCGGCCATTACAACTTTGCCGACTTCTCGCCGGAAACAACTCGAAGAGAGCGACCGAGAGTCAGAAGTTTGGAGTAAAACTTTTGGGGAATAAATAATTTACACTGCTAAGTTGCTGATTAGGGAGAACGCAGTAGGTTTCTGCAGCTATGACTCATACTGTTGTCGAAAAAGAAGTCCGCGAGGCTCTCCAACTTTGGTTGGATGCGTTCGAGACCAAGGACCTTGATGCGCTTTGTTCTCGCTACGACCCCGAGGCAGTCTATGCCAACGACGGGGCCCCATTGATGATGGGGGTTGGTGAGATTCGTCCCTGGTTCGAGCAGGCTTTTAAGATGTTTCAGGGCGATTTGCTCTTTAAGGAGGAAGTCCTCATCGCGGGAAGCGATATGGCGGTAATGTCAGGGAAGTTTTGTTTTCGCACGGAAGGGGAAGATGATGAAACCGGACGGGTAGGACTCGTTTTTCGGAAAAACGAGGAAGGGGAATGGCTGCTGTTGTTCGATATGGACAACCGACCTCCCGATGTGTTGTCTGAAGATTTCTAGGCACCTCCGGTAACCTGTTTTCGGGAAAGCTTGATTCCAAATTTTCTCAAATCGAGGCGATTTGAAAGCCTTTTGGACGAGTTCATCAGGTTTCAAACCAGCAAAGAGTTGAGGAAGTAGGGAAACATTTTCTTGGTATTAGGCTATCAGAGGTTTCTTATAGTAGTTCATAAATAAATTAAATACGATGAATATAGAACATCCCAAAAGGGCGAGCCGCCCCAGTGAAATTGCGAATTGTGTCGGAGCCTGCCTGAAAGAAGGAGATCTCGATGGTATTTTGAAAATGTTTCACCCCGAATGCGTGGTCTACTTTCCTCCCGGAGAGGAGCCAAAGAAAGGTCTCGCTGCAGTGCGCGAACTCTTCGAGCCCTTCGCCGCTATGCGGCCCACTCTGGTGAGCGAGGTAACGGGCACATTAATCAATGACGACACCGCACTACTACAGGCCAAGTGGCAAATCAAGGGACCTGATGGCAGTGTCATCTCGGAGGGGAACTCGACCGAAGTGGCGAAGAAAGATGAGGATGGGTTTTGGGTCTATTATATCGATTGCCCCATGGGACCTCCGGCCTTTCTGCCGACTCTTGAGGAGTGATTCTCTCCTTATTCAATGCTCCTCCTCATCGGAGCATATTGGCGAGTAGATCGCTGGCCCATGCGTTCTTTCTGATCGCTTTGGGCATCCATGATTCCTTTTGAGGGGAAGGTCCGGTCTCGTTGTGACAAAAATGTCACAGCAGGAAGCGCGAGTTTTTTGACGACTTCGGCTTTTAATTCCGCTCTTTTTATGCGGTCCGACTCCTTTGTAGATGCTCTCTTCTCACGATGCGCTATTTATATTCCTGTTTGGAAGCGAGGCATTTTGGCCGGGAGTCTATTGGTACTTATCTGTGCTTTCTTCGTTCTGCTGCCAGCTTCGGGGCAGGGAGAGCGGGATCCTGAGCAGAAAGAAAACTCTTCAAGATCATCGGGACCGGTTTTTTCTAACAAGGAATTTGGTTCTGAAAAAAGAACAGAATTTGAGAGCAGAGAAAGTTCATCTCATCTTGGTCAATCTGCTTCCACAAAAGCATTTTCGGAAAAAGTTTCCACTGCCACGGCAGATGAGGTGAGTTCAAAGCGATCAGACTTGGAAGCCGCTGAAGGGGGAGGTTTAGCCGATGATTTTGGTGCCAACTTTGAATCCGATCTGGTGGATGCTCATGATCAAAAAGGTGAGCCAAAAAGAAGCCAAGAAGAAGGACCGCGCAATGGTGATGAGATACGAAATCAGAATGATGCTTTGAGTGCGCTACAGGCAGAGGAAAAGCCTGAGCCTGAGCTCATAGACGAGCCTACAGGAGAGACTCAACAAGTGGCTTCTCCCGAGAATGGGCTTCTTTCTAATCGACAAGGACAGGCTCAAATTACAGGTGAAGTCTATGGTCCCAGTGGCGAAGGACTACCTGGGGTTTTGGTCAGTATTTCTCAACTTGAGCGAACTGTTCGAGCGGATCAAAAAGGAGAGTTTACCATCTCTGAACTTCCATCTGGGGAGTGGACCCTCTCTTTCAATAAACTGGGTTATGAGCCTGCGGAAACAAAAGTGGTCCTAGAGAACGAGCAACGAGTGCAAGTCGTGCAGGCTATGGAAGAGAGGCCCATTGAGTTCGATGATGGGGAATATGAACTCGATGAGGTGGAAGTCGTAGGTGAGTTTGTGGAAGAAAAAGAAGCCTTGGACGATGTTGTGATTGATCTCGCCGATTTCAAGCAAAGCGGCATTACGAGCGGAGTGAGTGCAGAGGATTTCGAAAAATCAGATGCGAGTGATGCTGCTGACGCGTTGGCAACGGTAGCAGGAGCCAATATTGTTGGTGGCAAGTTCGCTGTCGTGCGGGGGTTAGCGGATCGCTATGTCAGCACGACCTATAATGGAGGAGCGATTGCCTCGTCGGTACCAGATCGGAAGGCGGTAGAGTTAGATTTGTTCCCCACGTCGGCTTTGAGCGGTATCAATGTAAAGAAGACATACGACCCGACTTTGTCTGGAGACTTCGGAGGTGCTGCGATTGATATCCGAACGCGGTCTTTTCCCGCTGAAAATTTTTTGAAACTGAAGACCGAATTTAGTTATCGCGCGGACTTGCCCAATGACTTTCTCTCAGTGGCTGGGGAAGACTTGGGCTTCTTGGGTAATGTAGATCTATCGTTCAATCTTGCTGAGAGTTTAGGCGCTGATGGACGCTTTATTGGTTCGGGTTCTGAGCTGGCGAATCAGCCCTTAGCGCAAGCGGTAGGGAGAGATTTATTTATTGAGAGTCGCTCTCTTTTTCCAGAAAAT
>CALFBF010000143.1 GCA_937949965.1 uncultured Roseibacillus sp.
GTAGTAATCAGGGCGGTAAATGTCAGCGCAGAGTTCCCAAACATTCCCCGCGACATCGTAGAGACCGAAGTCATTGGCAGGGTAGCTTTTTATGGGAGCGGTACCGAGGAAACCATCGAGTGCTTTGTTCTCATGAGGAAAAGAACCTTGGAAAGTATTCGCCGGCCAATTCTTGGGGTCAGGCTTGGGACTTTCTCCCCAGACAAAGAGTGCATGGTCGTGGTTACCACGCGCGGCGCGTTCCCACTCTGCTTCCGTCGGGAGTCTCTTCTGAGCCCACTCGCAATAGGCCTCGGCATCCTCCTTGGTCACGCAGACCACGGGGTGATCCATCTTATCGAGAATCGAACTCTCCGGTCCTTGCGGATGTTGCCAATTCGCCCCAGCGACAAAGACCCACCATTGCCATTCTGCACCAGGCTGCCACTTATCGACTTCTTTTCCGGGTGGTTGGAAGACGAGGGCTCCGGGCTTGAGCTGGTCAGCAGGGGCATTGGGGAAGTCTTCTTTGGTGAAGCCCCGTTCGGCTAGTGTTTGATAACCGGTAGCGTCAGTAAACTCCTTGAACTGAGCGTTGGTGACCTCCGTTTCGTCGATGTAGAAGGAAGAAACCGAAACTTCGTGAACAGGTTGTTCCTCTGGGTAGCGTGCTGTTCCGCCTAGTTCACGTTCTTCTCCTCGGGTAAAGGTTCCTCCTTCGATGAGAATCATGCCCTTGGGCTGAGCGCTACTAGTTGAGGAATTATCCTTCGCCAGTAATGGAGAGACGAAGATATAGGAGGCAAGAGAGAGAGCGAAGGGTAGAGAAGGGCGAATCATGACTGTGATTAAGTGAAAGGAAGATAGACCAAGTCTTTTGTTTTTACGAATCCTGCTTATTCTTACGGAGATGGCGATAACGAAGTTTCGTCCCTGCATTGATTTGCATGAGGGCAAGGTGAAGCAGATTGTGGGAGGCAGTTTGACAGAGGACGGTGCGGTGGAAAATTTTGTCGCAGAGGAAGGACCAGCTCACTTTTCCTCTCTCTTTCGACAAGACCAACTCATGGGCGGGCATGTTATTCAACTGGGCCCGGGTAATCGCGTAGCGGCTCAAGAGGCGCTACGGACCTGGCCCGGGGGACTGCAGTTAGGAGGAGGGGTCACGCTGGCTAATGCCGAGGAGTGGCTTACGGCCGGTGCCAGTTCAGTGATCGTGACCTCCTATCTCTTTGATCAAGAAGGCCGCTTTTTAAGCGAACGCTTACAAGAACTTTCCCGCGAAATCGGGGCTGATCGATTAGTTGTTGATCTCAGCTGTCGTCGCACGGAGTCCGGTTGGCAAGTAGCAATGAACCGTTGGCAGACGCTTACTCATCTTGCGGTGACCCATCAGACTCTCGATGAGATTGCCGAGTATTGTGCAGAATTCCTCATCCATGCTGCTGATGTGGAAGGGAAGTGTCAGGGAGTCGATTTGGAATTGATCGAGCTGTTAGGTTCTTGGCAGGGACGGGCCATGACTTACGCTGGCGGAGTGGGTTCCATGGCTGATTTGGCTGCCGTTCAGGAGGCCAGTGACGGTCATGTCGATATCACCGTCGGGAGCGCGCTCGACATTTTCGGAGGAAATCGAATCAACTATCATGAACTCATACAGTGGAACAAGAGGCAAGAATCATGAAAACCCACCGCTTAGTACTACCCGAAGATTTGAACCAGTTTGGCTTTCTCTTTGGTGGTCGCCTACTGAGTTGGATCGATGAGGCTTGTTGGATTGCCGCGAGCCTCGATTATCCGCAATGCCAGTTCGTCACCATTGGGATGGAAGCCGTAAGTTTTCGTCACCCTGTTAGAGAAGGGGCTATTCTCGAGATTGAGTCCACCCGAACTAAAATCGGAAAAACCTCTCTCAGTTACGAAGTCAAGGTCCGCCAAGGACGCGACGCTGAAAGAAAAGTCATTTTTTCAACTACGGTCGCTTTCGTAAATATCGACGAGACTGGAACCAAACAACTGTTACCCCGATGAAAGAACAGGTAGACATCGTTGTTTCGCTCGAAAAACGAGGGGACCAAAAGGCTTGGAAACGCCCCATTGCGCGTCGTCTCAAATGTCATCCGAAACAGATTCGCGAAATTCGTCTTCTCAAGGAGTCGATCGACGCCCGTAAAGACCCTGTTAGATTTCAGCTAAGAGTTCTCGTTGGGATCGATGAGGACTTGCCACCGGAAGTGGTGCCTACTTATGACGTTTCTCCCGTAGATACTGCTGCCCCTGTAGTCGTGATTGTGGGGTGTGGCCCGGCAGGACTCTTTGCGGCTTTACGCTTCCTCGAACTCGGCTGGAAACCGATTGTGGTGGAACGCGGAAAAGACGCCTCTGCGAGACGATTTGACCTCGCGCCCTTATTACGAAAAGGCACTGTCATTGAGGACTCGAACTACTGCTTCGGGGAAGGAGGAGCAGGAACATACTCCGATGGCAAGCTCTACACTCGAGCGACCAAAAGAGGTCCTGTTAGAAAAGTTTACGAAACCCTGGTTGCCCATGGTGCCCCGCCTCAAATCCTGCTCGATGCCCATCCTCATATTGGCTCAAACTTGTTGCCCAAGGTTGTGATGGCGATCCGAGAGCGTATCCGCGAAGCCGGCGGTGAAGTTCGCTTTGGTTACAAGGTCACCGGCTTACTGCGTAAGGAAGACGGTAAGCTGGAAGGGGTGGTGAATCCAGAAGGAGAAAAGCTCACGGGTGAAGCAGTGATCATGGCCACCGGTCATTCTGCGCGGGATGTCCATAGCCTGCTGCAAGCAGAAGACATCCAGTTAGAGGCCAAAGCTTTTGCCGTGGGAGTCAGGATCGAGCATCCGCAACCGCTCATCGACAGTATTCAATATCACTATGCTCGTGGAGAAGAACGCCCCCGTGAGCTACCCGCTGCCCGGTATGCGCTTGCATGCGAGATTGAGGGCCGCGGCGTGCATTCCTTCTGCATGTGTCCGGGTGGTTTCATCGTGCCTGCTGCTACTGAGAATGACGAAGTGGTAGTCAATGGCATGAGTCTAGCGCGCCGAGATTCTCCCTTTGCAAACACCGGGATGGTGGTCGGAGTCGAACCCGAAGACATCCCTGGTGACGACGTTTTACGAGGGATTCGCTTTCAGAAACAACTCGAACAAGCCGCTAAGAAGGCGGGGAACGGTGAAGATGTTCTTGGGCAGATCGCTCCCGCGCAGCGAGTGTCTGATTTCTTGGCAGGTCGTCTTTCCAAGGATCTCCCCAAGACCAGTTATTTCCCCGGGCTCAAGAGCGCTCGCCTAGATGAATTGTTGCCGGAGTTCATCGTACGAAGGATGCGAGCAGGGTTGAAAAAATTTGGTCATCGCATGAAGGGCTACCTCGGGGAAGAAGCGCTCATGATTGGGTTTGAGACGCGCACCAGCAGTCCAGTGCGAATTCCTCGCGACGAGGACAGTCTCGAACATCCCGACACTCCGGGACTTTTTCCCTGCGGAGAAGGAGCAGGTTACGCAGGCGGAATCGTCTCAGCAGCTCTCGATGGCATGAAGGTCGCCGAAGCCGTTGTTAGAAAAAGCACGCCAGAAGCTAAATGAACCACATCGGTTCTTCTTCGGGATGAGCCAATTGGGCCAAGGTCACTTCTTGAAGGCTCTGGGTGAGCTGCGTCGTCGCTTGCTGCCAAATGTAATGCAGTGCGGCAGCTGATTCACCTTCGCCTAGTTCAGGTTCTTCTAGCAGCTGAGGATCCACCGCTTCGATAATTCGTGCGAGAGTGATGCCCGTTGGTTCTTCATTGAGGAGGTAGCCTCCGCTTTTGCCCCGCTTTGAGATGACGAGATTGGCCTGTTTCAGGTCAGAGAGGATTTGCACTAGAAAGGTTGCTGGCACATGCTCCCGCGACGCAAGGTCGTCAAGACGGAGTGGCGACGCTCCATCATGATGTTTGGCCAATTGAATGGCCGCGCGGCAAGCATATTCAAGTTTTTGAGAAACCCTCACTGATGAAAGAAGAGCACGAAGAGGCGGTAGACGCCAGCGGGAACACGATTCAGTTGTGCGAGAACTACACCGTCTCGCTCGATGAGTTGTGGCTAGTGATACAGCAAGAAGCCCAACAAATCTACGACCGCGAGCACCGGCTACAGCCTCTCATCAAGGGGGTTATCCTTAATTCTAAGTGCCTCGGACAAGCGCTCTCCGCTCGGCTCTCGCGTAAACTTGCGCGCGAAGATATGGGCCGAGATGAGGTGGAATCTCTCTTGCGAGAAGTCTTCCGTGAACACCCGAGTCTCGTTCGGAGCGCTGCTGAGGACATCGAGGCCATTCATTTCCGCGATCCCGCCTGTGAGAGCCCAATTGAACCACTTCTGTTCTTTAAGGGATTCGCAGCCATTTCAACCTACCGAATCTCCCATCAACTCTGGAAAAACGGGCGCCATGAGCTTGCTTACTACTTTCAAAGTCTCGCCAGTGAGGTCTTTGGTGTCGACATCCATCCCGCAGCTCGAATCGGCTGTGGCATCCTCCTCGATCATGCTACCAGCTTTGTAGTAGGAGAGACTGCTGTCATCGAAGATAGCGTTTCGATCCTACACGAAGTCACTCTCGGTGGCACGGGCAAAGAAACCGGTGCTCGTCATCCTATTGTCCGCTCTGGTGTGCTCATCGGAGCTGGGGCCAAGATTTTAGGACGAGTAGAGATTGGCGAAGGTGCCAAGATAGGGGCAGGAAGCGTTGTCCTTAGCGACGTCGAAGCTCATACCACAGTTGCAGGCGTCCCCGCCGAAGTCGTCTGTCGCACCGAGGGTGAAAGCCCAGCGACGCAGATGGATCAAGGATTAGTCTGAGCCTCTCCGATAGTGAACAGGATGGTTTTTTGGCAAAGTTCTTTATTTCGCCAGTTGCCTCACAATTTTCCGTTTCACCTCTTCCCAGCTTTCCCCATTGAGAATTTTGGGATCAGGTTCTTCTTCGGCGTCTTCGAACCAGGTCAGACTTTTGTAGAGCATAAAGCTCCCTGCATTCGGATATTTTCGCTCAAACCAATCGGTCATTTCTGGCAATGAGGTCACCTGCAAAAGAGCACTCACATCGATGAAGTCTTTTTTGGAACCTCGCGCAGTCAGCGCAGAAAGCTTCATCGCTCCGTTATCGGCGAGTGATGCCAGTGTAATTCCATTAATCCGATCAACAAAGGCCAATTCCGGATACTGATAGAGGAGAAGCTCTACCTTGGTCTCACACAGGGTCATTGAGAGAGAACCTTCTGTCTTTTGAAAAATCCGTGGCAGTTGTCCGGTTAGCTTTGCTAGCTCAGAGACGATCCGATCGGGTTCAAATGGAATCGCTGAGAAAAAGTCTAAATCGATCGATTCCCGATGCCCAAGTCGTAAGGCTAACGCGGTGCCTCCTGCGAGATAGAATCCGTGTTTCGCAAGCCGGGGACTCAGGAGTTTTAATAACTCCAGTGAGTGGCTTGGGACGACAGATTCATAAAGCATCGCGTTTTAGTCTGATCGATTTCTAAAACAGCGCAAGCAAAGCTCAGGGCTCTTCTCTCAAGGCTTCGCATCGTCATGACCGCCTCACGGAGCTCTTCACGATCATAAGTCTGCTTGAGTAGTTTCCAATCCGGTAACTCTCCCTTCTCCAGCACACGCTTCACCAACCACTTCCGGTTTTTTTCCAGATCGATACTCGCCAGATCGACATCCCAAAAAAGATGCGATGAAAAATCTGCCGCAGACACCTGAGCCATACCGAGAGCTTATCAATAAATCTAATATGGCCAACTCTTCAAAGCACCAGTCTGTGACTCCAATCGGAGCCGGCCTTCCGGAATATCAAAACTACGGAGTTTTAATGTCTGGAATGCGTTTGCTCGTGAAGCGCACACTCACATTATACTGAGCTTGATCCTGACCGGGCCCGAGAAGAACGGAGTAACCGTCTTCGGTCCGCCAGAGATGGGATGCTAGGATCAGACCGTCTTGTAGCTCGCTGGCTTTGGGAAAAGGGGAAGTTGAAAGAGGCGTTCCATAAAGTTTATCCAAGAGTTCAATCAGTTCTTCCCAAGT
>CALFBF010000144.1 GCA_937949965.1 uncultured Roseibacillus sp.
GGGTCAACCGGTTCCGTAGGGTCAACCGGTTCCGTAGGGTCAACCGGTTCCGTAGGGTCAACCGGTTCCGTAGGGTCAACCGGTTCCGTAGGATCAACCGGTTCAGCGGGGTCAACCGGTTCAGTAGGGTCAACCGGTTCAGTAGGGTCAACTGGTCTGATACGAAAGAGATAGAAATGATCGTCAAGTTCGGTCTCCGAACCTGGTGCCTCTTCTTTGAAACCAGTTTCGAAACCAAAAGGAAAATCGAGACCGTCGTTTTCTCCAATTAAAAAGATAGTCTCAAGATTAGCTCGGACAAAAGAAGAGCTAAATAAGAGTATGAGACTGACTAATAATTTCATGAAATTTTAAAATCTGAGAAAACTTGAAGTCAAAGAAGGCTTTACTATCAGGAAATTGTTTTTATGACAATGGTTAAGGTGAATTTCGATGGGGTATGGTTAAAGGTTAGTTCAGGTAACTTGTTCTCGAGAACGGATGATTCCAAATTTTCTCAAATCGAGACGATGTGAAAGCCTGTTGAATGAGTTCATCGGGTTTCAAACCAATAAAGAGTGAGAGAATTGGGGTTGATTTTCTTAGAATAAGGTTATCGGTGATATTCTTAATTTATGAATCACCGTAGTTGGAATGAAAAGTCGCAATTATTTGATATTTTGTGAGTTTCTTGTTGTCAGTAATTTATCTCTGTTTTTTGTTCGGAATCCGAAAAGAGCTGCTGTTTTTTCGAATGATTGCTCAAAAATACAGAGAGGGTCATTGCTCATTCCAAGTAGAGGTTCTAGTCTGTTCAACAAATGAATTACTGGCTTATTAAATCAGAACCCGACGTTTTCGGAATCGCGGAAATGAAGGCTGCGGGCACTGAACCCTGGGACGGAATCCGGAATTATCAGGCGCGTAATTTTATGCGCGACGAGATGGATATTGGAGATCTCGCACTCTTTTATCACTCAAATACCAAGCCTCCAGGTGTGGCTGGAATCGCGAAAGTTGCAAGTAAGCCTTACCCTGATCATACCCAATTTGATAAAAAGTCGAAGTATTACGATGAGAAATCAAAGGAGGATAATCCTCGTTGGATTTTGGTAGATTTCGAGTTCGTTTGCGAGACTCCTAACTATGTTTCTTTAGAAGATCTTAAAGCTGAGGCGGAAGGGAAATTGGAAGGAATGGCAGTGCTACGAAAAGGAAATCGTCTCTCGATCACACCAGTCGAGAAAAAACATTTCATGGCGGTGTGTAAGATGGGAGGAATCAAGAAACCGAACGAACTCGCCTGAGCGCCAGCAACTGGCAAAAAAACGTAGCGGGAGAGAAAAAAGTGCGAAGTCTCTCTATTGTTGGCAACACCGTTTTTGTTAGACGATAGATACTACGCAAGGTTTATGAAGTAGCTTCTAGTTCCTGAATGAGTTGGCAGAACCAAGCCGCCTTGATTTGAAAAAAGTTTAAAATCGTTTTTCTCGGAAGTAGGTTGGCGAAGGTGTTCTATAGGTGAAATTAATTTTTCGTGGAGTTTAACGTCCTTCGGCTAAGCGAGTTGCCAACATTTCGGGGAGGCCGGCGTCGCGAACTTTCTTTTGTGCCGTTTCAATATCGTATTCGAGACGTCGGTAAGTGAGCGTGTTTGCAGGGACGTCATAGATTGCATAGCAGGCACGCCAGTCACCGTTACGGGGTTGTCCCACCGAGCCGACATTGATAAAATATTTTAGTTTTTCGTCGAACTCAATCTCCTCTGCGGGAAGTTCCACCACTTTGTCGTCCTTTGAAAAGACACGTGGCACATGAGTGTGGCCGTGGAAGCAGATCTTGGTGAACTGGTAGGAGAAGCTCGACATGGCGTCGAACTTGTTGGTGACGTAGTTCCAGACTTGAGGTTGATCTAAAGAGGAGTGAACAATCGTAAAATCTTCCACCTGACGGACCATTCGGAGCTTACGTAGCCAGTCACGCTGCTCTTCGGTCAGTTGATCGCGTGTCCAGCGGAGAGCTTCTGCTGCCACCGGGTTCATGGCCTCTAGGGAGTGATTCCCACCGCAGTCTTCATCGTGATTTCCCTTCACGACAGGGCATCCGATTTCGCGAATTTTTTCGAGGCATTCGGCTGGATTTGCGTTGTAGCCAACAACATCACCGAGGCAGACGTAGTCGCTGCAGTTTTGTTCCTTAGCGTCGGCCAACACGGTTTCGAGAGCCTCCAGATTGGCATGAATATCGGCGAAAAGAGCTATGCGCATGTTTTTGGGTGTCCGTTGGGAATAATAACAGGAGTCAGCTCTCCTCTCCTAGCTAATTCCGCGTTAATCGACTTTGGGTTGTGGTGTTTTATTAACTCTAAATTCGAAGGGGATCCTAAAATTGGAATTATTTGCCTGCGGGGAGGGTCTTGAGTCCAGAATTCACTTGCTGAAACTGCCACTCGGTAACTTCTGTCATCCACTCTCGGTTGAGAGGAAATAGATCAGATTTTTCAAGTGGGTTGAGGTGAGAGGGCAGCTCGGCTTTTGCTATCGAACTTTCGAGGAGATCCTGCACTCCGTTTCGGGGGAGGGCATGACTCTGGTCGAGTTGGTAATTCGCTAAATCGCGAATACGGATGAGCAGATTTGGAAAAATTCCTGCGATGGAGACCCGCTTTTCGTCTTCGACTTGGGCAATGTTTTGAAGGACGAAAAAGAGAACTCGCATCGTGGGAAGGCTCTGCGAGCCATACTCTTGGAAGTGATCGACGACCATGGGCCAATCACTCGCTTCCGCAAAAGGGTCTTCCGAAAGTTCGAGTGGGAAGTGAGCCATCACTTGCGCAATTTTTAGGGTCACTCGCTTGATGTCGTGATTTTGAAGTGGATTGAGAGCGAGCGGGAGCTCCAGTTTCGCAAGTCGTTCTTCTAACAGGCTTTGCACCCCTTTGACGGGAAAGTTTTCGTTACGGCGTTGATAGTAATTGAAGAGAGAGCGAATAAGATCGATTTCTGATGGATAGATTTCTTTCTCTGGGATTGCGCCTTCGGCAGGGAATTCGTTTTGGAGCGCAAAGAGGATGCTCTTTACGGAAGGGAAACGTGATTCTGGATCGGAAAAAATTTCGTGAGCGAGACCGAGAGCTTCTTTTCGTCGCTCCGGCACTCGAGTCATCAGATAGAGGCGCTGGCGCCTGATGACGTCAGTGGCCTTGGGCAGTTGTACCGCTTCGTCCAAGACTTCAGCGGCAGCCGCGTAGTCTAGGTGATCTGGTTTGTAAGTATCGGATAGGAAGCGCGCTTTGAGTTCATAGAGTTTTTGGCTTTCAGGAATGTTAGTAATACCCTCATCCAGGTAAGCAACTCCTTTGCGAAAGAGCTCGTCGCGTCGCAGAGTTCGTTGGGAATCAACTAAGCCTGGGCGATCGCGGTAGTCCGCATAGGCGTCATCTGCGGCATAGCTAGCGGCCGCTTCCCAGTAATAACTGACTTGGGGTTGCAGGGTGTGAATTTGCTGAAAGGTGTTGAAGATGCTTAACCAATCCTGATTCTGCCAAGAGGTGACCACTTTCGAAAAATTGAGAGTAGCCGCTACCAGCGAGCGCAATCCGCCGAGCGCAATCGCGGCTGAAGTCTGTCCCAGCGCCTCTGAGGTCCCCGCATCTAACGGTTTTGCGAGAATGCTACTCTGACGCATCTCCCGTCCCAGCGGACGTTCTAACGGCATCCGTAGTAGACCAGCAATGAGCAGGAAGGTAACTACCAGCGCGGTCTTTCGATAGATACCCATGTTTGATTCTTAGCGAGAGCTCTCAGTCCAGCGTGGCACAGGTTATCCTTTCTCCTCCAGTTCGTCTCCTTCAGTTGTTTCTGCTGGGGTGGGGAGGGCGATGACTTTGCGGACGAGTTTGCGGAGACCACCGGCAGCTTCTTCGTATTCGCTCTCGGCTTGACGAAGGGCGACTTCCCAAGCGGAGGCGAAGCCCGGAGCTTGCTCGCGCATCAGGCGAACGGCCGTTTCCATGGTGTGGAGAGCGCGGGTTTCACTGCGGCCGGGTTTGTTTTGGAGTGCTGCTAGGTTGACGCGGAGGTTTTCATTTTGCTCCTGCAGAGTATCGATTTTCTCTTGAATCGAGTTGTTCCCGGAGGCGTTGATCTTGAGCTGAGTGTTGAGATGAGTTTCCAACTCACGCATTTCGCTCTGTAGGCGCTTATTTTCCTTTTTGAGGTTCATCTTGGCCGCGACGGCTGATTTCCACGTGAAAAAAGTGAGAGCAAGCCCGATGGCGAGTCCCCAAGCAAAGGGGTTTTTTAGGAATTCCCAAAGTGTATCCATGCCGAGGAGTCTAAGGCGAGCCCGTGCTTTTCCAACTGGAAATTCTAGCTTTGGGGAAATTTGCGGAATTACAGGTTTGAGGGTTGAGCAGATGGAAGGGGGGAGATTACCCTCTTTTTCTAATGAGGTTTGCAGTGCTTGGAAGTGGTAGCGGAGGAAATGCTACGCTACTCGACAGTGGACAGGGATGTCTCTTGGTCGATGCCGGATTGAGTGCCAAGCAACTGGTCTTGAGAATGCAGATTTTGGGTGTCACCCCCGAGAAGCTTGCCGGGATTCTTATTACTCACGAACACGGAGATCACGTGAAAGGCTTGGAGGTTTTTGCCCGCAAGTATGCCGTGCCAGTCTACGCCACTGCGCTCACCCAAGAGGTGTTAACTCGTAAAGTGACTTCAGTGAAGAATTGGAATCTCTTTGCGGCAGGTCAGGATTTCGAGTGTGGGGGGATGAGGGTGGAGAGCTTTGCGATCCCTCATGATGCGGTCGATCCGGTTGCCTTTCGTTTTAACTATCGCGATCAGTCTGCCGCAGTTGTCACGGACCTCGGACACGCTAACGAGCGTTTGTTGGAAAAATTGCGAGGAGTGCAAGCGATGGTTCTGGAGGCGAATTATTGTGAGCAAATGCTCGAAGACGATGAGGTGCGTCCATGGTCGCTGAAGCGACGTATCTCCTCTCGACACGGACATCTCTCGAATGACCAAGCCTGTGAGGTCGCTCGCAAGTTGCAAGAGTCGGGGTTAGAACGAGTAGTGTTAGGTCACCTGAGCAAGGATTGTAATACTGCTTCAGTTGCAGAAGCAGCTCTGAGCAGGCTTGCGCTCGCAGAGGTCAAAGTTGCACGCCAGAATGAAGTGACCGCGTGGACTCCGGTTGTAGAAGAGCCTCCCGCGCCTCTTGAGTTCGAGGAAACTGGGCAAGGGGTGATGGCTTTGTTTGCTTGAGGGCACCTCCGATAGCCTCATTCTAAGAAAATGTGGAATCGTTTTTCCTGAAGGCAGGTTATCGGAGCTTTGAGAAAGGAACTACCGAGATTGTTCTAACATCTTCAAGAGAGAAGCCTCTGCTCGGTCTTGCACAGAATCAGGAATGGTGACTTGAGGTGCTAGGTTTTCAAGACAGGCATGCAGTTTTTCGAGGGTGTTCATCTTCATGTAGCGGCAGTCTGCGCAAGCACAGTTGTCCGTTGGTCCCGGGATAAGGTTCTTGTCTGGGCATTCCTTCTGAAGGCGGTGCAGCATTCCCGATTCAGTCACGACGATGATGTTATCACTCGCCGCATTTTGGCAGTAAGAGATCATTTTCTCGGTAGAGCAGACTTCATCGGCGAGGAGCCGCACTGCTTGCGTGCATTCTGGATGAGCGACCACGAGGGCATCGGGATACTCTTGCTTGATCTTGTCGATGGAGTCGCGGGTGAACTCGACATGCACATAGCAAGAACCTTGCCAGAGGTCCATCTTGCGGCCGGTCTGCTCCATGACCCATTGACCGAGATTGGCGTCGGGCACGAAGAGAATGGGGCGGTCTGTAGGAGCTTTTTCCACGATGGTAGGGGCATTACCCGAGGTGCAGATGACATCGCACAGTGCCTTAACTCCTGCTGAGCAGTTGATGTAGGCAATGACGTAGTAATTCTTGTCCGCATGTTCATCGAGATAGGCCTGTAAATCTTCTGCAGGACAGGCTTGTTCGAGGGAGCAACCGGCATCCCTATCGGGGAGCACGACTGTTTTCTGAGGATTAAGAATCTTAGCGGTTTCGGCCATGAAGTGAACGCCGCAGAAGGCGATAACCTCGGCATCCGTTTCACGTGCCTGATAGGCGAGTCCCAAGGAGTCGCCCACGTAGTCGGCGAGGTCTTGGATTGGGCCAACTTGATAATTATGAGCGAGAATAATGGCGTTCTTTTCTTTCTTGAGACGGAGAATGTCTTCTACGAGATCCAAGGCAACAGGCATGAGCGGAGTTTAGGATCACTTTCCAGAAGGAGCAACGACCCACTCTGTGTTTTTCCTCATCTTCGCCCGAGAAAAACTTTTCCAACGAATGTGAATAACTCTGGGTAAAACTGAAAAACTCTCTTTTCTTACTGGCAGAAAGAGAAAATAACTGAGAAGAAATGAATGATAGGCAGACTAAGTTCTTAGGTTTTATTTATTAGTTTGTTCACGGTAAGAAATGGTCTGCAAAATTTTTCCAGGCGCATAAATTATTGATGATTAGTTAGTTGTGTTAATTTCCGTTGTGCCTTTCACACTAGTTCACAACTTATTCACAATTTCTAGTAAGCCTCAGAAAATAAGAATTTCCGCCAGAAATGATACAGCCCTAACCTTGTTTGAAGAATGTGAATAACTTGTTGAATAAGTGGGGAGAAGGTCTGGGAATAAAAGCTGGCTTTGAGGATCAACGTAATGCCTGCTTATCGAGGGGCAATCTTCCTTAGCGCCCTGTGCTTGATATTGCTTAGGGCAGGAGATCAGGCCTATTCTCTCGAGTCCTTTGGAGAGCTTGTTCTTTTTTCCATGCGGTGATTTTAGCGTGATGTCCTGAGAGGAGAACGTCTGGAACTTTGAGCCCTCGGAATTCGTTGGGCTTGGTGTAGGCGGGAGCTTCGAGAAGTTGGGGATCAGAAAAGGACTCGTCTTCAGATGAGCGTTCGTCGCCAAGAGCACCCGGAAGAAGTCTAATGATGGCATCACAGAGGATGGCCGCAGCGAGGGCACCGTTGGTGAGAACGTAGTCGCCGATGGAGAGTTCGAGGTCTATGAGCTCGGTAATGACTCGATGATCAACTCCTTCATAATGTCCACAAATGAGGATGAGATGTTGATTGCTGTCTGCGAGTTCACGGACGAGAGCTTGTTTGAGCACTGTTCCTTGTGGGGTGAGAAGGATTACTTTGGATTCAGGCCTTCGCAGCTCCTCAATGGCGGCGAAGAGGGGTTCGGGTTTGAGTAACATCCCTTGCCCACCACCACAGAGGTATTCATCGGTTTTGCGGTGTTTACCCGTTGCCCAATCGCGGAGCTGATGGGGTTGAACTCGTGCAATATCATTCTCGCGAGCTCGCTTGATAATACTCTCGGAAAGTGGCGCGAGCGCGATCTCGGGAAACAGGGTAATGATGTCGATGACCATTCCCGACTACTGTGTTCTCCTCATTTGGGAATCGCAACCCCCGAGCGCTTACCAACCAGAGTAAATCGATTGCTGGGGGTTATAAGTGAGGTCGTTGAGATTGTTGCCTCCACCAGTACAGATGTAGAGTTCGCCACGAGGGGGGACGATATCACCGTTTTCTGCCACGAAACCATAGCTAAGGCCGGTAACGGGGTGTTCGGGGAATTCTCCGTCCGCTTTTGGCTCTCCAGTGCTGTTATTCATTCCGTTATAAACGAACTTATCGAGACCGAAGATGGCGAGAGGAAGATCAGGGATGGACTCTTCTTCGATTTTCCCTTCGATTTGAAGGTGAGAACGAACTCCGATTTGAGCGCTTCGCATGGTCAAGATTGCAGTGGAGCGATTGGAGCCTTGTATCCAAGCTTTGGCGCTGACGAAGAATAGGAAGACGAGGCTAAAGAGGACTAGCATGACGATCGATAGTTCGACGAGGGTAATCCCTCGTCGAGCGTTTTCTAGGGGTGTTTGGTGCGAGATTTTCATGGGGGAAGAAAATTCTTGTTAAAACAATAAAAGATTAAGTTTACTTAAACAAGTTTATAAAAATGTCCGTGAGAAAATTGTGATGAAAAACGAATCCTCAAGCGGACAAAAACGATCCTAGATTCATGAAATTTTGATTAGGGAAGAAGAGGAACATTGCTTTGCAGGCTGGTCGGTCCTTATTCTTTCTCTCGCGAGATGGATAAGAAGAAAACCGATACCAAGGGTAAAAAAGGAAGTGGACCAAAGCTTCAAGTAGTCTCTGAAGAGGGGCTCAAAGATGCGCGAGCGATCCCCAATGCGCTCGAAGCCGAGCGCTCGGTTCTCTCCTCCATGCTGCAAGATCCGGTCGATCGGATCGGACAAGCGGTGGAGGCTGGGTTGCGTCCTTATTATTTCTACCTGCCGTCTCACCAGATGCTTTACGAACTTCTTCTGGAACGTTCCGACGCCGGAGAGCCCATCGATTTGGTGATTTTGCACCAAGTGCTTTCCGACAAGGGGTTGTTAGATTCCATTGGTGGCGCGTCGGCTTTGGTTGATCTTTCAAAGGTCGCCAGTTCAGCCGCTCACTTTGAGTATTACCTCACTCTCATACGCGATAAGTATGTGCTGCGTTCGGTGATCGAGAATGCCAATTCTGCCATCGAAGAGGCTTACGGAAACCCACCCGAAGTCGCGGGCTTTCTCGACCAAGTAGAGACTGATATTTTTAAGATCAAGGAGGACCTCGAAGTGAAAGGGGAGCCTACCATGAAGGAGCTCATTGGTGATGTTCTCGATGTCTTTGAGCAGCTGGCTTCAGGCCAAAAAGGCTTGGAGGGAATCTCGACGGGTTACCCTATGCTCGATGAAATGTCGAATGGTCTTAAGTCTGGTGAAATGATGATTATCGCAGCTCGTCCTTCGATGGGTAAGACGTCCTTCATGATGAACATCGTGGAGCAGATTGCGATTGATCAGAAAAAGCCGACTCTCGTTTTTTCCTGCGAGATGTCGTCTCAACAGATTGTGCAGCGTCTCCTGTTCTCGCGTGCTCGTTTCGCGCTCTCGCAGATGAAGCCTGGTTTCAAGATTACGAAAGAAGAGTTAAAGCGAATTCAGAAGTCTTCCGAGGATCTCGCTGCAGCACCTCTCTTTATTGACGATACTCCTTCGCTGCCCATTGGAGACTTACGAGCAAAAGCGCGGCGTTTGAAGCGGGAGTCCGACATCCAACTCATCGCCGTTGATTACCTTCAATTGATGCGCTCCAATTCCAAGCAAGCAGGCGATTCGCGTGAACGTGAGATTGCGGAAATTTCTTCCGGTTTGAAAGCGATAGCAAAGGAGCTTGGTATTCCGGTCATCGTGCTCGCTCAGCTCAACCGGGGACCGGAACAACGAGGAGGAACCCCGCGCATGTCCGACTTGCGGGAATCGGGATCGATCGAGCAGGATGCCGATATGATCGGGCTCTTGTTCCGGAAGGAGTACTATAACGATCCGACCAAAGAAGATGCCGAGGAAGAACGCGAGGCCAATGCTGGTCTTGCCCAGCTGATTCTCGCCAAAAACCGAAATGGCGCTACCGGTGATATCCCGCTTCACTTCACTAAGGAACTCATGCTCTTCGAGCCGCGTGAATTTAATGAAGACGAGATGGAGTAGTGTTGAACTACGGGTTCGTCTCTAACCGGACGAACTTGAAGGGATGGTTGTTGAGGAGGAGGGGATCCCAGTTTTTCACCTCCGGGCGGATGAGGTAGTTGGTCGTATACCAGTAGATGGGGAGCACGGGAGTGTCTTCTAACAGTAGTCCTTCCGCTTCGGCTAGAGTTGCCATTCGGGTCGAGACTTTGGCGGTGTTTTCGGCCTTCTCTAGCAGAGTCTCGAAGTCTTCCGAATGCCATCCGGTATTGTTGTTTCCACCATCCTTGACCCACATCTCCAAGAAGGTGGTGGGGTCCAGATAGTCGCCAATCCAGCCCCCGACTACGAGGTCGAAGTCGGCCTGATATTGCTTCTCTAAGTAGGTGGACCACTCGCGTTGAATGATGCGGACGTTGATTCCAAGATGCTTTTCCCACATCGCTTGCAGGGCCTCCGCTTCGCGACGACCCGAGTCCGAATCGGTGGTGAGAATGGTGATATCGGGGAAGGAAGAGGCCGCTTGATAACCGGATTCAGCGAGGAGCTTACGCGCGTTTTCAGCGTCGAACTCAATCAAACCGGGTGGAGTATATTCACCGAATGGAGGCACGATGCCGGAGGCTGGTTGTTGTCCACCTTGGAGGATTTTTTCGCAAATGGCCTGCTGATCGATGGCAGTGGCAAAGGCGCGGCGTACTTTGGGGTTATCAAAGGGTTTCCGGCGAGTATTCGCACGGAGAAAGCGCACTCCCACATAGGGTTCTTGCCGCACTTCGCGAGGGAAGTGTTCTTTGGCGAAGGGAATGAGCTCTGAGGGAATAGTGTAGGTGACATGGAGTTGTTCATCTCCAAACATCCGGGTCTCAGTATAGTAGTTGGAGATAGGAAGGTAACGAATGCCATTGAGTTGTACTTGTTCGTGGTCCCAATACTGGGGATTTTTTTCGACTTCCAAGACGTGGTTGGTGCGCCATTCCTTGAGTTGGAAGGGGCCGTTAGAGACGATGTTAGGGAGCTTGGTCCAGGGCGAGGCGAAGGCGGTGTTCATCTCGCCATGCTTCAGGATGATGTGCCGTGGCACGGGATACCAAGTGTAGTGTTTGGTGATTTCGGGGAGAAAAGGGACCGGACCACGTAGATTCACTTCGAGGGTGAAGTCATCACGGGCCACTGCGCCCACTCGGGCCTGTTCCCATAAATCCTTTCCAACATATTCTAACAAGCGCTCGATGACGGCCAACCTTACTTCAGGAGAAACTCCCTCCGGCCAGAGGAAGGTGTCGGGCTTGTCTTGGAGGTAAGTGAGTTCATCTCGATTGAGTTTATCGAGTCCCTTGCTTGCAAAACTTAGGCGACGTTCTTCTTCATTGAGCTCTTCGAAAGGAGCCTTCGCTGCGTTCTTAAAAGAGGCTTTGCTATGGGGAGGCAGGTATTTGTGGATGATTTCTTTCTCCTCAGGATCGAGATCGGAGTATTTTTTCATTTCTAACTGACTCAAATCGAGAGCCTCGTCACCACGGAAGTTGACTTGCGAGAGAGTGGTCCAGTTGAGCGGGAAGTTGGGATCGCGCGCCATCAAGATTTCCCCTCGTTTGTCTTTGGAATAGTTTTCCGCGTTTTCGATGAAGTAGAGCATCTCCTGGTATTTGGCTGGCCAGTTCGGGTCTGGTGAAAGCAGCCGGCGGAAGGAAAAGACAAAATCTTGTGCCGTCACCGGGATGCCATCGGACCATTTGCCTTCTGGTTGCAGATTAAAGACCCACGCGGTGAAGTCCTCACTGGCTTCCCATGAAACAGCAGCTCCGGGGAGAGCCATTCCATCAGTCGAGGGGTCCTCCGAGCAGAGTCCTTCGAAGAGGGCGCGGATGATGTTGGATTCTAATACTCCCGAGACGAGATGTGGGTCTAGGGCCTTAGGTTCGCTGGAGTTTCCGATAATGAGAATCTTCTCTTCATTAGCTCGCTCGATGTCACTGCGGGGATCGCAGGCAGCGAGGAAGAAGAAGCTAAACGAGAAGAGGGAACGGGAAAGCGAGCGCAACATTGCGGAGACTCTGACAACGGGGAGTTGATTTGGGCAGTTTTTTTTGCGTTTGCTCACAATTGGACGATCATTTGGGAGACGGTCAGGATGGCTGCTTGATCCCTCCAACCAGACCGCTAAACCAAGGACCGTAAAAGTTCTATGAAAGAATACTTCATCCGCCGACTCCTCCTAGTCCCCGTGACTATGATCGGCGTGACCTTTCTCGTCTTTCTCATTACCCGTGCCGCACCTGGAGGTCCTCTTGAGCGGGCCATGATGGAGGCCCAAGTCGCGACCGAAGGCGGTGGCAGTGGGGGAGGTCAAAGTCAGGCCGGAGGGCTCAGCGAAGAGACTATCGAGGCTAATGAGGAGGAATTTGGTTATGATAAACCTGTTTTTGTGGCTTATCTCCAATGGCTGGGCCTCTGGTCCCGCGAGCGTGCTATTTCCAAAAGCGAATACTACCAACGAGGCGAGGATAGTCTCGGTTCGGAGCTTATTACCGATTCTGATAACGAGACCATCGTGGTTCTCAAAGGGGTTGGACGAGAGGTGTTTGTGCAGAAAAAGGACTCTGGCACAGGAATCGGCAAGGCCTTCTATGTCGATAAACCGGAAGAATCCCTACGAGGAAATGGCTGGCGGGTCCGAGTCGAAAGTCCCGACGACCGCAAGGCCCGTTGGGCGCGTCGCGAGGGCAAGGATAAGGAACTGGCCCCTGACTACAAGTATCGTGCAGTTCTCTATCAGCCAAAATTCTCAGGCGTCTTACAGGGGGATTTTGGCGAGTCCAAGCAGTTTGGTGATCCGGTGTTGAGCCTGATTCGATCACGGATTCCGGTGGCTCTTTATTTTGGCATCCTCACTGCGATCATCACCTATGCAGTATGCTTGCCTCTCGGCATTCTCAAGGCGATTAAACACCGCACCTTTATTGATAATGCTTCATCAGTGCTGATTTTTATTGGTTACTCTGTACCCGGTTTTGCATTGGGAGCCTTGATGGTTGTCTATCTGGGCGCTCGCACCGGATGGTTTCCGATGTTTGGTCTCGATTCCCCCGAACTCGCTAATCTCCCATGGTGGTCTTGGGATCGCCTTCTTGATCGAGCCCATCATACTGTGCTGCCGCTGATCAGCTATGTGGTGGGTAGCTTCGCCTTTCTCACCATGATGATGAAGAATTCACTCATGGATAATCTCGCGGCTGACTATGTGCGAACAGCGGTGGCCAAGGGCGTGAATTACCGGCGAGCCGTCTTCAAGCATGCTTTTCGCAATTCCATCATCCCAGTAGCATCGACTTTGGGACAGCTCATTACTATCTTAGTAGGAGGTAGTATTTTGATTGAGAGCGTTTTTGATATTCAAGGTTTTGGTTTGTTGCAGTTTCAGGCTCTACAAGGCCGCGACACCCCTGTCATTATGGGCACGCTCACCATTGCCGCTTTTCTGTTAGTAGTAGGTAATATTTTGTCGGACTTCATCGTGGCGATGATTGATCCTCGTGTAAAATTTAATTGAGGGAAGGAGAGATGGCGAAGTTAGTTGGATGGTTATTAATGATCGGGGCCACTTTGGCATTCGTTGCGAATTGGAATGGCTTCCGTCTTCCTGCCGTGGGATGGGGCTTTGCCCTCGGAGAGACGATTGCGCAAATTGTGAAGAGTTCGTCTTTCTTTCAGAATACGCTCAAGGCTGAGTGGTCGCTGTGGACTCTGGCCCACCTTGGGTGGGCTTTCACGATTCTGGCATGGGTCGTCGGTGCTTGGTTAGTGGCCAGCTTTTCTGGGAGCACCAAATTTCGTCCCCTTACTTTGCGCCGGATGCAGCGTTTTCGTGAGATTAAGCGGGGGTACTGGTCTCTCGTTGTTCTCCTCTTCTTTGCTTTTCTAGCTGCTCTTGATTTTGTGCTCGTTGGGTCCGAAGCCTTGGCGGTGCGATACAAGGGGGAGTGGACTTTTCCCGCCTTCACCACTGAGATCGAGAAGGGAGAGTCCTACGGGATTGAGGGAGAGGGTTCCTCGGGACCTCCTGATTATCGTCAGCTGAAGAAGGACTGGAAGGTTGCCGAGGTGGAGGGAACCGTGATTTTGCCCCCTTGGCCCTATGCCCCGACTGGAGATGTCATCGCTGCTCTTTGGACTCCTCTGAAGCAGCAGGGTGAGTTGGTCTACGATGGACGTCGTAAGTTTAATGGCTATGCCTCTCAAGTCTACGATTTGGAAAAACCCGAGCGACGTCACCTCAGTTTTCGCCATCGAGATGGTCTCCGAGATGGTCGTGTTGAGGGTTGGAATGAACAACAAGAGCGGGTCTATGGCGCCACTTATCGCGATGGGAAACTGGTGATCGGCTCCGAAAGCTATACCGGGCAGGGAGCGAAGGAAGAATTTCTCGCATTGGAGACCAGCGAATTGGTGCAAGTTCACTTCCAACCTGCACCGCCTTCGCGTCAGCACTGGTTAGGGACCACTTCGCAAGGATACGATGTCATTTCCTATCTCTATGGCGGCTTGCAGGCCAACTTTCAGGCTGCCCTCGTTTACATTCCTTTGGTCTACTTTGTCGGGGTCTCGATTGGTCTTCTGATGGGCTACTTTGGAGGCACCTTTGATCTCGTCGTACAACGTATCATCGAGGTCCTTTCCAATGTGCCCTTCCTCTTTGTGGTCATGATTATCAGTCTCGCCGTTCCTCCACAGGTGAAGGAGAGCTTCGGGCTCTGGATCATCGTTGGGATTCTGGTCGCCTTTGGTTGGATGGGGATGACCTACCTCATGCGGACGGCAGCTCTGAAGGAAAAATCCCGAGACTATGTGGCCGCTGCCCGAGTGATGGGGGCTTCTACTCCGCGTATTTTGAGTAAGCATCTTTTGCCGAATTCGGTTTCGATCGTAGTCACTCTTGTTCCTTTTTCGGTCTCTGGCCTAGTGATGTCATTAGCGGCTTTGGACTACCTCGGTTTTGGAGTGCCTGCTCGTTATGCGACTTGGGGTAAGCTTTTGCGTGAAGGATTGGACTACCTTTCCTCTCCTTGGTTAGCGGCGACTTCCTTTTTCGCTTTGGTGAGTTTGTTGATTTTAGTGACCTTCGTGGGTGAGGCTGTTCGAGAAGCCTTTGACCCGAAAAAATTCAGTTTCTACAAGTGATGTTTGCCCGATCTTTGATTCGAATCTTTTTTCTCACTGTTCTCTACTTAGGTCTTTCGGCTTGTCAGGAGAATCAGGAGCAAGCTGAGCTGGGCTTAAATTCTGAGGCCTTTTATGAGCGTTACAACAAGAAGATTGTCGAGTGGCTCGATCAGGAGAAACAGAAGTTTGAGAAAGAGATTACAGAGAAGAAAGAGGCCCTTACTCAAGCCTCGAACGGAGAAGAGAAAAAGAGGATTGAGAAATCTCTAACAGAACTCGAACGCCAGTTAGCACGAACCACTTTCCGTCAGGGGCTAGGTGATTTTTTCACAAAGAAACAACCCGAAGACGTTCCCGCAGATTTAGAGTGGGAAAACGGTATGGACGCGCCTGAGATTGGGGATCCGGCTGCGAAAAAAGGAGGGGTTTTTCGTTACTTCTGGGCAGATTTTCCTCCCACAGTACGCCAGATTGGTGCCAATAGTAGCAGTAGCAGCCGTGGTGATATCTATGACCTGTTAGAAGTTGGGCTTGTTAGTTTACATCCAGTGACTCAAGAGATTATTCCTGGTATCGCTGAGCAATGGGCAGTAGCTGATGAGGGACGGACCGTTTATTTTAAGATTCATCCTGAAGCTAAATTTAATGATGGCCATCCCATTGGTTCAGAAGACTTTCTAACTTGGGCACGATTGCGCCTAGCGGATCAGGTCGATAGTATCTTTTTCAAACAAGTAATCCGTGAACAGTTTGCTCAGTTTGCCTCATATGGGTCACAAGTTTTGTCGATCACTCTCCCCGAAGCGAAACCCTTGATGCCTTATCAATGTGGGTCCATCCCTCCAAGTGCGAGTCATGTTTATGAAGACTTTGGACCTGACTTCGAGGAACGTTACCAATGGGTTGTTCCTCCCACTTCGGCTGCTTATCGCTTGGAGGAAGGGGATCTAGTGAAGGGCGAATCGTTAACGTTGACTCGTGTTGAGGACTGGTGGTTGCGAGATAAGAAATTTTATCGCTATCGTTATAATGCTGATAAGTTGGTTTACCGGGTTGTCCGCACCCCGACCAAGGCGTGGGAACTATTCCGTGCTGGCGAGTTAGATTACTTCGGAATCACGCTACCAGAATACTACTATCAGCGCTCTGAGATGCCGGCGGTTTTTAAGGGCTACGTTGAGCGAACGACTTGGTATAACCAGTATCCACGCATTCCTTTTGGATTCTACTTGAATACAGCTGAATCTCCCTTGGATCAGAAACTCGTGCGACGAGGGCTCGCCTATGCGACGAATTGGGAAAAGGTGATCGATGTCGTCTTTCGCGGGGACTACTCCCGGCTGCCGGGATTCACCTCCGGTTATGGGGAAATTACGAACTCCGAGGTGGCTGCAAGACCTTACTCTGTTGATAAGGCTCGTGCGACCTTCGCGGAAGCCGGTTATACCTCTGAGACCGAGGAGGGAATCTTGATGAACGAAAATGGTGAGCGGCTGGAAATCTCGCTGACTTTCAGAGCAAGTCCAGCCTCTAGTAAAATGATGGTGATTCTCAAAGAAGAAGCGAGGAAGGCAGGCGTAAATTTAATCTTAGATAGTCGAGAAGCGACGGCATCTTTCCAAAAAGTGTTGTCTAAAGAGCACCAAGCTTATTTCGGAGCCTGGCAGTTTACTCCACCAACTCCTGCATATTATGAATATTTTCACTCTCGTAATGCTTACGACGAAAAAGGGAACCGGAAGACGCAAACAAATAATGTCTTTTCCTATGCTGATGAACGTATGGATCAACTGACTGATTCCTACCGAAACGCGCGGACGATGCCGGAGCTTACCGAAATTGCTCACAAGATTCAGACTATTATCTCCGAAGAGGACTTGTTCATTCCAGGATATGCGAACGAGTTTTCCCGCGTAGCAACTTGGCGTTGGGTGCGCTGGCCGGATGTGGAGGAGACCCGTTTCGCGCCCCCGCTTTCGTATATTCCTCTTGAGAGCTATTGCTACTGGATTGACCCGGATATGAAGAAGGAGACCTTGGCCGCCAAAAGGACCGGGAAGACTTTTCCCGAAGTGGAAAGGGTGGTCGATACCTATCAGAAAAGTTCCCAGTCGCAAACGGAACCAGTAAAGGAGGAAGTTCGATGAGTGAACGGTTGTTAGAGATTCATGATTTGGTTGCTAGTTTCCAGACCGAAGACGGTTGGGTGCGTGCGGTGGATAAGGTGAGCTTCAATGTCGATGTCGGAAAGTCGGTCGGCTTAGTAGGGGAATCAGGTTGTGGGAAAACGGTGACCGCAATGTCTATCGTTGATCTTCTCCCGAAACCCTCGGGCCATGTCTTGGAGGGGGAGATTCTTCTCAAGGGAGAAGATTTACGCAAAGTGACCGATAAGCGTTTGCAAGCCGTGCGAGGAGGAGAAGTGGGAGTTATTTTTCAAGAACCGATGACCGCCTTGAACCCTGTTCAACGGGTTGGTAAGCAGTTAGTAGAGGTCCTGCGCATCCATAAGAAATTGAGTGGGCGTAAAGCGCTCCAGCTCGCTATCGAGTGGTTAGATAAGGTTGGCATCCCCGATCCTGAGCAACGAGCGATGGCCTATCCGCACCAACTTTCTGGCGGAATGAGGCAGCGAGTGATGATTGCGATGGCGCTCTGTTGCGAGCCCAAGCTCGTGATCGCTGATGAGCCGACGACTGCTCTTGACGTCACCGTGCAGGCCCAGATTCTGAATTTGTTAGAGAACATGCGTCGCGAGTTAGGTATGTCGGTCCTTCTCATTACTCATGACCTCGGAGTCATCGCCGAGCAGTGCGAGGAGGTCGTGGTCATGTATGCCGGACGAATCGTGGAAAAGGGAACGGTGCAAGACGTCTTCACCCGACCAGCTCATGCTTATACAAAGGGCCTGCTTAGCTCCATCCCTCGTCTCGAAAACGCGCACAAGTCGGAACTGAATACGATTCCAGGTCAAGTGGCCGCCATCAAAGACTTCGTGCCGGGTTGTCGTTTTTGCCAACGGATGGGGCGTCGTAATACCATGGTCCGTCGCCGCCCTCCTTATACCGAAATTGCAGATGGCCACTGGGTCGAGGCCTGTCGAGAATGTTATGAAGGCTAAGGTCGTCACTGCGGACTACCGTCTTTCCCCACACTTATCAACGTGAACGTGAATCGCTAATATGGGCAAAAAATCAGAGTTCCTTCTCCAAGTCTCCAACCTCAAGCAATACTTCCCTGTCAAGGGAGGAGTCTTTGGCTCCAAGGTAGGAGATGTGAAGGCCGTGGATGGAGTGTCCTTTCACATCAAGAAAGGAGAAACCCTTGGTCTCGTAGGTGAGAGTGGTTGTGGAAAGTCAACTTTGGGGAAATCGATTGTTCGGCTCCTCAAGCCGACCGCTGGCCAGATCCAATTCCAAGGAATGGACATCACCAATATGGCACAGCCTGCGCTGCGTCCTCTGCGACAGGATTTTCAGATGGTCTTCCAGGACCCCGCCGAGTCACTGGATTCGCGCATGAATGTGAATGAACTCATCGCCGAGCCTCTCGTTATTCAGCGAATGGGGAATGCGCGTCAACGCAGGCAGCGAGTGAATGAGTTGTTAGACCAAGTGGGTTTGCCAAAATCTGCGGCCCAGAAGTTTCCTTTTGAATTCAGTGGCGGCCAGCGCCAGCGGATTGGAATTGCCCGTGCTCTGGCCGTGAATCCCGATCTTCTCATTCTCGATGAGCCAGTTAGTGCTCTCGACGTGAGTGTGCAGGCACAGGTGATTAACCTCTTGTTAGAGCTCCAGCGCGAGCTGTCCCTCAGCTACCTCTTCATCGCTCACGACCTCGCGGTGGTGAAGCACGTCAGTGATCGAGTGGCGGTGATGTATCTCGGTAAGTTAGTCGAGGAAGCACCTGCTAACGAACTCTATCAGGATCCCAAGCATGCCTACACCAAAGCTCTTTTCTCAGCCATTCCGGTGCCCGAACCAGGTCATCAACGAGAGCGCACGATTCTAGAAGGGGAGGTTCCTTCCCCCATTAATCCGCCGACCGGCAGCGCCTTTGGGAGCCGCATTAATCATCCCGACTACGAGAAGACCGTCGGAGTCGATCTCACCCCGGTGGAAATTTCCCCCGGTCATTTGGTCGCCCCTGACCAATGTTGCCTGACATCAGAGGACTTTGCGAAGGTGAAACCCAAAGAAGAGCCTCTTCCGGCATCGACTGATTAACTCAGCGAGACTTGGATGTCTGGAGAGAGCGTTTCGAGGGCTTTGGTGAGCTGGGTAGGGTTCGCCTCTTGGCCCAAGGTCAAGGTTGCGAGGGTGTGGAAAATGGGGTGACCAGATTCTGGTGCGGACTCGAGCCGAGTCTCCATTTCGATAATATTCGCGTTCTCGGCCCGCAAAGCACGAGAGACTTCAGAAAGGATTCCGGGTCGATCGTTGCCGAGAACATCGAGTTCGACTGTCGTCAACTTCGCGGGAGCTTCCTCGCGGGATTCCTGACTGAGAGAAATTTGTAAGCCGGTATCAGAAAGGGCTGCGAGGGCCTGCTTGAGCGGTTCCACTGCTTCGCCATCGCAGGTAACTCGGACAATGCCAGCAAACTGTCCTGCCAACCGGGCCATGCGGGACTCTTGCCAATTGCCCTGATGGTCGGCGACTGTTTTTGCAAGAGAATCGACGATGCCAGTCTGATCCGCACCGAGGATGGTAAGAACGAGTGTTTGTTGCATAGCATTAATTCATAGCTCATTAATTCGAGCTTGTCGCCAATTTCTCGCGTCGAAATTGAGAATAGAAACCCTGAATTTCACGGCAACAGAGTGAGCGCAACCGTTGCTTGTGAGATGCTGGCAGGGAAATTCCAGATGTTTAACAAAATTCGTTATGAGCTTGGTGTTAGCGCTCATTTTAGGCACAAAACTTTTGTCAGATTTGCATCTAGTGGTCTGTATTCTTTTTAGTAATGAAAAAGCTTTTATTGGTAGTCATCGCCAGCGGGATTTCGTTGTCAGCTCAAGCAAAACTTCACTTTGAAGGTAAGAAAGGCTTGGCGGGTAACGGAAAGAAAATTGTCCTTCTTTCTGGGGATGAAGAATACCGCTCGGAGGAGACCAACCCCATGCTCGCGAAGATTCTCAGCCAAAGATTTGGTTTCGATTGCACCGTTCTTTTCTCGATGAGCAAAGATGGCTCATACATCGATCCCAATAATCAAACCAGTCTGCCCGGTATCGAAGAGTTGAAGGATGCCGATTTGATGATAATCGGCACCCGCTTTCGGCGTTTGAGTACCGAATCTTACCGAATTTTAGGAGATTATCTTAATGCCGGTAAGCCTGTTATCGCTTATCGTACTGCGACTCATGCCTTTCGTAAAGAGGGCAAGACCGATAACCTCGAGTGGAAAAACTTTGGCCCTGAAATCGTGGGAGAAGGTTGGGTCAGTCATCATGGTAAGCACATGGTGCAGGGTGCTCGCGGCGTGATTGAGAAGGATAATGCCGGGCATACTGTTCTACGCGGGGTGTCAGATGTCTTTGGACCTTCCGATGTCTATGGTGTCAATGCGGTGACCGCTGATAATGCTACTATCTTACTACGAGGCCAGGTCACTGAGACCTTGGATCCTGATTCGAAGCCTGTTGTGGGAAATCAGAACAAGCCGATGCAGCCACTAGCTTGGTTCCGTCAATATCAATCACCAGATGGCAAAACAACCGGAACTACCTTTGCTACTACGATGGGCGCTTCCGTCGATTTCTTAAACGAAGACTTGCGGCGCTTAGTTGTTAATGCCGCCCACTTTCTCTGTGGTAAGAGAGTCCCCGAAAAAGCAGATGTCACTCCCGTCGATGGTTTTCAGCCTACTTTCTACCGTGTAATTAAGCAGAAAGGTTACTATAAAAATCGTAATTTACAGGTTTCTGATTTTGCGCTCGGGTCTACTGCGTCGACGGGACTGCCCGATGATAATATTCCAGCGGTGTGGAAGAAGGTGATGATGAAGGATGCGCCCAAAGGTGAGTCCAAGAAAGGTGAACCGGAGTCCCAAGACTCAAAGTCTCAAAGCGGAACTTCTCTTCCTCTTGAGGGAACGAAAGGGAAGCGTCTCGTCTTCGTGGGTGATGGTCTCGGTGATGGTTTTCAGCGTCACGGCCACTTTGAGGCAATCGTGCAGACTGCTCTCGCTGGGCAGCGGTTAGTATTTCGGAATTTGTGCCATCCTGGTTTCCTAGCTGGTTTTCGCCCTCACCCCTCTCGGAAATCACAGTGGGCGTTCCCCGGTGCAGAGAAGTTTCGACCTGAGTTCAAGATTCATAAGGGCAAAGGTCATTACCCAACCGAAGACGAATGGCTCACGACTCTCAAAGCGGATACTGTTCTTGGTTTCTTCGGTTTTAATGAGTCTTTCGACGGTAAGGAGGGCTTGTCGGCCTTTGAGGGCGAGTTGAAAGCTTGGATCGACCACACCCGAGGGCAGCAATACAATGGTAAGGCTACTCCTGAAATTGTGCTGGTCTCGCCAGTAAAGCCTGATGAGTGGATCGAGAATTACGAGACTCGTGTTTCGGAGCTTCAGGATTATCTCGCGGTAATGCAAAAAGTCGCTTCTGAGAAGAAAGTGGGATACATCGACTTGTTCGGGATTACGGAGAAATTAAAGAGCCCTTATGGGGTGACTCCTGGTGACGAAGGTTATCAACTGTTAGGTCGCGAATTAGCCAAGCAATTGTTCGGTATTGAGAGTTTTGATGAGTCCAAGCTGGCGCTCGTTCATGAGGGTGTAATGAATAAAAACTGGCACTGGCTCAATGATTACCGGATGCCAAATGGAGTTCATGTCTATGGTCGCCGCTATAAACCTTTTGGACCAGAAAATTATCCTCCTGAGATTAAAAAGAACCGTGAGATGACCGAGAACCGAGATCAAGCGATCTGGGCTCTCGCAGAGGGGAAGGAGTTTGACCTTGCTGCCGCGGACGCCAAGACCACGGAGCTGAAGTCCATTACCTCAAACTACCAGCCGAGCGAGAAGAATGGCTCTACCACTTATCTCTACGGTGAGGATGCCCTCGCTGCTCTTGAAGTAGCAGATGGCTTTCAGGTGGAGCTTTTTGCCGACGAACGCATGTTTGAGAATTTGGCAAACCCGGTTCAAATGGCCTTTGATAATCGCGGTCGACTCTGGATTGCGACCATGCCGAGTTATCCCCATTACCGTCCGGGTGATTCCTATGCCAACGATAAGATTCTTATCTACGAAGACACCGATGGCGATGGTAAGGCGGACAAGGAGACTGTTTTTGCTGACAAGTTAGATCTGCCAATGGGTTTCGAACTCACCGAACACGGAGTTTATGTTTCGCAAGCACCTCACCTCTTGCTGATGCGTGATCTGGATGGTGACGATCGCTGCGATAGCCGAGAGATTGTGATGACCGGTTTTGACCATCACGATACTCACCACGCTATCGGTGCTTTTTGCGCGGACCCTTCAGGAGCCATCGTGCTGGGAGAGGGCATTTTCTTACACTCTAATGTCGAGACCATGGGAGGACCGGTGCGCGGGGTTGATGGTGGTTTCTTTCGCTACAATCCACGCCTCAAAACGATGGAGAGAACTGCGCAGATGTTTATCCACAATCCCTGGGGTATTGCCTTCGATCGCTGGGGACAGGATTTCTTCCTCCAGACTTCAGACACCCGTGCACAATGGATGCTGCCCGTTTCTCCGAAGGTGACTTACGGGGTGCAAAATGCGGAGACTGTTGACCTCATTCCTGCCGCTCACAAAGTGCGGCCCACTTCTGGTCTCGAGTTTGTCTCTTCTCGTCACTTTCCTGAGGAGATGCAGGGCGATATGATGTTGTGTAATACTATCGGTTACCTCGGAATCAAGCAGCACCAAGTGATCGAGGATGGCACGGGGTATCGTTTGGTTCACCGCCAAGACTTGGTAAGCTCAAAGGACGGTAACTTCCGTCCCGTGGATTTAGAGTTCGCTCCTGATGGTTCTCTCTACGTGGTCGACTGGCACAATGTTCTCGTGGGGCACATGCAGCACAATGCACGCGACCCACATCGCGACCATGTCCATGGGCGGATCTACCGCATCACTGCTAAGGATAAGGAACTGGTTGTGCCTGCCAAAGTGTCGGAGGCTCCTATTGCCGATCTGTTAGTGAATCTCACCTTGCCAGAATACCGCACTCGTTACCGCACTCGTCGTGAACTGCGCGGGCGTGATACTGAGGAAGTTGCTTCTGCGATCCGTGCTTGGAGCGCAGAACAGAGCGACGAGCATGCTCTCTTGGAAGCCCTCTGGGTCGGATGGGGCATTGGGAAACTCGATGAAGAGCTCTTGAAGACTCTTCTTCAGTCAAAAGACCACCGTGTCCGTTCCGCTGCCGTTCGCTGTCTACGCTATCATTCAAAAGAAGTTTCCGATGCTGCCGAGTTGCTGCTCACTGCCGCAGGGGACCCCCATGGTCGGGTGCGCTTAGAGGCTTCCGTGGCGGCGACGTGGATGGACGGTGAGAGTGGCCTCCCCGCTGCCGAGAAGGCGGCAACCTTTCCGCTTGATAAGTGGACTGAAAAACCTGTGCCAGTCGCGATTACTCGTATCAAGGGTGAGCCTGATGCCATTGACAAGAGGCGGAAGAAACTAAGAGCTCCGAATTATCTCGACGAAAAGGCAGGGGAGCGCTTCCTGGCCGGCCACGAGGTCTATCACCGTGATGGCTCATGTGTGACTTGTCACCAGGCAGACGGGAAGGGCCTTGTCGCTTCCGGTTTCCCTCCTCTTAACAAGACAAAGTGGGTCAACGGCGATCCTGAGATCTTAATCAAGATGGTGCTCCATGGGCTCTATGGACCGATTGAAGTCAAGGGGGTTACTTATCCCGGACAAGTCCCCATGACCCCGTTTGGCGGCATGTTTAATGATGAGGAAATTGCCTCAGTGCTCACTTATATTCGTAACTCGTATGGTAATCGCTCCAACGCAATCACTCCTGAAAAAGTGAAGAATGTGCGCGATGCGAATAAAGAACGGAAGGTTTTTTGGACGGTCGAAGAGTTACTCAAAAACTAGTTTTTTAAAAAGAAATGGCTTGGAAATTACACAATGCGATGTGGCCTGGTTTGGTTGGGAAAGAAGAAGGCTCAGCCGAATCTCCCATTAATCTCGACCGCATGTTAGAACTTACTACCGGGAGTTCAGTCGGGGGAGAGACTTATGATGGAGTAGATTTATTCCTCTACCAACCTCATCTCGATATCGATGCCTCTGAAGACCTAATCCGCGAGTTGGCAGACCAGATTGCGGCTGCTGGTGTTCAGGTCGGAACGGTGGTAGCCCCGATTTGGCCCGATACCGAGGGCGGAAGCGCGATGGGTTCTGCTGAAGAGCGAGCTCGCTTTGTTGCAGCTGTGCGCAAGGGATGCCAATACGCAAAGGTGCTTCGTGAGCATGGAGTTCGCACCTACGGGAATATCCGCATCGACTCCGCCTGTAGTGTTGAGGACTGGGCCAAAGACCCTGCTGGGAATACCAAGCTCATCGCGCAAACCTTCCAAGAGGCCGCCAAGGTTGCCGAAGAGTTCGACGAGGTTCTCGTCGCTGAGGGGGAGATTTGTTGGGGAGGGATGCATTCTTGGAAGGATATGCTCGACCTGTTAGAAGAAGTGGGTCAGCCCGGGCGCGTGGGTTTTCAAGCCGACTTGGCACACACTTACCTTTATCTCTTGGGATACAATGCCGAGGAGCATGCCCTCATCTCGGCCGGACATAGTGATGAGGAATTTTATCCTGCCTATCAGCAGATGACCTCCAAGCTCGCTCCGTGGACTTACGATTTCCACGTCGCCCAGAATGACGGCAGTGTTCATGGCACTGGTGCTCATGACAAGACCGGACGTCACTGTCCGGCGAAGGATCCCAATGGGAAGCTCGATATCGTGAAGTGTTCTTCTTATTGGCTTCTTGATGAAAACGGCAAACAGCGCCCCGAGATCGGTCACCTTTGTTGGGATGGTTGTATGTTCTCGAATGCGACTCTCGAACAGCAAGACACTTGGAATGATATCTTGGCCGTGATGCAACGGATCAACCAAGAGCTCGGTTAAGACCATTTTTTAAGAAGGAATAGATTCATGAAGATCGGATTAAACATGCACCTCTGGTCCACTCACATTACGAGTGAACACTTCGGTGCCATTGAGGAATTGAAGGCGATCGGTTACGATGGCTTGGAAGTATTTTTGGCCACCCCTGAACGGGCGAGCTACGATGAACTTGGTAGTTTCGCTAAGTCTATCGGGATGGAGATTAATGGATGTCTTGGCGTCGGACCAGAAGAAGACCCCATCTCCACCGACCCCAAGGTGCGACAAGCGGCAGTTGATAAGCTCAAGGAAGCAGTCGATAATATTCACGCCGCGGGCGGGAAGTACATCTGCGGACCTTTCCACTCCGCTTTTGCCAACTTCTCGCGCAATTCTGCTCAACAGGACGAATACGAGCGTTCAGCAGAAGTCCTTCGCGAAGTCGGCGAGCACGCCAAGCAGGCAGGGGTGACGCTCACTCCCGAGTCCCTGAACCGCTTCGAGTGCTACCTCTGCAATACCATGGCGCAGCTTCGCCATCTCATCGACCTCGTCGATCATCCCAACGTGCGCGGCATGTTCGATAGTCATCACGCCAACGTTGAGGAGAAGTCCTTCACCGAGGCCATTGCGACTATCGCTCCGGTGATGGCTCATGTTCACATCAGTGAGAACGACCGTGGCACTCCGGGTTCAGGTCATATTCCTTTCGACGAGATTTTTGCCAAAATCGCCCAGACGGGTTACGACGGCTATTACACCATCGAGGCCTTTTCGCGTGATGATGTCGATTTCGCCAATGCCATCAATGTGTGGCGCGATTACAATCCGCGCATGGATATTTGCCGCGATGGTTACCAATTTGTGAGCGATATGCTCCAAAAGTATAATTGATTAAGTGGGATGAAGATGAAATTTGGAAACGAGTGTTACACTTGGTTCATGAAGGACTCAGGTGCCTTTTGGGAGAATAAGTTAGATCACATGATCAAGGTCACTGCTCAGGCGGGAATGACCGGCATTGAACCCATCTTTCCGTGGATGGGCGATTTAGCTGATCCCGGTTTGTTAGCCGAGAGCTTGCAAAAGCACGGCGTCGAGCTAGCGGCGATTGCCTTTGTCGAGGACTGGAACCATCCTGAAGAAACAGAAGCGGAGAAGGAGAGCGCAGCCCGAGCGATTGAGCTTCTCAAGCGTTTCCCCGGTGCTGTTCTCTGCACCGTCCAGATGCCTACTGGCCGTCACGATTTGGAACAGCGTCGCAAGAACCTTGTCGCGAACGTCAATGCCGTCTCTCGCCGTGCAACTGAGGCGGGCATTACCTGCAGCTTCCACCCCAATTCACCAGAGACCTCTACCAATCGGACGGAGGAAGATTACCGCGTGATCCTTGAAGGACTCGATTCCTCAGTCACGGGCTGGACTCCCGATGTCGGACACATCATCAACGGCGGTATGGACCCCCTTGGCAAGATGAAGGAATACGCCGACCTCATTAACCACGTTCATTATAAGGACTGGGACGGCAACCCCGAGTTCGCTCTCATGGGGCAGGGCAAGGTCGATCTGGTCGCCGTGACTCAATGGCTCAAGGACCGCGACTATGATGGTTGGGTCATCTGCGAAGATGAGGCCCCTCGCGCCGTGGACGATCCCGATGGCGTCACCCTCCACGATGGCGAGTGGATTCGCGAGACGCTTATCCCATCCTTAAAGTAACGAACCAAACCTTTAACCGAACACGAACATGCCAAAAGTAACGAGCAATGGAATCGAGATGCACTACGAGGTGCATGGGGAAGGGGAACCACTGATTTGCATCATGGGCATCACCGCTCCGGGAGAAGTCTGGGAGGAACACGTCAAGGTGTGGAGCCAGACCTACCAATGCATCACTCCTGATAACCGTGGTGTCGGCCAGAGTGACAAGCCCGAGGGCGAATACACCAGTGCCATGATGGCTGATGACTACGCTGGCCTCATGGATGCGCTCGGTATCGAGAAAGCCAATATCGTGGGGTGCTCCATGGGCAGCATCATCGCTCAGCAGCTCGCTCTCAGACATCCTGATAAGGTCAAGAACGTGGTCCTGATGTGCTCATGGGCTCGCTGCGATGCTTACGCCAAATCCGTCTTCGCTCATATCGAGACCCTTAAGGAAAAGGTCAGTGCCGCCGAGTTCATGGAATACATTCAGCTCCTCATCTTTAATAAGAGAAGCTGGGACGACGCGGAAACCCTCGCTGGTCTCGTGCAAGGTCGCCAAGAGGCGCTTGAGAATGAGAATCCGCAACCCCTCCATGGTCTCAAGGGACAAGCCGCTGCGTGCGTGAACCACGATGTCTACGCCCAGCTTGGCAAGCTCTCCGCTCCCTGTCTCGTGATCGGTGGTGAGGATGACCTCTTCACCCCTCGCTGGATGTCAGAGGAGATTCATGCCGCGCTCCCTAACAGCACCCTCCATCTTTACCCGCAGTCTGGTCACGCCTTCCATTGGGAGAATCTAGCTGACTTCAATCAGCGCGTGTTAGACTTCGTTGCAGGGTAGTTTTCCTGTTACTAAGAGAATCGTAATTTCACAAAGGGCTTCCTGATGACGGGAGCCCTTTTTCGTGAACTGATGGGTCACGCTGGCCCCATGCTAGCCCCACGCTAGCTCAAGAGGGTGACGGTGTGACGGACTCGTCGGATGCTTTCTTCTTTTCCTAAGATATCGAGGATAGCCCCCAAGTCGGGTCCTCCTCCTTTGCCCGAGAGCGCGATTCGTAGCGGAAACATCAGTTGCCCTGGCTTCGCTCCGTTCGCTTTTGCAGTCGCACCGATAACCTCTTTCGCTTCTTCCCAATTGGAGAGTTCTTCGAAGGCCGTTGCGAGCGCCGATAACAGTGCCGGCGCCTGCTCATTCTTAGCGACCTTAGCCAACTGCTCTGGGTCGGTGGGGTAGTTCGCATCGGAGTAGAAGGAGATTGCTTCCGGGACTTCCGCCAGTAGCGACACTTTCTCCTGCACCGAAGCGGCAATCGCGGCGAATTTCTCAGGCAATGGCTGGCAGTAGGGTTCCGCCACTTGCGCGAACTCCTCAGGAGAAAGCGCGAGTAAGTGCTGTTGATTGAGCCAAGTGCACTTCTGGGCGTCGTATTTCGCGGGCGCACGGTTAACCGCTTCGAGACTGAACTTTTCAATCAACTCAGCAGGGGAGAACACTTCGGAATCATCCTTCGGTGACCAACCTAACAAGGCGAGGAAGTTCACCGTCGCCGCCGAGAGATAGCCTTTCGTCGCGTAGTCCGCCACCGCAGCTCCCTCGTCACGCTTCGACATCTTCGAGCCGTCCGCATTCAGAATGAGTGGGATGTGGGCATACTGCGGCGGAGTCGCACCCAAGGCCTCAAAGAGTTGCAGATGCTTAGGCGTATTCATGAGGTGATCTTCACCGCGAATCACATGCGTCATCTTCATCTCTAGATCGTCGATGACATTCA
>CALFBF010000145.1 GCA_937949965.1 uncultured Roseibacillus sp.
ACCAGAGTCTTTAAGCTGCTTTGCAAGCTCGCGTTGAGTGTCCATCGCGTCGCTACTGACAATCGTTCTGGGTTAGATCGAGTTGGGCGATGATTTCAGGAATGGCTGTGATTTCGTTGCTTTTGGAGCGAGATTCTGGGAAAAATTTCGCAGGCATTGATAGAATTCGTTAGGGTCAATAACGACAAAAATTCGGAGATAAGTATTGACGCTAAGGAGGCCGCCGGGAAGTTGAAGTCGGCTTTTGAGCCAGTCTTTTTTGACTTTGCTAAAGGCGGACAAAGTCTTCGCAGGAGTCCATTCCACAAAGCATGGCGGCGAGGGCAATAAAAAGAACTTCCCCAAAATAATGGCGAGTGGCAGGTGCTCCATTACGAGGGTCGCGACTCAGAAGAACAGCCGAACTCAAGCAGCCTGCCTCTATCATCCACAAGATAGTCACTTCGTAAGCGCAGTTCAACCGGGTGAATTTTAGTTTATTTACAAGGAACAGCTTACAAGAAACAGCCCCACTTTCTGTAAAGAAAGTGGGGCTTCCACTATGTGAAATTCACTTTAATTTCACTCTAATTTTAGTAGAAAAACTAATTCACTCTTTAAAAGCTAAAAAGATGTGATTTCACTAACAAAATTTGGATTAAGTTCAGACAATTCACCTCCGGTCCGAACAACCCTTCTAAACACCCTCGCTATAATTTCTGCAGTTTCATCTACATCATCAGGAAAAAGGTCTCCATCATTTGTATCTAAGAAGACCGGAGCTAAAAAATCTCCGAAAGTTCCTGCAAATGAAAGAGGGAACCCAGTTCCAATAATTCTGTAAACTGAAAGTTGTAACTCATTATATTGAGCTTGGAAAGTGTTACTAGGTGTAAATTCAGGACGTTCAAATCGTCTTGCTCCTCTGATGATCAGACCACTCCGGCGCAATTGACGAACCGTTGTCAATTCTCTCGAAGGACTCCGAGCATCATTAAAAACTAAATCAAGAGCTTGACCCTGTAAGGTATCAAAATTGACACTCAGGAAATTTTCGTTGAAAGAAGTTTCAAAAAAGCGGGCAAATTGATCAGCCGTAAGCTCGGAGAATAACAAATCCGTAACCGCTAAAGCTCTAGTGTCTAATTCTGCCACAGCCACAGCTCCAAAGTCAGCTTGCTGCTGACGGGTCAGAGCACTTAAGGGAAGTTCACCGCGAATCAAACGAGCTTCTACAAAGGCTTCAAAGCGCGCCTGTTGAGCAGAGCTTTGTGCGCTGACACTCGTGACCGATACCAATGCTGTACCTAGCATTGCTGCTAATAATGTTATTGTTTTCATGTATTTGTTATGCCTTCCTCCAAACGGGAGAAAAATTTATAAAATTACTATTTTGTCTAATTTATATTAAACATATATTTGAACGGGAAATTTAATTCATTTATTTTTCACACCAAAATTATCAGATATTCTGAAATTTACTTTTGGGGAAAAGAATTGCTTAATCTTCCTGTCAAAAATTTTTACGTAAATGATTTCAGGGTACCACTAAATCCAAAGGAACTACTCTGCGCCAAAAATAATGACGGCTTTCTTTCCATCTGAGCCGATTGGAAAAAACGCGTTTTTTTCGAAAACAGGATAAACACCGTAAATAATACCGTTCTCACCTTGAAAATGGTCATTACTTTTGCAAAAATCATCATATCCGGGGCAATTTCTATACACCGTATATGCCATGTCAATATTTTGTTGTGAATTTTGGAACGGTCCGCACTACGCTTATTCTAAGTTTGAACTTGAGGTCCAAATTGCGCACCCGATTACCCCGAAAATCGATTTTTTCCCTTCTCTCCCCCACTTATCGGTCCTTGAGACCTTCACACCACGCTAAGCCAGCGACATACTCTGGTTCCTTAGGATTGGCGGCCAAGAGAAACTTCCAAGACTCAATCGCCTCATCTAACAGGTCTAGCCTTTCATCCTTGCGGCCAGCTTTCTCAACTGCACTCGCGAGATCGCTGGAGAGATACCCGATCACACGATGAATCTGAATCGCACTCGGGCGAGGCCCTCCTTCTTCGAGGAGAGTGCGCATTGTGGTGAGAGCCTCTTCGCCGAGCGTGAACTCTTTACCCGAGTCCTCTAATTGCCCAAACACGCCTGCAAGCTGCCACTGCAACATCCCCTGTCGGTAGCGCCGCCAGCGCTCGACTCCGGCATCGTCAAAAGGAGATTCTAACAATTTCAATCCGTCCGCCACCAGCGCACGTGCGTCTTCGGTCTTTCCCATTTCCCGATGGCAACCACCTAAGACGGCAGCATGCACGGCCAAGGCGACTCGCACACGAGGAATGATGCTATCCAGCACTCGCTCCCGAGCCTCCTTAGATAAAGCCTGCGCAGCTTCCAGCTCACCACGAGCATATAACTGCTCGGCAAGTCCTTCGGAGGCGACGACAAATTGTTCAGAGAGTTCACGGCGCAAACTCTCGGAAAGACCTTCTGCTCCTAACTCATTGCGCAAAGTCTCAATCGTTTCGGTGCGAAACTCGACAGCAAGTTCCTCACGACCAGATCCTTCGGCAACTTCAGCAGCCTCGCGGTGCAGTCGAGTCCGCCATAGCGAAACGGTACCCGGCTCGCTCGCAGGAAGCTTGGAAAGGCGGCCAGCTAACTCGGATAAAAGACGGAGAGCACGATCCTTCTGACCCGTCCGCTCAACTCCGCGTATCTCTACGAGGTCGAGTGCTGATTGTAACCAAGCTTTTTGCTCACTCCCTGTTCGGTTCACCAGAGTACGCGCTAAAGCTAACTCCTCGGGCGAAGTCTTTTTTGCTGAGGATTCCTTGAGAAGAAGGCGAGTCAATCCGCTTCCTCCCAACCGGCTCACCTCGTTGTTGATAAAATTTCTCGCTTCATCAGGCTGATCGCGAATTAGAGCTAACAGAGAACGTTCGGCTTGCCAACGGCGCTTCCACTTCGAATCAGTTACTCCTTCTGTTCGAATCAACTTCCCATACTGTTGATCTAGTAATTCTAGCCGTCCAACGCGCCCGACTAATACGGGAAGTTCATCACCGCCTTCGGAAAAAGCCCAATCGAGTAACATCCGACGACCCTCAGAAAGGTTCTCAACATCAAGCTGGGTCTCGCCCAACTCGCGCTTGAGCTCATCACGCTTCAGAAAAGCTTCATCACGATTGGCTAGTGCAGAGGCTTCCTCCTTCTCCGCAAGCTCCTGCTCCTTTTGCGCCTTAGCAAGCTTCTCTTCGAGCATTTGTTCGCGCACAAGCCAACCGGTGCCAGCTCCTGCACCGATAAACAAGCTAGCGGCCATACCCCAGCTCAATCCTTTCCTCCATCGCCGTCCACTACGTAGCTTACCAGCGACGATCTCCATCTCCACCGCATGGCGCACGGCGAGGGTTTCGCGCTCCCAGACCTCGCATAGTTCTACCATATCGCGGAATCGTTCTGCGGGATCAATATGGAGACAACGCTCAACAATGCGTTTGAGAGCATCATCGTGGCTCCCCTGCCAAGGGCGCATTTCTTCACGGCACAACTCTTCGGCAACCCCGCCAAAATCAGCCTCGATTCCTTCTTTGTTGACAGCTCCGGCTGCAGGAGCGACGTCTGCAAAGCTTTCGTCACAACGAGGAAAGTGGCCTTCTAACAATCGGTAAGCAAGAACTCCAAAGGAAAAAACATCCCAACGATACCCGGCTTCATGATAGAAGCCTGCCGGTTCCTGAAGTTGCTCAGGAGCCATGTAGAGCAGAGCATCACTGAAGCCGAGGACGTCAATACCCGGCATCCATCCCAAGCCATAGTCGCCAACCAAGATGCGACCCTCTTCACTGACGAAAATGTTGGATGGCTTCAGATTACCATGCACCACTTGATGACGATGGAGAGCCGAAAGCGCCTTCGCCAGGCACTTAACAACGGTCTCGGCCTCAGAGGTTGCAAGGTAGTCTCCGAGAAGAGCTTGCAAGCTTCGGGGAACAATTTCATCGCCAATCCGATCGGCGATCAGTGGCGTGACTTCCATCGCAGGCTTCAGCTCCAAGGCTTGTAACCAGAGAGGCACAGGGCCATGTCCTTCCACGTTGACGCCGTGGAGACGGCGTCCCACCTCTCTCACCAGGTCAAGATTTACTGAGAGCGCATTCAGAGTCCGCACTGCGACCTCATTCCCCACCGGATCCTCCGCAGCCCATACCTCGCCACAAACGCCTGTGCCGACGAGTTCGGTAATCTGATAACCAGGTAATTTCGGTTTCATGACTGGGGGCTTTTCTTTAAGAAGATCTAATGGCACATCATGTCGGAAAGCGAAGAGAGGTCAACCTCCCGTTCGACCATTTCCGAAAGGTCCTGTCATCTCTTTTTCTGTAGGGAAAGCAAAAACGGTTGTTCTGTTGCAGGAATCTCGGACGGACCTTGATACTCAAACTCCCTTCCCCCCATTTCTTGTGCCCAGCGCCACACTGCATCGGCTTCTTCGCTGCCTCCGGGATGACCTCGGTAGCAGATCACCGTCATAATTCCGCCAACTCGTACGAGCGAAGCGGCTCCCCGTAGGGCGGCAAGAGTGCTTTCTTCCTGCGTAATCACGCTCCGGTCCGCATAGGGCAAATAGCCAAGATTAAACATCACCGCTCCCAGCTCTCCCGATACTGTCTGCGCAATCTCTTGGTGACTCTGTAGGAGAAGCTGGCACCGCGCCAAGACTCCGGCCTCATCGAGTCGACGGCGAGTCTTCTCAAGGGCTGCTTCTTGGACATCAAAAGCAAACACTCGCCCTCGCTCCCCCACTGTCTGAGCGAGGAAAAGGGTATCCCAACCATTCCCCATGGTGGCATCCACCGCCCACTCGCCGGGTTGCAAAACACACTCAATTTGAGCCTTCGCTTGATCGCTAATGGTATTCACAATTTTTCCGAAAAATCCTCCACCCGCAAACCCTCATCCACTAGCTGACCGTCTAACAACAAAGACACTAACTGACCTGCGGCGCGAGGACCATACAAACAACCTTTTGAACCTAGGCCATTAAAGATATATTTTTGAGCCTCGATCGGGTGTGGCCCAATGACGGGTTCACTATTACGAACAATAGGACGAATCCCGGCGACATGCCCGAGGACTTGGTAAGGGAGATCAGTGAACTCACTCATCAACTGCTCCAACTTTGCGCGACCAGCCGGAGTGGGTTCTGAGCTCAAATCCTCCCACTCATACGTCGCGCCCACGCGGTAACGATTCTTCCCGATCGGGATGCACCAGCCGCGGCGGTTGAGGATACGCTGCTCACCCCAGCCCGGCACTTCGACTTCTAGAATTTCGCCCTTCGCCAGACGGTTCGGGAGATAACTAAAGTCACCACTCAATAGCCCCTGCGAACCTTCACAAAAAACGTCCACTGCTGGTCCGGGAGCACCGATACCCTCTTGAGCAAAGAACTGAAGGGAATCGTGCACAAAACTCCGGACATCGACCCAACCACCGCCTAGCCACTCGACGCCTCCGAACTCTCCTCCCTTGACATCTGTTAGAACGGGGTAAACATCTCCCAACCAGGGCTCCAGCTCTGTCTTTTTCTGCTCAAACTTCCGCACCTCCTTTGCATCGACGAAGATGCGCAGTACCGGTTGTTCGTGCAAATAGCGCTTCCCTAACATCGCCCCAGTATCGAGGTAGAACTCACGCATCTCTTCGAGGAACTCGTCGATGCGCCAGCTCACATTCATCCCCTTGCCCGTGACGGGGTTGATCAATCCAGCAGCCGCTTGCGAAGCACCTACTCCGCGTTCACCGAGATGGCGAAAGCTGATGCCACGCTGCCAGAGACGCCAACCGAGAAAAATGCCGGCAAGACCACAGCCATGAATGGTAACGACATCCATCACGTTGGCCTACCGGGGAACTTCCGGATTGTAAAGCGACTAACCGGGGTTTCATTTCTCCCCGTATTCCATCAAATAAGTAATCCGATGAATTCGTGAAGAAACAAAAACAAACATGTTTAGACCAATATCACGTTGCTAAATTTTCAATTTTTCGTGTATACCTAATGAGAATGAAACAATCCAAGAACACCCTCAATTTTGCTCTATATTCGCTTCTTTATGGGACATTGTCGGCATCTCAAATCAGTGATCCTCTTGATTATTTAACGGTCAACACAGAAATCACTTTGATTTCTCTTCCCAGCGAGTTCACTCCTAACACAGAGAAACCACTCACAAGCAACACCTCCGGCAACGTTACGGAAAGTAGTCGCCCCTCCCTCATTCCACTCTTAATGGGAAAAGAAATGTCTACCAACGCTAGTCCCTCGTTTGTGAACAATGAGGCGCCTACTCCATCTCTGCCAACCTCGCACGCCACTAGTGGATCTGATCCAAGCGAAACCATTCCTCGAGTCCTCGATTTCACTCTCATACCCATCATAGGTTCCAATCCTCCCCTTAACACCGTCACTCTCACCCACACCTCCCGTCCCGATCAGCTCTATGCTATTCAACAAGCACAATCAGGGGTCATCACCTTCGTCTTAGACAACACTAACAATTATACTGTTAGCATTACCCCTAACGTCACTGTTTCTCAGCCTGATTTTCTCAATTCCCCATCGTCGTCAGCAAGAATCATTTTCACTGGAGCTACTGCCGCTCTGGGAACGAGTGACCTCGCGGATTTCAGTGGAGCAATCTTTACTGGTATCGGTGGCGGCTTGGCTAATACACCCGGAGGGAACTTCCCCCGAGACTTCGTCACTAATAACGTCGCATACACCCTGCGCGACGATACCACTGACGACCTCTACACCATTCGCCACACCTTCTTTCGTGCTCCCCAAGGTAGCAACTCTGCCGGCACTGGCACCGTTCCCACACCCGATAACAACGCGGGCCTCGTCATCGAAGTGATTCCGCCCACCAACCGAGCCACCTCTTTCGAATTCATCAACCTCCCCAGCACCAGCTCCGAAGTCAACTCCTCCATCACCACAACTAGTGCTAACTTCAACAACGTTCCATCTGCCTTCTTTCGTGTGATCGAACTTGAACCGACCAGCTAGTAAAACCATTATCGCATTACTAAACTTCCAATTTTTCATATCCGCACAATCAGAATGAAACAATCCAAGCTCACCTCCAATTTCGCTTTATATTCGCTTCTTTGTGGGACTCTGTCGGCCACCCACATCAATGATTCCCTAGATCACTCAAGAGCCAACACGGAAATGACTTTGGCCTCTTCCTCCAGTGAATCCGTTCCTAAAACAGAGGAACCACCCACGAACGACACCCACGGTAGTTTTGTGGAAACCAGCGGAGCATCTCTCACCCCACTCACAGCGGGAGAAGAAATCTCTAACAGCGCTGACCCCTCATTTACGAATAACAAGGCTCCTACTCCACGTCTGCCAACCTCGCACGCCACCAGTGGATCTGATCCAAGCGAAGCCATTCCTCGAGTCCTCGATTTCATTCTCACACCCATCATAGGTTCCAATCCTCCCCTTAGCACCGTTACTCTCACTCACACCTCTCGCCCCGATCAGCTCTACGCTATTCAACAAGCACAATCAGGCCCTACTACCTTCGTCTTAGACAACACGAACAACTATACAGCTAGTATTTCTCCTGGCATAACCATCTCTCAACCTGATTTTTCCACTTCCACGTCACGACCGTCAGCAAGAATTGTTTTCACCGGATCCATCGCGGCGCTAGGAACGAGTGATGTTGCGGACTTCAGCGGTATGACCTTCACACAGATTGGCGGCAGTAGAGCTAACAGACCCGGAAACAACAGTCCCTTAGACTTCGTCAACAATAACGTCGTCTATACCCTACGCGACGATGTCACTGGCGATCTTTATAACATCCGTCACACTTTCTTACGTTCTCCCCGAGGTCGTAACACTGGTGGTGTTGGCACGATCCCTACACCAGACAACGTCGCAGGGCTCGTCATTGAGATAGTTCCTCCCATCAACCAAGCCACCTCTTTCGAGTTTACCAATCTCCCCAGCACCAGCTCCGAAGTCAATTCGTTCAGCACCACGACTAGCGCCAACTTCAGCACCGTTCCTTCTGCTTTCTTTCGTGTGATTGAACTTGAACCGGTCGACTAAGGAGCACCTCCAATAACCTCATTCCAAGAAAGCGCCCCCAATTTCCCTCAACCCTTTTTTGGTTCGAAACCTGACGAACTCTTTCAACAGGCTTTCAAACTGCCTCGATTTGAGAAAACTTGGAATCATGTTTTCCTGCAAGCAGGTTACCGGAGGCATCCTATGAGAGTTCTTCCCCAGTCATTGATTGCGAACTAGCTGAGTGCGCGGAAGGTTTCCTACGCTCTAACTGCCACCGCCCTACGGCAAAGGCTATCGCAATTCCGAATCCCAGGACTGCAAACCAATCTCCTGCTCGCGCATAGAGGGTGGGACCTCCTTCGGTCATGATACGCGCTTTTCCGTAGATACTTCCCCGGACAAAGGGCTTCCCTTCCTCATCCTCTAAAAGCTGCCGTTCCCCGGTCTCATACTGAACGAGGCTTCCGGTGGCAGAGACCACTCCGGTCACACCGCGGTTAGCGGCGCGTAGGGTTGGACGGCGGAGTTCGATAGAACGGAAGAGGGCATTTTGAAAGTGCTGTTGTGAGCCCTCGCTCTCGCCGAACCAACCGTCATTGGTGATATTGACGATAACCTCGCGCGAGCCTTTACTGAACTTCCGCACCACGCGCGGGACAGTATCCTCGAAACAAATGGAAGGAATCACGTTGATCTCCCCCCCAGCGCCAGGGAGGACAAATCCTTCTGCTCCCGTTCCGCGACCTAAGTTCCCCGCCCATGGCACGCCCGCTATCTTCTCATAGATATCACCCATCCACTTCACTGAATCGACGAAGGGGATGAACTCTCCGTAAAGTACAAGGTGCTGCTTACGATGCACTGCGAGTTCTCCGGCGGGGTCGACTGCCAGCAGGGCATTATACTGCTGCCCATCCTCTCGCATCCGCAGACCAGCCTCTGTCCGTTCGGCATCCACCTCCCAGACCCCCGCGAGGAGGCTTCTCACTCCCGCCTCTCGCATGCGTTCGATGGTGGAGTTAGAGGGTTCGAAAATGGCCAAGCCTTCCTCTCCGCCATTCAACAAAGCACCATACAACACCACCTCCGGCCAGATGACCCAATCGATGGCCTCCAGCTCTACTTCACCTTCTGCGTTCGCAATCAAATCAGCATTCTTGGCATCAATCTGAGCGAGCGCTTTTTTGGTCTCGCCCTCGTAACCAGCGTGAACGTCTGCCCCTTTCCAAAGCACCCGCCCAGCTACTTGTGGAATATCCATCTGCACTAACAGCACGCGAAGGATCTCGCTGGGCGCTCCATTAATCATCGACATCCGTAAAACCCCATAGCTGAAGGAAATCACTAACAGCAGCACTGCCACCATAAAGTCCCAATGCCGCTCGATGCGTCCCGTCCGCACCGAGACCACCAAACGCATCCCTACCTGAACCGCAACCGCAGCCATGAAAATAGGGAGAAAGGCTAAGCCCACGACCCCTACCAGCTCGGCACCCTGTGCCAACGGAAGCCGATTGTGAAAAGTGACTCCCAGCCCATTCCAGCCAAATCCGGTGAGCAAAAGACCGCGTAGCCACTCTAGGCCGCACCACAATCCTGCATTCACGGCGGCGAAGGCGAGGGAACGCCCCATGAGCTCTACTCGACTGCGGGCCTTGCGCTCGCCACGAAAGGGATTGCCCACCGAAGAAGCGAACAAACCGAAAAAACCAAAAAACAAAGCGAGATAAATGGCAAGAACGAGATAAGCAGGCCCCGTAACTACCGACAGCCACTTAAGATTCAGCGCCCAGAAAGCGACTCCAGCGACCATCCCAATGGCGAAGCCCTTGCGTTTACATCTCCTCTCACCCACTCCCAACCAGAGTGCCGACAGCCAGCAAACAGGGGCTAGCCAGACCAGATCAGACCAGTTCCATGGCGCAAAGCAAAGACCTAACAACACCCCACCAAGGGCAGCTACCAGAAAGGGCCAGAGAACAGCCAAAAACTTCTTCATAGAGTCGAGGGCAGAAGCTAGCCCTGCTAGCGAAAAGGACCAAACCAAAATCGAGACGCAATCTCAACACGCAATGTCCTGACAAAGAACAGTCCCTTCCCCCATTTGCCCTCCTCGAAAATCTCTGCTAACAGTTTGCTATGATTCCGCTCGACCCGGAAGAAATCTTTGGCGGAGCCATCTGGGAAGCTTGCAAACGCGCCTTCAGCCTGATCAGCTGTCTCGCGATCGGCACTCTCTTCGGGCTTTTCAGTGCAATTGCTGCCGAGACCCTTCTCAGTTTCACTCCCTTGGTCGGATCTTCCCATTTCATCCCACCAAGCAAAGGGGCGGGAATGCTATCCATTTTCCTCTGGCTCTTCGACACCCCTTTCTCCCTCGTCATTTTTGCGAACACTTTCGTGGCCTTTTTCTACTACCTGCGCTGCGAAGACCCACTGCCGAGCCGGTTCCTCATCTTCGCCGGCATCCAACTTATCAGCTTCACCGCCGCTTGTAATCAATGGGCTTTTGACCCCAGCCACCGCTGGCAGAGTATTGCCAGTTCCGCCGTCCTTTGGTTCTTTGCCTGCTCCTTCCTCGCCCTCCTCTTCTTCTCCAAGATCTTCTGGAAAAATAAGCAACGTTGCGGGCACGAAGAGCACCTCATGGGTGTCGCGGCGGAGAACGAGGCTTGGCGGCGGAAGCTGGAGAAT